>NZ_ANNI01000003.1:325746-651492 GCF_000466745.1 Campylobacter concisus ATCC 51562 | reverse complement strand
GCAAGTTATGCAATGCTTCATAATGTATTTGAGAATGAAAGAAATGGACTTGATGAGCTTTATGATAAATTTGGTAAAGATAATGTCCCTGAAAATATTGTAAATTCTTATAGAGAAGATGAAATAAAAAAGCCTATTTGGAGATATGCAGATGATGTTATCAAGGGTGACACAATAGAGGAGCTTTCTGAGAAAGCAAAAAACAATGGTAGGAATTTTGGTGATCCTACCGCTTATGCCCTTTGTATAGAAGCTAGATTTATGGCTGACAAAGTAGTTAAGAAGCCAGTTGGTAAAAATGGAGAAATAAAAGATATAAAAATAGATAACGATGTTAAAAATTTTATCTACTATGACAAAGACACAAAAGAGCAAAGATTACTTGTTGGAAAAGATGAAATTTATAAACTCTCTCCTCGCACAAAACTTTTTGTTAATCGCTATGAGCTAGTAAAGCACATACCTAATCAAAAATCAGGTTTTAGCTCAACTATATTTTATGACACTCTTAAGTCAAACTATATAATAGGTTTTAGAGGAACAGAGATGAAAATAAATGATCTCTTGGATGATGCCTTTATGGCTATCACATCAAGAGCACTTATGCAAATATCTGCCTTAAAATCACTTCAGTCCTCTATGCAAGAAGCTATAAATTCTCATAGTCAAAACTTAAGTAATTTAGATAACACCACCAAAGACATCATCCTATCAGGTCACTCATTAGGAGGTCATCTAGCTCAAATATATGCAGTAACTTTCAAAGATAGCGGAGTAAAAGAACTTTATACTTATAACGCTCCAGGAATTTATGGTGGTATATTAGCTTCAGCTTTTACTTGGAGCTTAAGGCTTCTTAGCTTTGTAGCCAAAGCCATAGCAAAAGGTGCAAGATGGATAGCAAGAGTCATAGACAAAGATGGCTTTATAGGAAAGATGGTAGGCTCAGTCTTTAATAAGATAAAAGGCATGTTTGGCTTTAAAGATGATAAGAGCAGTGTAGATGAATACGTAGATGTAGTTAAAAATAACGAACAAGCTCAAAAGACTCTTGCAGATAAAAAAGTAAGCTCTAATATAAATAAAGCTAGCAAAGAAAAAGATATAGACATAGAGATACATCACGTAGAGAGCGTTAAACAAAGTATCAATAGAGATGAAGATAGCTTTTCAAAAGATGTAGCTGTTTTGATAGAACCTACCTTTTCAGTAATATCTGATCTAGGTTATAAACTAGGCATAGATACAACTGGCGAAGTAAAGTATGAAAATACTGAGAATAGACACTTGGTGAATATATTGATTAGATCTCATTTTTTAAAAGAGAGCGTTTTGGTTTTATATATGTTGTGTTATCTCTTGGAAAACAAAGAAAATGAAGCCAAGATAGAAGGCAAAGATATAGCTGAAGCACTTGATTATCTAAATGAATATATCCAGTCGCTTAAATTTAAACTAAAATGCATAAGATCGAAGTTAAATTTGGATGTAAATATAGATGATATAAGCGATGCTTCTATGCTAGATACGCCTTTATATATTTTTTATGCTTATTTAAATCTCTTTTATGAATATGGCAAATTTAGTGATGAAAATTTTAAGCAAGATATGGTCGGGTATATAATAGAAAATTTAGGCAGCAACATAGATAAAAATAGCAACAAAGAAGCACATCTAGTAAAGATACTAGATATAGATGATCTAGATAAACTAGATGCGACAAAGATAGTAAGTGATGCTAGAGCTGGTGATATAGATATGCTAGTGGCTATTTGTGCTTTGAATTTATTTGTATTTGAAAAAAAGATAGATGTAAATGAGCTTGGTAAATACTTCTCTTATAGCAAAAACATCTATAAAAATATAACGATACTACGAGATAATAGAGTAGATATAGCAGAGGCTAGCATCTTCGTAAAAGATAGAATAGATATGCTAAAGAGCATAATAAATCTAAAATATGCGGATCTAGCAAAACTAAAAGAAAATGAAAATTTTTTAGCTAGCATAGACTCTAAGGATATAAGCTCTAGCGATGAAGCCATAGTAATAGCTAATAATAAATCCGCTCAAAATAATGATGATGTAGCTTACAACAATAAAGTAGCAACCGATGATATAAAAGCTCTTATGAATGAGAGCGTGGGAAGTATCTTTTATAAAAACAACGATACTCTTAGTGTAAGTGCAGTAGATAAAAGTATAGTCGATGTTGAGGTATTAAAGGAGATATTTAAGCTAGATAGTAAAAATATGAATCAAAGGATATATCTAAACTCTGCCCTTTTGTCTAAAGCCAATGAAGAGGAGGATTATCCACTTTATTTTAAAGACGAAAAATATAATAGTGATGAGAATATACCTCTAAATTTTACTCATCAGCCAAGAGATGAGGATAAAGATATAGGAAGGCTAAATGTTGCTTATAGAAATTCTCAAGCAAATATATTAAATTATTCACTATTAAATAAGAGTCTAAATATCGATCTAAAACCAATGAGCAAAAAGACTAAAGAGGCTCTTTCAAATTTAAATCAAAGGCAAAATTTACAAAAAGATAATCAATCTAAAGAAATTTCATCCACCGCGACTTCATGCCCTGTCATAGAGGATGACACTATCATTTGCCCACACGGTGGTCATGTGATCTTAAAAAGTAGGGCAGGCAGGAGCATAAGATCAGACGATCAAGGCGTGATACTCGATGTTGATTTTATAAACTCACCAATAGTAGGGTGCTCAGCTAGGATCCCATGTGTCATAGTGGCTTATGTACCAAGATCAGCACTTAGTCTAAAAAGCATGAATGATCACTACGCTGTAATGCAAGATCTAGTGCCAAACTGCCTAAGCAACACGGGCTCTTCGCTAAGGTGCATAAAAAAAGAGAATAAACTAAAACTAGAGCATAGTTTAAGTAATCCTATGTTTGAGAATAATAACCTTGCCGTACAAAATCCAAATTTAAATAAGCCATTGATCAGACTTCATATAAAAGCTTTTGCTTCTCAAATAGATAATCTTTTGGTAACTACATATTATCTATTTGATAAAAAATTTGAAGATAAAAATGGCTTTAGCAAGATCAAACTCAATTTAGACGAGGGAAGAGACGTAGAGGATAAGAATTTAAAGGCTCTTTTAGCGGATAATTATGATGATAAGCGTTATGACATCAAAGAATTTAAACTAAGATATGGAGTGGATAAGCTGAATTTGATATTTGTAGTTCCAAAGAATTTTAGCTCTCTTGATAAAGAGAACTACAAAAAGGCAAATAGCCCGGAAAGTGGGGTAGGCTTTTTTGCCAGTTTAGATGAATTTAATAGTTCTAATATAGAAAAGAATAGACATACTTACACTTATGTTTTTATGTCTCCAACTGGAGCTAAAAGTATAGAGCTTGAGATAGCTAAAGGGCTAGATAGTGGCTATACAAATGACATAAACACAACTAGCTTTGTAATGCTTGTTAGTTGATAAATTTAAAGAGAGGGATCGTTCTTGAGATTAGATAATACAAAAATTATTAGAAGTATAGAAGAACTACTTTTTGAGGTCGGCGTAAATGGAGAAGGATATAAAAATATAACCTTTTATTGCCGTGATTTAAACCATTTTTATAATACAAATATATTAAACGGAGATGCCTTATATAATAAGATATTTACAAGGCTATATGATCAAAAAAAGGCGGGTAAAAATGTTAGCATAAAGACTTATAAATATTTTGATAAGTTTAGTTTATTTAAGAATGAGCGTGGTTTTGAAAGAACTGATGAAATAAAAGTCGCAAACAGTAGTATGAAATTGGAGGTGCTTAGTCAAGAAAAGGATATCATTGAAGAGTTTACTAAAGAACTAGTAAATCTTGCAAATATTTTTAGAGAACAAGGCAATATGGTTAAAAATTTTGAAGAAGCATCTAGTGAACTAGTTAGCAACTATAAAAAAATAGATCGAAACATTAACTCCTTATTGGATAGGCTAAGGGATGAGCTAATAAAAAAAGCAACCATAATATTAAATCATGAAAATTTTGATAAAGAAGAAGAGAGTATAGAAGCAATCAAAGACGGTTTTGAGGAAATCAAAGAGAACCTTAAAAAGGCTTCAGAGGATGGCAAGATTTATATGGCAAAAGAGATAGTTAAATTCTTTTTTAGTCTTATTGATATAACTGATTTAAGGGCTACATTTAAGCCACTAACACTACTGCTTGCCGTGCCAGATGCACTTTCTGCCACTAAAAATATAGGTGAATTTCTTCAAAAAAGAGGATTTTATGCCTTTTCTAGTCCGGTTATGAGCTTACTAGCTACTAAGTTTGGTTTTACATTAGGGTTATTAAATACAGTATCGTTTAACAATATTCTGGTTTTTACAAATGATGATCAAAATAGTGGGGCATTTATAGATTTTTCAGGGTTTGATATAACAGCCACTAAGACGAAAAGTAATTACGATGAGTATATTGGAATTTGCTCTAATTTTTCATTAGAGGGTGATGAAAAAAGCCTATTTGAAGCAAAGATAAGCAAATATGAAAATATAGATAAAAAAAATAATATATCAATATGTAAAAATGATAAGGATAATGCTGAAGAGAGTCTGCTTAAGAGGATAGAAGAGTGTGTGATAGCAAATAGAGCAAATTTTGTCTATATGCAGTACCCATTTTTCAATTCTTTAAAATTTGCGAATCTTTTAAGGGATAAATCCTTAACTACCAAGGACGATACTCACAATACAAATAACAGTAGCGGTACCTCTAAAAACTATCTCATTATTTCAAATGCCCCTATGAGAGAAAATGCAAAACTAAATGAGCACCTTTTGCAAAACGTATTAAACTATAAGATAATGGACAGCCTAAATAGGGTGGATAACAAGAAAGTGACTGACCCTAAGCAGCTAAAAGCCACGAAAGACTATAGTCAGTACTCCATACAAGTAGATGCTCAAAATGATGAAGACCTATATTTATTAAGTCTAAGCCCATTTACAAGGGTTAGCAGAGAGAAAATCAAGAAATTTGAAAGTTATATTTCAGACAATTTTATATTTAACAAACCAATGGGTAAAGAAATTTTTAATGGCTCGGAACGTTTCATTAAATTTACGCAAGCCAATACCTATTTAAGTCATATAGATAAGTACTTTAAAAATGCCAAAGACATGGAAGAGATAATTAAAAGAGAAGAAGAATTTTTAGAGGCAAACATAGAGGAATTCAAAATCTTCTTTTTAAATTTGAATTCAAATACGGAACAAGATCGTATTATTTATGCTTTAGGTAAGCCAACTTCAATACCAATCGATGATAGAGGCATGATGCAATTATTGTCAGAGGAGTCTAATGGCGCATTTATAATAGAAACAGAATACTATTATCCAGCCACAAAAGTATTCTTATTAGTGATGGGATATTTTATATTAAGACAAATATTTGATAATTCCTTAATCAGACCAGAGTCTTATCTTGGGAGTGAGGCCATAAATTTATATGGCGAAACATTTCTAGTTTTATCCAAAAACACCTATTATCTAAAAGAAGATGAAACAAAAATACCCATATATTTCTTTAAAAAAGAAAAAGAGGCGAAAGCAGGACAAAAGGATGCCATCTGCATAGAGGAGATAGTGGACTCAATAGAAAAAAGTCATGTGGCTGATGACGATCATATATTAGATGATGATACATATAGTGAGTTAAAAAAGATACTTGAAGAACTAACAACTCTAGACATATATGATATGAGCGATGAGAAATTTGCAAGTAAATTCAAAAAAGAAAATTCTTTAAGTGACGAAGAATATAAAGAACTTGAAAAGAAACTTAGTAATCCTAATAATATAGATACGAGTAGTATAGAGGATGAGAAATTTAAAAAATATATAAAGCAGATAAATGACGATGAGTATAAGGATATGATAGATTTTTCATTAAAGTCTATAATGAACGATATATTATCCGATATATTTCCATTTTATGGTTTTTTTATAGATAAATGCGGTGAGACTGTATGGAAAAGCGTCATAAGGACAATGTTTTATGTAGGCAAAGACGCTACTCCTCTTAATGTTGCCAAAGGTATATTTATGGCAACAGGTGGAGAGCTTAGATTGGCCACGCTAATAAAAGAAAAGCCTATTTTTAAGTTAATTAGTGCAAGTGATAAAAAAAATTTTAACCTTCTAAGTAGACGTGAATTTTTTAGGATGCAAAAGCTAATAAGCAATGATTACCTTTTTTCATATTTTGATCGAAAGGCAAAAGCAAAAGGTAGAGATCAACTAAAACATCAAGAAAAATTAGCAAAAGACTATAAAGATATCACAAAAAAACTTATAACATTAAGAATAGGTACAGAATTTGTAAAAAATGCTGGAAAGGCAACAGTATCTAATATAACAAGAGCTGGACTTAAATTTTTAGTAGATAGTGCCTATAGCTCATCTTACGAACACCAAAAAAGATCTTATGAACTAATACTTCATAAGTATTTCACAAATAAATTTGATGAAACTTATGCTGTTAAGAATATATCTTATGAACCTTATTCAAATAAAACAAGTGAATATACCTACTATCCTATAGAGATATACTCATCTTTTATAAATATAGATCTAAAAAGAACTATCATAGGAGGAAGACTATCTAGCGGAGGACTAGACTATCATAACTTCTTCTATTATGATATAAATACCACTACAAACAAACTAGACTCTAACCTATCTAAAGATATAAGTCTAGATACTATGATATCTTATCTATGCCTAGATGAGCTAAGAACAGATAATAAAACTGATGAAGAGTTCTTTAACAACCTAAACAAAAGAAACAAGAAACTAGCATATACACCAAAAGAGCTTATGCTACAAGGGGTTAAAAGAGAAATAGATATAAGCCCATCAAACTCAATAGATATAAAACAAAGAGAGGAAATTTATGATATGTATAAAAAATCTGCATCTGAAAATAAAAGTGCCAATGCAACTTTTGGTATACCAATAGACAAATACAACGAAGCTATGGAGATACTAGAAGACTTTAAAAATGGAAATTTAAACACTAATGGATCAGAAGTGGATAATAAATCAAGAAGACTACTAAAAGCACTAGATGTAATAGGCAACAACAATGTAAAGGGTATGTATGTGGGGTGTAGAGATAACTATAGTAACGGTAAATTTAACATTTCTAAACCCACAATCCCTCCTCGCCTAGTAGGTCGTTTAGCCACCACAATAGTAATGGAAGATGGTCTTTACATAGGATAATACATGAAGAAGATTATATTTGCAGCTTTAGCTGTCTTAGTAATAGCTATATCACTAATAGCAGTAAGTAAAAGAATGAACAAAGGAAATTTAATGGATAACAATAATACATATATGGTTATAGCTCCAAATGGAGACAAGATAGAATTTGACAAAAAAACAAATTTAATTGCTTCAAAAAATATTGCAAATGATGAAGCTTACCTAAAAGAAAAATCCCAAATGCTCCTTGACTCCCGCTCCATCCTAGACTCATCTCCATATAAAAACTATAAACCACTATACTATAACCCTAAACCAAACTCTTTAGGTCAAACAGACTATCTATCATTTAAACCATGGCTAGATATTAGCTATAAACCAAGCTCAACTAAACTATCACCTTGGACTAAATCAGAAAAAGCCTACTATGAAAGCTTAAAAGACAAGAGAGATAGATATATCTATCTAGTAAAAAGAAGTAATCTAAAATGCACTATGATAGATATTCCTGAAGATGCAATAGCTAGAGTAGATAACAAAGGCAAACTAACTAAACCTGAATATGCTGAAATTTATGATGAAGTAGATAGAAATAAAAATACATTAAAATCAGAACTCTTTATAGGAGAGTGGAATTTATGTGCTGGCATATTAGGCAATCCATCGGCATTTGGTACCGGTGGTTCAGCGGGATTTAAAGCCAGAGATTTTCAAAAAGCATTTTTAGCAGCACAGCTGGGAGTAGTAGAAGCATTAAACTACCTGGCGGACTCTTTTAAATACTATACTTATGGTATGGGGGTAAATAAAAATTTAGATACCTACACGAAAATTCTTAAACTATATAAAAACCCTCCACTAGATGAATATGGCATGATGCCTTATCTAGATGAAATAGTAGGTAATTACTTTGTGATGGATTTTAATAGAGATAATTTAGCGGTTATACCAAATGGAGGTTTTTATACTGGCTTAAGAGAGATAGTAGAGGAAAAAGGTGAACTTCTTGATCCTAGAGACCTAGATGCTAATGAGACTACAAGAAATGAATTTGATAACTTTATAAAGAAAGTTCTAGATGACAATAAAGAGGATTTTAAAGGAGGGTTTCCTGCGGAGTGGGATGAAAGAAGACTATCTCTTTACATTGACTCCACCATTCTAGAATCTAAGATAATGTCTCTAACTCCACCTGAGGGCTATCCTAATGCACCATACTATAATACTCCAGAAGAGCTAACAAGACTATATGAAGCTGGTAAATTAGACAAAAAGCTAAATCCACTAACACCAGTAATGTATAGAGAAAGTTTTCCTGAAGATCTTAGAGCTAAGATACTAAGCTATGCCAAAGAGCATAATATAAAGGATTAAAGAATAAATTTAATATCTATGGCTCCAAACGGAGCCAAATATAAATAAAAGACATAGGCATCTCTATGATAACCGGCCTAATATAACTTTATAAAACCTCATATGAAAAACTAGAAGAAAACTATAAAGAGATAATGTATGTAAGCAATATATTTATCGTACTATTAACTTAAAAAAATAAATTAATTTTAAGAGATAATTAGACCTTTTTATAAGAAAAATCGCAAATAGCGTTCTATACAAATTTTGATAAAGAATTTCAATATATTTTAATATCAAAATGAGCTGAATTTTGAAAAAATTAAAGCATATTTTTAAACTTGCTTTTAACTTTTTTGTTATAATATCCCAACAAAAATAAAAAGGATATTTTTTATCCTAATTAAGGTTTTAAATTTGAGAGTATATTTAGACAATAACGCTACAACAATGGTTGATCCTGAAGCTTTTGAGCTTATGAAACCATATTTTTGTGAAAAATACGGCAATCCAAATTCACTTCATAAATTTGGCTCTGAAACACATCCAGCTTTAAGAACAGCGCTAGATCAACTCTACACCGGACTAAACGCAAAAGATAGCGATGACATCGTCGTTACCTCATGTGCAACTGAGAGCAACAACTGGGTAGTAAAAGGCATCTACTTTGACAAAATAGCAACTGGCGAGAAAAAGCGTATCGTAACAACCGCAGTTGAGCATCCAGCTATTTTGGCGACTTGTAAATTTTTAGAAAAATATGGCGTAGAGCTTACTGTTTTAGATGTAAATAATGATGGTATAGTCACGCCAGAACAGCTAAGAGCTGTAATGGATGAGAATGTAGCACTTGTTTCTATAATGAGTGCAAATAACGAAACTGGCATGATCTTTCCTATAAAAAAGCTTGCTAGTATCGCTCATGAATATGGGGCTTTATTCCACACGGATGCTGTTCAAGCAGTTGGAAAGATAAAGATAAATGTTCAAGACCTTGACGTTGATTTTTTAAGCTTTTCTGCGCATAAATTTCACGGACCAAAGGGTGTTGGAGCACTATTTATAAAAAATAGTATGCCACTAAGTAGCTTACTTCACGGCGGCGAGCACATGGGTGGACGCAGAAGTGGCACGCTCGATGTTCCTGGCATCATCGGCATGGGTAAAGCACTTGAACTGGCAAATAAATTTATGGATTATGAGCACTCTCATGTTCGCCGTTTACGTGATAAGCTTGAAGATGCAATTTTACAAATTCCTGACGTTAGCGTTGTAGGAAAAAAAGAACAACGTGTGCCAAATACCATTTTGGCTTCTATAAAAGGCGTTGAAGGCGAAGCTATGCTTTGGGATCTAAACAAAGCTGGCATCGCAGCTTCAACTGGCTCAGCATGTGCAAGTGAAACATTAGAGAGTAACCCAATAATGGAGGCCATAGGGGCAGATAAAGAGCTGGCTCATACCGCACTTAGATTATCTCTTTCTAGATTTAATACAGAAGAAGAGATTGATTATGCGATCGAGCATATAACAAAAGCAGTAAATAGACTAAGAGGTATCTCTAGTACATTTGCCTACGCCCCAGAATGGCATAAGAGCGGATTATAAAATTTAAAGGAAATAACATGGCAAAGAATAATTTGATCGGAGGCTCTATCTGGGATGAGTATTCTAAGGTAGTGCAAGACAGGATGAATAATCCTAAATTTATGGGAGAGATAACCGAAGAAGATGCTAAAAAGGCAAACGCAAAGCTTATTGTGGCTGACTTTGGTGCAGAAAGCTGCGGTGATGCGGTTAGGCTATACTGGCTTGTTGATGAAAAGACAGACAAAATAATAGATGCTAAATTTAAAAGCTTTGGCTGTGGCACAGCGATAGCTAGCTCTGATACGATGGCCGAGCTTTGTATCGGCAAAACGGTCGATGAAGCAGTCAAGATCACAAATCTTGATGTAGAAAAGGCTATGCGCGACAATCCAGATACGCCAGCAGTTCCACCTCAAAAGATGCACTGCTCAGTTATGGCGTATGACGTTATCAAAGCAGCAGCTGCAAGCTATAAAGGCATAGACCCAGAGCATTTTGAAGATGAGATTATCGTATGTGAATGTGCTAGGGTAAGCCTTGGTACGATTAAAGAAGTGATAAGACTAAATGATCTTCACACGGTTGAGGAAATCACGCAATACACCAAAGCTGGCGCATTTTGCAAGTCTTGCGTAAAGCCTGGTGGCCATGAAAAAAGAGAATATTATTTGGTAGATATTTTGCGTGATACTAGGGCTGAAATGGAGCGTGAGAAGATCGAAGCTCAGGCAAATGCCCAAGCAAATCACACTTTAGGTGACATTAGCTTTGAAAATATGACGATGGTAGGGCAGTTAAAAGCAGTAGAGTCTGTCATAGATAAAGAAATTCGCCCAATGCTTGAGATGGATGGCGGAAATTTAGAAATTTTAGATATCAGAAATGATAACGGAGAAAATACTGATATTTATATCCGCTATCTTGGTGCTTGCTCAGGCTGTGCAAGTGGCTCAACTGGCACTCTTTATGCGATTGAAAATGTCTTGCAAGAGAGCTTAAGCCCAAAAATTAGGGTTATGCCTATTTGATTTTATTGACTAGCCCTTGTGGGCTAGTTTTTATTCTCTTAAAAATTTTAAAATTTCACTTCTAATTTGATCTAAATCACCCACAAATTTTTTTTCAAACTGTGAGCGATTAAAGGTTCGCTGACGTTTTGCTAACTGAGCCGTGTGCGTAGCTATGAGCTCTTCAAGCTCGTTTTGAGAAATTTCTTTATCTAAAAATTGCTTGCACTCTTTTAAACCTATTGATTTTAGTGGTTTTGGCTCACTTTTATATTTATCAAATAAAAATTTTGCCTCATCTATGAGCCCAGCTTCAAGCATGCCTTTTGTTCTCTTTTTGATACGTTCTCTAAGCTCATCTTTATCCCATAAAATTTCAAAGATCGCTAGCTCGTTTATGATGCTCTCTTTTGTATTTTTTCTCAGCCAAATGCTTGGAATTTGGCTACTAAATTTATAAATTTGATACCACTTTTCGAGGCGATAAGAGTCGTTTTGGCTAAATTTACTTGCAAACTCAGGATCGATTTTTGCAGCTAAATCGTAAATTTCTTCATTGCTTAAATTTAGCTCACATTTTGGCACATCTGGTGCAAGTCCGCTAAGCATTGATTTTAGATAAAAGCCACTGCCTCCTGTAATGATGAGCGGGCAGTCTTGTGAGCGCGCAAAATTCTTTGCATTTTTATAAATTTCAAAAAATGCCCCAACGCTAAATTCTTCATCAGGATAAATTTCATCTACACCAAAGTGCTTTATGGCTTCAAGCTGCTCTTTATTTGGCTTTGCGCTGGCGATATCTATCTCTTTATAAAGTGCAAGCGAATCAAGGCTTAAGATGACGCCATTAAGCTCCTTTGCAAGCTCAAATGCAAGATCGCTCTTGCCACTTGCTGTGGTGCCAATTATTGCAAATTCTTTAAACAAATCTAGCCCTCATAAAACGAGCTAAAGAGCAAAATTTCATCATTTTCCTCGTTATTTTTGCCATCTTTTATAAGACTTGCCAAAACGCCAGCAAAATACGGAGCAAAGCTAAGCTCATTTAGCCCATAAGCTTGGCTATAGATCAAGTTACCATATATGTTATCGCGTCCAAGAGCCGGCTTGTCGTTTGAGCTAAGAAGTACGTAGTTTGCCCTAAAGCTAGGCTCTTTTAGCTCGCTTATACCAAGATGTATCTTTAGTTCATTTAAAAAAGCATTAATCTTTTCAGTTTTAACAAGCGTATCGATAGCGCCGACTTGCAAATTTGTAATAATCGTAATGCCATTTTTAGTTGGATAAATTTTGGCAAATAAATCATTTAAAATGATCGGTTTTTTAGGGATTTGTCCTTCATTCAGACTAAGATCAATGGTGTAAAATTTAGCCAAAATCGCATTTAAGCTCGTACCTAGCTTATTTGAAAGCTCTAAATTTTTTGAAGCGATCACAAAGCTATCAGCCTCATATTCGCCGTTATTACCAATAGCTTTTTGCACTATTTGCCCTTGCGTTTTTAGCTCATAAATTTCATCATTTATAAATTTTACCCCAAGAGAATTTAGCTCATTTATCAAAGCTTTTTTTAGCTCATTTGTATCAATACTTGCGTTGTTGGCTAAATTTATAGCGCCTTTTATGTTTTTATTTATTAGCCCAAAATTTGCAAGCTCTTTATCTACGCTTAAAATTTCTTGCTCGCTATGGGCAACTTTTATCTCATCAAGCCTTTTTTTAAAGCTTTCGTCATTGCTAAAAAGTAGATAAACGCCGCTCTCATCGAAATTTATCTGCGGATATTTGTTGTTTAAATCTCTTAAAAATTCAAAGCTTTTCTTACCAAATTTTGAAAACAAAATTTGCATCTTTTTATCATGAGCTTTGGTTGATTTAAGTGTAAAATTTGTCATCCAAGCTCTAAAATTTTCATTTAAGCAAATACTTATATCAAGCTCGCTTTTTTTGCTAACTAGCCCCATAAACGAGCTAGATATCGCTCCATCTTTTGCAAGAGCGTGTGTGCCAAAAGGCGTTAAAATTCCATTTGTAAAATCATCTTTTTGGCTGCTAATAATTAAAATTTCTTCACCCTTTTTAGCTAATTCGTAAGCCGTAAACAACGCACTAAAACTATCTCCAATAATCGCTACTTTGCCCATAATAACCCTTTGTTTTAAATTAATCTTGTAATGATAATATAAATTCAAATTTAAAGCAAAATGGTGTAAAATCAACCATTTTTAAAGAAAATGGAAATTTATCAAATGATAGAAAAATTAAAAGTTATTGCTGAACTTATCGTTTTTAAGCATTCTGTTTTTGCTTTGCCTTTTATTTTTGTTGCTATGATAGTTGCTAGTAAGATAGAAAGTGGCTCGGCTTGGTTTGGCTTAAAACTGCTTATTTTAGGTACTTTTTGCGCTGTTAGTGCTAGAAATTTTGCTATGGCTTTTAATAGATATAAAGACGAAGATATTGATAAGCTAAATCCGCGAACTGCAAGCCGTCCAAGTGTTGATGGCCGTATCGGTAGGAGCAATATGCAGCTTTTTATTGCGGCAAATGCGTTTATTTTTATCGTATGTGCTTATTTTATAAATTCGCTCGCATTTTGGCTAAGTTTTCCTATTTTAGCTGTTCTTGGTGGATATTCGCTGTTTAAACGCTTTAGTGAGCTAGCACACCTAGTGCTTGGCCTTAGCCTTGGTCTTGCTCCCATAGCTGGCGTGGTCGCAGTGAGCGCTGCTATACCGCTTTGGAGCGTATTACTTTGTCTTGGTGTGACATTTTGGGTAGCTGGATTTGACTTGCTTTACTCACTTCAAGATATGAAATTTGACAAAGAAAATAAACTCTTTAGCATACCAGCTATTTACGGCGACAAGGCTACGCTTTTTTTATCGGCTATTTTTCACGCTTTAGCTTTTATATTTTGGCTACTTTTTGCTTGGGCAGCTGGGCTTGGAGCGATGGCATTTTTTGGAATTTTAGTAAGTGGCGTTATTTTATTTTTTGAGCATAGGATCGTAAGATGCGACTTTAGCAAGATAGATAGAGCATTTTTTACATTAAATGGCTATTTGGGAATTTTATTTTTTATCTTTGTTTGGATTAGCGTATTATGAGCGAGATTAAGCTGTTTAAAGCACCTCTTGATATGGAATTTGAGTCTGATAAAGATGGGAGCGAGAAATTTAAAAGAGAGTTTGACTCCATCTTGCCGGGTGAAGAGGACGCGCTTGGGGCTTGGCTAAAACGAGCTAAATCACGTGGCGAAACCAAAGAGAGCGATCAAGTTTTATTAACTTTGCTGATTGAGCTTCACAGAAAAGTTGATGCGCTGAGTGATTATATTAAAAATGAACATAAGCAATATTTGCCACTAAAAGAGAGAGCGAGTATTGAAGAAATCGGCTTTACACACATCAAAATAAGTGAAGAAAAATTTATAAAAGATGAAATTTACTACGCAAGGATTGCTATGCCTATCTTTCCAAAGAGAAATTTGAGTCTTTATTTAAGAGCTATTAGTGAAAATTTAGCAAAGATAGAAAATATGCACGAAGAGGATGAAGCCGACTGGAACGCTTACGTAACAGCCAGAGAGCGTGTAATGATAAGAGAAATGAGAGCGAATTCGTAAAGGAAAAATATGGAAATTTATATTTTTTTAGGCTTTGGTATCGTTTTGGCGATAATAGTAGCTTTAATGTTGATAAAAGATAGTGAGACAAATAAAAAATTTGCGAGATTTGAGCGAGCGATAGAAAGCGTTATGCAAGAAAATTTCAATCTAAAAAAGCAAATTTCAATGCTTGAAGGCGAGGCATTTAAAAATAGTGAACAATATGAGCCACTTAAAAAACAGATAAAAGAAAATATTGATTTGCAAATAAATGAGAAGATTGTGCCAATAATTCGTGCGATTAAGAGCATTGAGCGAGTAATTGATGATTTTGCGACAGAGCAAAAAGATAGAATTGTTAGTCTTGAAGAGAGAACAAGAGATATTAATAAAATCGCACCAAGTGTCATCAATGAAGAAGAGCAAATTTTAAAAATGTTTAAAGACGGAAAAAGCGCAGCGATGATCGCAAAGGACCTTCATGTTGGAATGGGGCGAGTCGAGTTTGTGCTTAAATTTCATAAATTAGCCTAAATTTACAGGCTAATTTTAAAAAGACTAATCTACTCTTAAACTACAAAAATTGGCTTAAATTTTTATTTTGATTTAAATCTTTTAACATATAATTGAAAAAATTATAAAAAGCTCTAACCAAGCTTAAGAAGGTGCTTTATGCTAGTTGATAAATATGGTCGGGTTGTTGATTATTTAAGGATTTCTGTAACTCAGCGTTGCAACTTTAGGTGTAGGTATTGTATGCCTACAACGCCATTTAGCTGGACGCCAAGAGAGAATTTATTAACCTTTGAAGAGCTATTTTTATTTGTAAAAGTGGCTATCGATGAAGGTATAAAAAAGATAAGAATCACTGGTGGTGAACCGCTTGTACGTAAGGATTTGGACGTTTTTATAAAGATGATAAGTGATTATAATCCAGACATCGATCTAGCGCTTACTACAAATGGTTATATGCTTTCACACTTTGCCAAAAGGCTAAAAGACGCTGGACTAAAGCGCATAAATATGTCGCTTGATACATTAAATGAGCAAAAGGCTAAATTTATAGCACAAAAAAGCGTCTTGCACGAAGTTTTAGCTGGCTTTGAAGCGGCTCATGATGCTGGATTAAAGGTAAAAATCAATACTGTCGCACTAAAAGGTGTAAATGATGATGAGCTTATAAATTTGCTAGAGTTTGCTAAATTTAGAGATTCTCAGATCAGATTTATTGAGTATATGGAAAATTCACACGCAAAAGATGATCTAAAAGGGCTAAGTAGCGATGAAATTTTAAAAATCATTTCACAAAAATATAATGTCACAAAAGATGGAAAACTACCAAATGCGCCTGCGTCTATTTATAGACTTGATGATGGTTATAAATTTGGTATCATAGATCCACACAAGCACGACTTTTGCGAGAGTTGCAACCGTATCAGGCTAAGTGCTGAAGGACTTTTGATACCTTGCCTTTACTTTGAAGAAGCACTAAGTATCAAAAAAGCAGTTGAAAAAGGTGATATCGTAGCTGCAAGTGAAATTTTAAGGCAAGTACTAGCAAACAAACCAAAAGAGAACAAATGGGCGATAGGTGCTAGCAATGAAACCTCTTCGCGTGCCTTTTATCAAACTGGTGGTTGATGAGCAAAGAGCTAGAGCTAGTTGAAGCGTTTTTAAGTATCCAAGGCGAGGGGGCTTACCAAGGCAGACTCGCCATATTTTTACGCTTTTTAGGTTGCAACCTAAACTGCTCTGGCTTTGGCGTGCAAACAAAGTCTTTAAAAACTGGCGAAAGCTTACTAGGATGTGATAGTATAAGGGCTGTTTTTAAAGGGCATTTTAATTATAAAGTTTACAGTGTAGATGAAATTTTAGGCATAGTTGATAACCTATGCAAAGGCTTAATGCAAAAACCGATCATTGTTTTGACCGGTGGTGAACCGCTCATCTGGCATGAAAATGAAAATTTTATAAATTTGGTAAAGAAATTGCTTGAAGATTATGAAGTACATTTTGAGACAAATGGCACTATCTTCATTAATTTTACTAAATATGAAATTTATAAAAAATGCCATTTTACACTTGGTGTAAAGCTAGCAAATAGCGGAGTTAATGAACAAAAACGTATAAATTTAGATGCTATTTTGGCTATTAAAAATAATGCAAGAAGTAGCTTTTTAAAATTTGTCCTCTCGCACTTTGACAAAAGCGAGTTGGACGAGATTATAAATATAAAAAATCAAGTTGATTTGCCAGTTTGGTGTATGGCAATAGGGGCGAATAAAGCTGAGCTTAACGAAAATGCTTTAAAAACAGCAGAATTTGCCATAAAGCATGGATTTAACTACTCAGAGCGTATCCACATCAGGCTTTGGAGCGATAAAGAAGGTGTTTGATGATTATTAGAAAGCTTTTTAGATTTGAAAATGCACATATTGTGAGATTTTGTAGCTCAAAGCGTTGTAGGACTAGCATCCACGGGCACAGCTATGTGGCTGAAATTTTACTTAGCTCAAATTTTCTTGATAACGCCGGCATGGTCTATGATTTTGGTTTAATGAAGCAAAACATAAAAACGATCATTGATAGTTTTGATCACGCTACGACAATATTTTCAGGCGATAATGATGAGTATAAAAATGATCTAAAAAAGCACTCGGCAAGATGGATCGAGATCCCGCTAAATCCAAGTGCAGAGCAGTTTTGCCGCATATTTTTTGTTATGATAGAGCGGCTACTTGAGCTTAGCGTGATGAACAACGGTGAGCGTGAAGTGAAGCTTCATAGCATTATCGTGCATGAGACTGATACTGGCTATGCACAGTGCTTTAAAGAGGACGCCATAAATGCGCAAATGGGCGAGATAAGGCTAGATGAGATCAAATTTTCAGATGCTATCATAGAAGAGTGGGAAGATAAAAATTTATTCGAGAAGATGAAAAATAGGTTAAAAATAGAAATTCCAAAGGATGTTTGATGAAAAAAATTATAACTTCTTTTTTATTTATAGCTGGTCTATTTGTGGGTTGTGGAGATAAAGATGAGGCTAAAAATGATATTAGCGAGCCAGTACCGAGTGACGTGACCATAGCCCAACCAGACGCAAATGTCACAATCGATGAACAACTCCCACCTGAGCCAGTCGTTGAAGAGAACGAGCCTTCTAAAGATAAGAAATGAACGAACATCTCTCCTCACTTTTTGCATATACTTTGCCTTTTCATGTGATATTTTTTTATGCACTAGTTGCCTGTAATATGCTTTATTTAATACTTACTCAGTTTGGTAGTAATAGTAAAAACTATGTGCTTCGTATAAGATATTTTTTACCGATTTATCATATGCTACTTAGTTTTCTTGTGCTAACTGGGCTTATTTTATGGGCGTATTATGGATATGAGCTTAAATTTAATGCTATAAAAATGTTAATTATCTTAATAATTTTAATCGCACTTAGTGCCATAGGTTTTAAAAGGCTAAAAATTTATGCAGTTAATGGTGACTTAGAAAAATTTAAAAAATTCGCCCTTATTAAGGGATTTTGTGATCTTGTTTTAGTTGTAGTTGCAGGGATTTAGATGAAATTTTTATATGATAAAAATGCAGGTAATGAAAGCTTAAAGATAGTAAATGAAGCTTTTTTGCACCTAAAAGCTAGAAGAATGCAAGCTGGTGAGCGAATAAGTGTTAGAAATTTACGAGACTTTAAAGAGTATATTTATGAAATTGATGAGATTGATAGGCGAAGTGCGAGCTTAAGTCTTGTCTTTGCTAGCTCAAATGGAGAGCAAAAATTCGACTTTACGATCGCTTGGGCTATCGTCGATCCAAAGACGATAGAAAAGACATTACCATTTTTAAACGAACTTGGGGTTGGTAAAATAGCTTTTGTCTATACTAAATTTTCTCAGGCAAATTTTAAGATAGATATCGAGAGGCTAAACTATATAAATGCACTATCTTGCGAGCAGTGCGGACGAACATCGCTAATGGAGTTTGAAATTTATAAAAATTTGGACGAGCTAATGAGCGTTTATAAAAATGTCTCAGCTATAAATTTTGGTGGTAAAAGCTTAAATGAAAAAAAAGATGATGAGCTTTTAATAATCGGTCCAGAGGGTGGATTTAGCGAGGATGAGACGGCTAAATTTAAAAATAGCTACTGCCTAAATACTAAAAATATTTTAAAATCACAGACTGCGGTTATCTCAGTAGCGGCAAAATTCCTAGCTTAATTTATTTGATTTTTAGATTTCTTTTTATATAATCAGCAACTTTTAATGTAGATAATTAGCCCAAAAATAATAAAGGAAAAAATGATGAAAAAAGATATCCATCCAGAATACGTAGATTGCACTGTAACTTGTGCTTGCGGAAACACTTTTAAAACAAAGTCAAACAAAAGCGAGATCAGAATTGACATTTGCGACAAGTGCCACCCATTTTTTACAGGCAGCGAAAAGATAGTTGACAGTGCCGGCCGTGTTGAGAAATTTAAGAAAAAATACGCTCAAAAATAAGCCTTGCTCTACTTTGTTCCTACTCCAATAGGAAATTTAGAAGATATCTCGCTTCGTGCGATCAAAATTTTGCGTGAATGCGAGATAGCTATCTGCGAAGATACAAGAGTTTGCAAAAGTCTTGTAAATCTGCTAAACGAACGCTTTGACGCAAATATAAATATCTCAAATTTTATCCCGCTTCATACTCATAACGAAGATGACTTTTTCACAAATTTAAGTGATAATTTTTTTAGCAGAAATGTAGCCTACATGAGCGATGCTGGTATGCCAGGTATCAGCGATCCAGGTGTTAGCCTAGTAAGATATGCTCAAAAAAATAACATTGAATATGAAATTTTAAGCGGAGCAAATGCTGTACTTTTAAGTGTGGTCGCAAGTGGACTTTGTGATAAGGAATTTGTCTTTTTAGGATTTTTGCCGAATACTGGCAGAGATAGGTCTTTGGCTATCCAAAATGCTCTAAATTTAGCCTATCCAGCCGTTATTTACGAAAGCCCAAAACGCATACTAGGCTTAGCACAAAGCATCGCAAATCTAGAACCTGAGAGAGAAATTTTTGCCATAAAAGAGGCCACTAAAAAATTTGAGAGTAAGTTTAAAGATAGTGCTAAAAATTTAGTCCAAATTTTAGAAAAAGCAAATTTAAACGGCGAATGGGCGGTTGTCATCTCAAAAAGTGATAAAACATCCACTCAAAATATCACAAAAGATGAGATACTTTCGCTTGATCTTGCTCCAAAAGTAAAAGCAAAATTGCTTAACAAAATAACTGGAGAAGATGTAAAAAAGATATATGATGAGCTTACGAAAGCTTAAAATATAGGCTATAAAACTACTAAGCGACATTGAAACGAAAGTGTAAAATTTACTCTAGTTACATACAAAAATAAGTTAAATTTTAATTGACTTTAGCTACCATAAGTTACCATGATAATATACGGAAAACAACTATTTTTACATATTTTGAACAAGCGACCACAGATATTAGAAGAGATATATCTCTCAAAAGAGTGTGACAAAAAACTTTTCTCTAAAATTTGTGGCACAGGCAAAAAAATTATTCGTGTGGATAATCAAAAAGCACAGTCTTTAGCTCGTGGTGGAAACCATCAAGGTTTTTTAGCGAATGTTAGTGAATTTGAATTTTCAGACATTACTGAGCTTAAAAAGCTAAATTTTATCGCTATTCTTTATGGTATAAGCGATGTTGGCAATATTGGTGCTATCGCTAGAAGTGCCTATGCTCTAGGCTGCGAGGGTCTTGTGATAGTGGCAAAAAGTATAAATATGCAAGGTGTTTTAAGATCAAGTAGTGGTGCTGCTTATGAGATACCAATAGCGATTTTTGAAGACGGGCTTAGTTTGCTAAATGAACTAAAGCAATTTGGTTTTAAAATTTATGCAACAGCAAGTAATGGAAAAAACGTAAAAGAGATGAAGTTTGCCGGTAAAAGAGCTTTGGTGATGGGCTCAGAGGGCGAAGGCATACCGCAAAAGGCTCTAGTAAAGTGTGATGAGTGTATTGGTATAAAGTTAAAAGAGGGCTGGGACTCCTTAAATGTAAGTGCAGCTTTTGCAATAATTTGTGACAGGATGATAGATGAATGAATTAGAGAATTTAAAAGAGATAGGTATAAAGGAAATTTCACGTAAAACGCATATTGAGCCTACATTTTTACAATATATTTTTGATAAAAATTTTGAAAAATTATCACGTTTAAACATTAGAGGTTATGCCAAAATTTTACAACGTGAATATAATGTTGATTTGAGCGAGTTACTAGCTGAATATGATGTCTTTATGCAAGAAAACACTCCTGATGAGAGCCACAAAACTAAAGTTACTCCAAAAATTTCTTCTTACACTCCAAAAGATATTACCATACAAAGACAAAGCGGTAGTGGCGGCGTTGGATTTTTATTTTGGCTCATCATTTTAGCTATTATCGCTGGTGGGGCATATCATTTTGATGCTTACAAATATATCGAGAATTTTTTATCGTTTTTAAATGACGAGAATAAAAGCGTGAGCTATTCGCAGTCAAGCATAGTAAATGAGGTGAAGAAAAATATCATCGATACAAATATCACCATCTCTCAAAATAGCCCTAAAATAGAAGCAAACATATCAAGCGTAAAAATTTCAGCTCCAGTTGAGCAAAATGTGACAACAAGCCCTGCGAACATGGAACAAAACGCTGTAAAGCCAAGCATGGCAGCTCAGCCAGCTCCTAAGATAGAGCAAAACATTACAAAGCCACTAAATGAGGCGGTCATTACACCAAAACAACGTGTTTGGATAGGGATAATTAATCTTGAAAATGGTCAAAAAGTATCAAACGACACAAGTAAAAGCATAAATATAAATTTAGACCAAAGACAGCTCGTAGTTTGTGGAAATGGCAACATTGAGCTAAAGATCGGCGATAAGGTGACAAAATATAATCCAAGCCGTCCAGCTAGATTTTTAGTAGAAAATGGAGAGATGAAATTTGTGAGCTATGATGAGTTTGTAGAACTTAACAAGGGCAAATCTTGGTAAGAAAAATAGCGATTTTCACCGCTTTTAGTGTATTTGCCTATGCTTTTAGCTTACAAACTAGTGCAAGTGCTTTAAGCAATGTTGAAAATGTGCAAATTTCTTTAGAAAATTTAGACCAAAATGGCTCACTCAATGTCAATGAGCTAGTATTAAGATTAAAACAAAGCTCAAGTTACGATAGCATTTCATTTGGTTCAAATAGTTTGAATTTAAAATTTATAAGCGAGCAAAAGGTTCCTTCTGCATTATTTGTAAAATCAATAAATTCAACTCTGGATGATGCCAACATAAGTATCTCAAGGATAAATTCCTTAAAAAATGGAGATCAAATTTCTTATGGAATTTCGGCCATAAAAAATGGTGGAATAGATCCAAGTTTATTAAGCTTAGCACTTAGTCAAAGCGGTTTTAAAATTTTAGGATTTGATAGAGTTGATGGGAATTTAGAAATATTTTTAGATGCTCAGAATATGATTCTTAAGGCTGCAAAGGTAAATTTTGACGAAGAGACACCACTTTTAAAAAGCGGTGGTACTTATTTTGTTGATGTTGAGGGTGCAAGTAGTCTGGATATCGCGTCAAAAGAGTCAAATAGATGGATGCCACTTGTTAGGATTTATGATAAAAATTTAAATCAGATTGACTCTATAAAAGAGGAGCAAACAAAAACTACCGTTTCTATAAATTTAGTAATAGGTGCAAAATACGCATTAATTAGAGACAATGTTGATATAAATAATATAAAAAATGAGATAATTATCAAGCTTATAAAATAGGAGTAAGCAGTGTTTGATGAGATAAGATTTAATACGATTGAGCGTTTGCCAAACTACGTTTTTGCCGAAGTAAATGCAATAAAAATGGCTGCACGAAGAGCTGGCGAGGACATCATCGACTTTTCTATGGGTAATCCTGAGGGCAGAACACCACAGCACATCGTCGATAAACTATGCGAAAGCGCGCAAAAGGACAAGACTCACGGCTACTCAGCCAGTGCTGGAATTTACAAGCTCCGCCTTGCCATTTGCAACTGGTACAAAAGAAAATACGGCGTAAATTTAGACCCAGATACCGAAGCAGTCGCTACGATGGGTAGCAAAGAGGGCTTTGTTCACCTAGCTCAAGCCGTGATAAACCCAGGCGATGTGGCTATCGTGCCTGATCCTGCTTATCCGATACACACACAAGCGTTTTTATTTGCTGGAGGAAGTGTCGCAAAGATGCCACTTCACTATAATGATAAATTTGAGTTAGATGAGAATAAATTTTTTGAAAATTTAATCCAGACGATACATGCAAGCTCGCCAAAGCCAAAATACGTAGTCGTAAATTTCCCGCACAATCCAACGACTGTGACTGTGCAAAAGAGCTTTTACGAGCGCCTTGTAAGCATCGCAAAACAAGAGAGATTTTACGTCATATCTGACATCGCCTACGCTGATCTTACATTTGATGGCTACAAAACGCCAAGTATCTTTGAGGTCGATGGTGCAAAAGACGTTGCAGTCGAGTGCTATACACTTTCAAAAAGCTACAATATGGCTGGCTGGAGAGTTGGCTTTATGTGCGGAAATAAAAGACTTTGTGCAGCACTTAAAAAGATAAAATCATGGGTTGATTATGGCATGTTTACGCCGATACAGGTGGCTGCTACCGTTGCACTTGATGGCGATCAAAGCTGCGTTGAAGAGATACGCCAAATTTATGAAAAAAGAAGAGATGTGATGATAGAGGCCTTTGCTCAGGCTGGTTGGGAGCTTAAAAAGCCAAGCTCTAGTATGTTTATCTGGGCGAAACTTCCACCAAAAGTTAGCCATCTGGGCAGCCTTGAGTTTTCAAAACAGCTTCTTACAAAGGCGTCAGTCGCAGTTAGTCCTGGTATTGGTTTTGGCGAGGGCGGAAACGACTATGTGCGTCTAGCTCTTATCGAAAATGAAAATAGAATAAGACAAGCAGCAAGAAATATAAAAAAATATTTTAAAGAATTTGAATGAATGTAGCGATATTGGGCGTTGGAACCGTTGGCGAGTCAGTTGCTAAAATTTTACTAAAAAATAAAAAGCTAATCGCAGCAAGAAGTGGCGAGGAGATCGTACCAGTCGTTGGAGTGGTCAGAAATTTAAATAAAAAAAGAGATGCTGGTATCCCTTTGACTGACGATATAAATAGCGTTATAAACCGCGATGATATCGATGTTTTTGTTGAGCTTATGGGTGGTGTGGAAGAGCCTTTTAGGGTTGTGAGTGAAATTTTAAAGCGAAAAAAAGCAGTCGTGACCGCAAACAAAGCACTTCTGGCCTATCACAGATATGCTTTGCAAAATTTAGCCAAAAACACGCCATTTGGCTTTGAAGCAAGCGTGGCTGGTGGCGTACCGATCATTAGAGCCTTAAGAGAAGGCTTAAGCGCAAACCACATCGTTAGTATAAATGGCATACTAAACGGAACTAGTAACTTTATCCTAACCTCGATGATGGACGAGGGCTCAAATTTTAAAGACGCACTTAAAAAGGCGCAAGAGCTCGGATACGCTGAGGCTGATCCTACTTTTGATGTGGGTGGCTTTGATACGGCTCATAAGCTTCTTATACTGGCAAGCATCGCATACGGTGTACACGGCGATCCAGAGGATATTTTGATCGAAGGAATACAAGGTATCACACCTGAAGATATATTTTTCGCAAAAGATTTCGAATACTCAATAAAACTTCTAGCAATTGCCAAAAAAAGTGAGGGTAAAATCGAGCTACGCGTACATCCAGCGCTTGTACCACAAAATAAAATGATAGCAAAGGCAAGTGGTGTGACAAATGCGATCAGTGTCGTTGGCGAGGTCGTTGGCGAAACGATGTACTATGGTCCTGGAGCTGGTGGCGACGCAACGGCAAGCGCGGTGATCAGCGATCTTATCGACATTGCAAGAGATAGTAAGTCACCAATGCTTGGATATAAAGCACCTTTTGAATTAAATACGCTTGAGCTACTTGACAGCGACAGGATAAAGACGAAGTACTACTTTAGGCTAAAAGTCGAAGATAAAATGGGTGTGCTAGCAAAGATTACAAATTTGATGAGCGAAAATAACTTATCGATCGATAGCATACTTCAAAAACCAAAAGATGAGAGCGAATTTGCGGTATTGTTCTTTACGACACATACGAGTCTTGAGGCTGATGTAAGAAGGACAATTGAAATTTTAAAAGAGCAAGAGTATATAAAAGAAGAGCCATTTATGATGAGGATCGAGGAGTAGCTTGGGACTAAAAGAGTATCTCTTTGGCAAAATCTCAGAAGATAGGGCGTGTGATTTTTTACAAAAGCTTGGTTTTGTCATTTTAGAGAGAAATTTTCACTCTAAATTTGGCGAGATCGACATCATTGCACTAAGTAGTGATAAAATTTTACACTTTATAGAGGTAAAAGCAACTAGCGGAGAATATGAAGTAGAATACCGATTAAATAAGACAAAATATATAAAAATTTTAAAAACTATAAATTTTTATATGATGAAAAATGAGCCAAATAGAGATTTCCAAGTCGATTTACTCGTTATAAAAAATGAAAATTTAGAACTGATAGAAAATATTAGTTTATAATAAAATTTATTATTTAGATAAAATTTAAATTTAATTTGTATAATTGCCACATTTTAAAAATAAGGAGAAAAAATGGGAAAATACATCGAACTTACAAAAGAAAATTTTGATGTTACAAAAGAAGGCGTTGCTTTAGTAGACTTTTGGGCTCCATGGTGCGGACCTTGCCGTATGCTAGCTCCAGTGATTGAAGAGCTTGCTGAAGACTTTGACGGCAAAGCAAAAATTTGCAAGGTAAACACTGATGAAGTGCAAGATCTTGCAGTTGAGTTTGGCATCAGATCGATCCCAACATTGCTATTTTTCAAAAATGGCGAGCTAGTTGAACAAATGGTCGGTGCACAGTCAAAACAAGCCTTAACTGACAAACTAAATTCGCTTCTTTAATGAGCGAAAAAAGAAGAGGAAGTCTGCTTCCTCTTACATATATATTTGGTTCATTTTTTGGTGCAGCTATGATAGCAACTGCATTTGCGTATAGTAACTATCGTTTTTCACAATATAAATTTGTTGATTTTTCGAAGCTAGTTTTCTACGAAAAAAGCGAAATTTTTACTCCAAAAGAGCCAAAATACACGCTTTTAATCTTTAGCTCAAATCAATCAAAATTAGACGAAATTTTACCAATCAAAAACGAAACAGTTGTGGCAATTGATATCTTTCAAAAAAGATATGAGTCAAACTCAACACTAAAATATATAAGCTCAGATATTAATACTGTCTTGGAGCTAATGCGAAATTTAAGCATTACAAAGCTTCCAAGTAGTGTTGAGATAGTTCATCAAAGGGGCGAAATTTATAAACAAAATTCACCCATAAATGTTTTAGAATAAAGGAAATTTATGCTTGATTTAGCGATCATCGGAGGCGGTCCAGCAGGACTAAGCGCCGGACTTTACGCCACTAGAGGCGGATTAAAAAATGTTGTAATGTTTGAAAAAGGCGAGCCTGGCGGTCAGATCACCTCTAGCTCAGAGATAGAAAACTACCCAGGCCAAAAAGCACCTGGCGAGAGTGGGTTTGACTTTATGAGTACTTGGTGGAAGCAGTGCAGCGCATTTGGACTAGTTCACAAGTGGGCAAATGTCATTGGCGTTAGAAAAAACAGCGACGGCATCTTTGAAATTTTACTTGAAGGTGGCAAAAGCGAGCAGGCAAAGGCTGTCATCGTAGCGACTGGCTCAACCCCAAGACGCGCTGGCTTTAAAGGTGAGGACGAGTTCTTTGGCAAAGGCGTTAGCACATGCGCAACATGCGATGGCTTCTTTTATAAAAACAAAGAAGTGGCTGTTCTTGGTGGTGGTGATACAGCTGTTGAAGAGGCACTTTACCTAGCGAATATCTGCTCAAAAGTCTATCTAATCCATAGGCGTGACGAGTTTAGAGCGGCGCCAACAACCGTTGAAAAAGCTAGAAAAAATGAAAAGATCGAGTTTATAACAAGCGCAACGATAAAAGAGGCGCTTGGCGATAAGATGGGTCTAACAAAGATCGTGCTTGATACTAAAAATGGTGAGCGTGTGCTTGATGTGCCAGGAATTTTTACCTTTGTCGGACTAAATGTAAATAACGAAATTTTAAAAGATGAAAATGGCAAATTTATCTGCGAGATGGTTGATGGTGGACAGGTTAAGACAAACCTTAAGATGCAAACTAGCCTAAAAGGGCTCTTTGTAGCGGGCGACATAAGAGAGGACGCTCCAAAGCAAGTCATCGTAGCTGCAGGTGATGGCGCAGTGGCTGCACTTAGCGCTATGAGCTACATAGAAAGCTTGCATTAATACTAAAATTTAGCCAAATTTTTTGGCTAAATTTCTCTTCTTTTTTCTATTAAAATTTTGATTTTATATACATTTTCAAAGCCTATTTGTAATCTATCTATAATAAATTTTATGTTAAATTTCAACCAAAAATCAAAGGATAAATTTTGGTAAAAATAGGCCTTTATGGTGCTAGTGGAAAGATGGCTCAAAGTATCATTTCTTGTTTAAAAGATGAAAAAGATGCCACTTTAAGCATCGCTTTTAGCCAAAAAAATCAGGTTGAAAATTTAAATAGCGAACTTTTGACAAATGACTTTGCTAAATTTTTTGAAGCATGCGATGTAATAATCGACTTTAGTCAAAAAGAGGCGACCATGGCACTGCTGAACTATGCTAGAACTAATCCAAAACCACTAGTTATCGGTACAACTGGCCTAGATAACGAAGATAAAAACTTACTTCACCTAGCATCTGGAACTATGCCTATTCTTTACGCAACAAATATGAGTTTAGGCGTAGCTGTACTAAACCGCCTTGCAAGGATTGCTTCAAAAACATTAAGAGAATTTGACATAGAGATAGTAGAGCAACACCATAGGCACAAAAAGGACGCTCCAAGCGGCACAGCGATGACTTTAGCTGGCTGTGTGGCGGAGGCAAGGGATCTAAATTTAAAAGATGTTTTAGTAACTGGCAGAGCTGGCATGGTGGGCGCAAGAAGTAAAGACGATATCGCGGTTATGGCACTTCGTGGCGGCGACGTGGTCGGTCGTCACACGGTTGGCTTTTACAATGACGGCGAGTTTATCGAGCTAAATCACACGGCAACTAGTAGAGCGACCTTTTCAAAGGGTGCCATTAAAGCTGCTATCTGGCTAAAAGATCAAAATAGTGGACTATACTCGGTAGATGATAGTTTGGGGCTTGATGATTAAATTTAGTCTTGATGATGTAGAAAACTACAAGCTAGAATTTGGCGATAAATTCTACCTGTCAGAGTGCGAAAATCGTCAAAATTTAAGAGCTGGCGATATAGTAAAGCTTATATTTAGATTTGAAGATGATGAGTTTGCTCAGGTTGAGCGCATGTGGGTGGTTGTTAGCGAGACAAATAACGGCGAATTTACCGGCATTTTAGACAATGAACCATTTACAAAAGGCTGTTTAAATGCTGGCGATGAGATCAAGTTTAACTACAAAAATGTTCTTGAAATTTACAAAGATGATGAAAACTAAAGGAAAAAAATGTGTGCAATAG
Organism: Campylobacter concisus ATCC 51562; assembly: GCF_000466745.1. Classification (NCBI taxonomy): domain Bacteria; kingdom Pseudomonadati; phylum Campylobacterota; class Epsilonproteobacteria; order Campylobacterales; family Campylobacteraceae; genus Campylobacter; species Campylobacter concisus. Next base: position 622,984 of record NZ_ANNI01000003.1, on the reverse strand, counting down.
TTGGTATTATAAATTCTAAAGATGCAGCAAAGACTGCCTATTATGCGTTATTTTCTATGCAGCATCGCGGCCAAGAGGCAAGTGGTATTAGCGTTTGTGATGACGGAGAAATTTCTACTCACAAGGGTAATGGCCTAGTTACAGAGGTCTTTAATGAAGAAATTTTAAGATCACTAAAAGGTGATATGGCGATCGGTCACAACCGCTATGCAACGGCTGGTAGAAACTCCGGTCGTGATGCCCAGCCAATAGCCGCTAACTACTCTTTGGGGCAGATTTCGATAGTCCATAATGGAAATTTGGTAAATAAAGATGAGGTTAGAGATGAGCTTATTAAGGATGGTGCGATATTTCAGACAAATATGGATACTGAAAATATCATCCATCTAATCGCAAGAAACCATAGCGAACACTTGCAGGACCGTATTGTTGCAGCACTTGATAAGATAAAAGGTGCTTATTGTCTGCTTATCCAGTCACGTCATAAAACCTTTGCTATTAGGGATCGCTGGGGCGTTAGGCCACTAAGCCTTGGCAAGCTAAAAGATGGTGGATATATCGTAGCTAGCGAGACTTGCGCTTTTGATCTTGTGGGGGCTAGCTTTATAAGAGATATTAGGCCTGGTGAGATGATAGTTTTTGAACATGGAAAAAGTGAGTTTCAAAGCATTCAAATTTATGAGCCAGATCCTAGAATATGTGCATTTGAATATATCTATTTTGCTCGCCCAGATAGCGTGATAGAAGGTAAAAGTGTCTATGAAGTTAGAAAAAAAATGGGTGAAGTACTAGCTAAGAAGAGCAAAATTAAAGCTGATTTTGTCGTACCTGTACCAGATAGCGGAGTACCAGCAGCGCTCGGATATGCAAACGAGAGCAAGATCCCTTTTGAGCTAGCTATCACCAGAAACCACTATGTGGGTAGAACCTTCATCGAGCCAAGCCAAGAGATGAGAAATTTAAAAGTCAAGCTAAAACTTAACCCGATGTCATCGGTTCTAAAAGGTAAAAGTATCGTTGTTATCGACGATAGTATCGTTCGCGGTACTACTTCAAAAAAGGTGGTTGATCTTTTAAGACATGCGGGTGCTAAAGAGATTCATTTTAGAGTCGCTTGTCCTGAGCTTAAATACCCTGAGCGATATGGTATTGATACACCAAGTTTTGAAGAGTTAATAAGCTCTAAAAAAAGTGCAGAAGAAGTAAGAGAATATATCGGTGCAGATAGCTTAGAATTTTTAAGCATAGACGAACTTAAAGAAAGTATCGGCAATGAGCGAAAATATTCGCTTGTGAGCTTTGATGGTGACTATTTCATAAAGTGAAAAATTTAGCCATTTTTTTGCTTGTTGCGCTATTTTTTAGCGGTTGTTCACAAAAGAATCCAAGCAAAAAAGATGAAATTTCTATTTACGTAAGCTATTATGAGATAAATGGCACAAAACAGCAGCTACAAATAAAAACTGTTCAAAATTTTGTAGAACAAAATGCTAGTGTGCCATTTTTTGGTGTAGTAAATTTTTTAGCAGAAGATAAAATTTTAAATGCTTATTCGCTTGCAAAGGGCACCATAAACGTACTTGAGGTAAATAATAGCTCTATAAATTTAAATAAATCAAGTGATATTCTGGCTTTAAAAAAAGCTAATGAGATAAAATTTTATGAGATAAGGCCTGATGTGCTTGAGAGTGTTAAATTTAGCTCAAAAAATAGTGTTTGCGGTGATTTTTTGTTACAAAAGCCAGTGCATGTAAATGTAGCAACAAACTACTATTTAAGAGATGATAGTTTTTTTGCAAGCATTATAGAAGCAAATTTCTTTTATAAAAAAGGTGCAAAGATCCTAAAAAAGGAGTTTGCTTACAATATAGCCGAGACTAAAATCCTAGAGGAAGCAAAAGAATTTACACGAAAAACAAAGCAACTTTTCTTAAATGACCTACAAAAATTGGGCAGGCTACTTGACATACTTTGTACTTTTTAAATCTTTAATTTAAAAATTCGTGTTTATTGCAGATGCTAAAAAGATAAAATTTACCCTAAAATCAAACTAAGACTTAGCGCTTTATCCTATGAAATTTGTAAAAATTTGCTTTAAATTTGACTTAGTAGCAATTTAGTTTTGTGATATTCATGCCGTTTTTAAAGTAAGGCGGATATGGCATATATACGGTAAATGGTGTGCTTTTTTGCTTTGGTAAATTTTTGGCTACATCAAATTTATATTCAACTGTATTTGGCCTCTCGTCCTTATCTGTGCCAAGAACCCATGAGAAAAATGAAAGCCCACTTGGCTTAAAAAATGCTTCACCACCAAGGTCATTTTTATTTAGCGGTTGGTTGATTAGTTTGACTGTAAGCGTGCAGTTGCTAATTGTAAATTTACCGATGTTTCTCACTTGCCCCTTAAAAACGATACTCTCGTTTCGCAAAATTCGCTCACTTTTTACATTTTCGAGCATGCCTTTTTTTGTATATTTATCAAGTACCAGCATCAAAAAAACAGCAAGTGTAGTTGAGACCAAAATGTTTGTAAAAAATAGTGATAAAAATAACTTTCGCTCAGCTCTAAGTGAAAGAACAAGAAACAAAATAGAAAGTAGAGCAATCGCAAAAAGAACGATAATATGAACGATCGTAAAATATGCTGAGCTCATCAAAAACACTCCACTTTTTTAGAGATATTGTAGTCTATAAATGCGAAATCATTGACAAATTCTTTAACTTCAATGCTTTGTTTTGGCAAAAATTCCTCGTTTAAGATGATTCTTTTTCTAGCAAATGGATTAAGCGAGTTAAAAAAATCTTTCGTATTTTGTCTCGAGCTTAGATAGAAGTCAAGCTCGATTTTACAGATACTAAGTGCATTATTTGAATTATTTGTAATATTAAAATCAACCATTAACGCATCGACATATTGAAGCTGCTTGGTGGTTATTTTACTTATGCTAACTGGCCTTAAATTTTCATTTATATATTTGTTCGCGTAGTAATTACCTACAAAAAGTCCGCAAAAAGCAGCTAGAATAAATAAAAATCCTATCTGCCACCACGACTTTATCGCGATAAAAATTCCTAAAAGTACAATTAGTATAAATGCTAAAAATATCCAGCCATAGGTTAAAAAATCAATGAGCTTTGCATTTTGCAATACAAAAAGCAAGTTGTGCTTAATGCTATTTAACATCTCGCGATCTTTTCTCTTCAATGCCGCTTATGCCAAAACGCCTTGCAAGTTCGTTTTTTACAGCATCTGGATGGATATTATGGGCCGAAAGTGCTACAAGTGCATGAAAGCAAAGATCGGCTGCTTCGTAGATCAGATCATTTTTTGCTTTTTGCTCATTTTGCTTTGAGTTTTCTGCGAAACTAAGATCCTTTGCAGCCATTATAAATTCGCCAGCCTCTTCGCCAACTTTCTTTAAAATTTGATTTTCGCCTTTTTTAAAAAGACTTGCCACATAAGAAGTCTCAGGGTTAGCATTTAGCTTCCTATCTTCTATCACATGGTAAAGCTCATCAAGCACACCATAATTTATTTTTTTGACTTCAGTTTTTGTATCTAAAATTTTGCCATCATGCAAATTTATTTCATTAAAAAAGCATGACCTTGCTCCAGTGTGACAAGCAGCGCCTCCGTTTTGAATCACTTTTAAAAGCAAAGTATCGTTATCGCAGTCTAAAAAAGCAGCCTTTATCTCCTGAGTGTTGCCACTTTCTTCACCTTTTTTCCAAATTCTATTTTTGGTGCGTGAAAAGTAGTGAGCGTAACGGCTAGATAGACTTAAATTTAATGCTTCTTCGTTCATGTAAGCAAGCATTAAAACTTCATTTGTGGCATGGTCGCAAACCACTACTGGAAGCAATCCACCAACCTTTTGCCAGTCTATACTTTTTGTTACGCTATTCATTTTTATCTCTCGCTTACTGAGCTAGCTCTTGCTTTATCTTTTGCATCTAGCCAGATATTTGGCACAGCCCCACCAGGTGTTAAGAAAATTTTAGCATCTTTGTTTTCTTTTAGAGCCTCGTTAAATTTGTTTTGCGTCTCGATCTGCTTTAAATTTAGTAAATTTTGATCGACACTTTTTGCAACCTCTTTATTTGCATACGCAGTTGCGTCAGCCTCGATTTTAATGGCATCAGCCTTACCTTTTGCTTCAATGATTGCAGCTTTAGCGGTACCTTCAGCAAGTGCGGCTTGCTTTAAGGCTTCTTGATTTGCTCTTTCTACTTCGTATTTTGTTCTCTCAGCCTCTTGTTTAGCGATTTGGACGCGCTCGATCTGCTCTTTTACCTTTGAAGGCAAGATGATCTCACGAAGTTGCACTGTTAAAAGCTCAACTGGCTTATTTGGCTGAGAGTCGATGTCTTTTCTTATGCCATCATCGATTTGTCTTGCTAGATCGTTTCTCTTTGTTGGAAGCTCCTCTGCTGTATATTTACCAGCGATACTGCGAACTACGTCACGAACGACAGGATCAACTATCTTGCTCTCCCAGCTAAGACCCCAAGAGGCAATAGTTTGAGGGGCATTTTCTGGATTTAAACGGTATTGCACAGTAATATCAATGCTAACTGGCAAATTTCTAGCATCAAGCACTGAAATAGAATTTTTACGTAAAATTCCAGCGCCAACGCCTTGATATGATTTTTGCATTGATTCGCCCATATCCTCGCCAGAAGTATAGTTTATGATCCTAACTCTGGTGTCCACGATGATGATATCTTGGATAAAAGGTAAAAAGAAGTGAAAGCCTGGTTGCAAAGGATTTGGCTCGTATTTACCTGCTGTAGACTTTATGCCAACTTCGCCTGAGTGAATCACTTTAAATGGCTGAGTAATAGCAAAAATAGCAATAATTGCAATTACAATGTAGGCAAGTGCTCCAAATTTACCAAAACCACTTGGTAGATTTGGCATTTTAAAGTCCTTTTTGAAAGGCGGCTCTTTGTCGCTATTTTGACTAGAGCCTCTGTTGTCATTACCTGGCTTTTTTTTATTGAAATAATCGTTTAAATCAGCGGGCATTTCGTTCCTTTAAATTTTTAAATATATGTTAAAAATGATTCATATTTTTTATTTAGTCCATAAACTACGTCAAAATAAGCTTTTTGTAGTCTCTTTGTCACTTCTCCTCTGGCTCCATTGCCGATAATGCGGTTATCTATGCTATTTATCGGTGTTACTTCAGCTGCTGTTCCTGTGAAAAATGCCTCGTCAGCTGTGTAAGCCTGATCTCTTGTGATGCGCTCTCTTCTTACTTCGATGTCAAGATCGTGAGCAAGTCTTATGACTGTATCTTGAGTGATACTAAGTAGGCTGTTGTCGTTTGGCGGAGTGATTAAAACGCCATTTTCAACGATAAAGAAGCACTCGCCTGGACCCTCAGCCACAAAGCCTTCGCTATCAAGAAGTAGCGCCTCGTCGTATCCAGCCTCTTTTGCCTCGTAGTTTGCCATTTGTGAGCTTAGGTAGTTTGAGCTAGCTTTTGCTCTATTCATTTGGGCAGCAGGTGCAAGTTTGGCAAAGCTTGAAATTTTAACTCTGATACCTTTTTCTAGGCCTTCATCGCCAAGATAAGCACCCCATTCCCATGAGGCGATAGCGGTTTGCACTGGTGCTTTTGTGTGAGCTACGCCCATTACGCCGTATCCTAAAAATATAAGTGGGCGGATATAAACATTGCCGTCATATTTGTTTGCGCGAAGAAGCTCTATTTGCGCTTTTTCAAGCTCTTCCTCAGTGTAAGGTACATTTAAAACGGTCATTTTTGCTGATCTTAAAAGCCTTTTTGTGTGATCTTGGAGTCTAAAAATAGCTAGACCTTTTTTTGTTTTATAAGCTCTTGTGCCCTCAAATACGGCATTAGCGTAGTGCAAAGAGTGAGTTAGAACGTGTACTTTTGCATCGTCCCATTTAACTAATTTTCCATCCATCCAGATAAATTCTGAAGCATTCATTGTTAAACCTTTCTTTTTTCTTAGAAATTTTGGTCTGAGTTTATCTAAAATTGCTTTAAATTTACATTTCTAAGACCAAAATTTGCAGATATTACCCGCCAAAACTACTTATCTAAAAGCTCTTGTATGATCTTTGCCATCTCATCGATTGATGAAGCTGCGCTTAAGTTTATTAAGTATTTGCCGCTTACTACAAAAGCTGGCACACCGCTGATACTTGCCACATCATAAGAGGCGAACCATGCGTCTAAAAGCTCTTTTGCTCTTTCGCTATTTAGTGCTTTTTCGTAGTCGTCCTTGCTCACGTGAGCTGCTTTAAGGGCTAAATTTATAAATTTCTCTTTGTCTTTACCATCACTAAAATCATCTTTTTCATCATGTCTTGCTTTATAGATCGCAAATTTTGCTTGCTTAAATTTTGACTCATCGCTTAGTAGATCAGTGCCATTTGCCTCATCTATCGATATAAGAGCGGCAAAAATTTTACTCGCGGTCTCGCCAAGTTTGCCTTTTGTGCTTAGATGATATGGGATAAATTTCACATCTTCAAGCTTTGACATCAGCTTTTTTGTAATAGTCCGGTCAAATTTATAGCAGTGCGGGCAGTCATAGCTAAAGACCTTAACGACCGAGTTTTTAGGCACATTAAGCGGCTTTGCTAAAGTTTGATACTCCACGCCTTCAGTCAGTGCTGATAAATTTAGCGCAAAAAACGTACTTAAAATTAGCATTTTTATAAGCTTCATCTTTGCTCCTTATTTTGCTAGATCAGCTAGTACTTTTGCGGCGTGATCTTTGGCTTTTACGCTTTTATAAATTTTAACTATCTTGCCGTCTTTGCCGATCACAAAGGTGCTTCTAACGATGCCAAGATACTCTTTGCCATAGTTTTTCTTGACTTGCCAAACGCCATAAAGCTTTGAAATTTCTTTATCCTCATCACTTAATAGAATGTGCTTTAAATTTTGCTTTGCGATAAAGCCAACATGAGACTTCACACTATCTGGGCTAACGCCGATTATAACTGTGTCATTTTTGATAAACTGATTGTAGTTTGCGCTAAATTCGCAAGCCTCAGTTGTGCAGCCTGGAGTGTTATCTTTTGGATAGAAGTAAAGCACCACATTTTTACCCACAAAGTCCTTTAGTGCGACCTTTACGCCGTCTTGATTTAGCGCTTCAAACTCTGGTGCTTTATCACCAACTTCAAGCGTTATTTTTCGTTCAATATCTGCTTTGCTAAATTCACTCATTTTATCCCCTTTCTCTTATCTTCTACGCTCTCGCCGCCTACGCCGATGTTGCTAGCATCGTGAGTTTCTATGAAAATCATCACCGCCTCTTTTTTCTTGCCAAGTACTCTTACAAGCGTCTCAGTCACCTCTTTAAAAACTTGATCTTTTTGCTCTTTTGTCGGCTCTGGGCCTGCTATTTTGATATTAACATAAGGCATTTTTACTCCTTTTTTAAGATATAAAATATTAGCCAAAATGAGTGAAATTTCAGATTAAAGCCTTTATTTAAGAATTTGGCATTAAAATACAAAAACTTGTTACATAGGAGCGAAAAATGGACTACAACAAACATAACAAAGGCTTTGTTTGCTTTATGTATAGCTTTGGACGAAGCAGGGCAGTTTATGCTGTTTTGATGTTTTTAGTCATATTTTTGCTTGGTTTTTTGACATTTGGCTCAAGTGCTCAAGCTGATATTTTAAATTTACAAATAGCCCTTGGTGTCATGCTTTGCGGGCTTTTACTCATCCTTGTAAATCCAAAAATTTTTATCATTAAGCTAATTGGCTATTTAATTTCACTTGCTGGCGTTATGATCGCTCTTCACAATGCAAATTTACTAGGCGAAGGCTTTAGCTTATATTTTTACGCAAGCCTAGTCTTTGGTGCATTTATGATGCTCATGCTTCTTAGCTGGTTTGTTTACAACGCAAGAAGCAGCGAGATAAATGAAATTTAGTTCGCCACTCCCATAATCACGCTTGTGTAGGTGTTTTGCTTAGGCTCTGAGCTTGTTGCATCATTTACATTTATGCGACCAGTCTCAAGCCCAGCCTTTATGAGTGCTTCTTTTACTGCATTTGCACGCTCATTTGCTAGCTCAACTAGCTTTTCCTTATCCACTTCGATAGCTTTTATTGCCTCTTCTCTTAAGGCTTTATCGCTTTTATCTTTAGTGTTTGGAACGAGAGAATTTAGCACGGTAATATAATCTTTGCCGCTTGAGGCGATTATTTGATTTATCTTTTGATCAAGCTTTTTTTCTTTAAAGTAGAGCACATCTATTTCAGAGTAAGTAGGCGTGATGCTAAGTTTCATCATAGGCTTTGCACTGGTTAATTTTATAAAATCAGCTATTTTTGGTGCTTCTGAGCTTATTAGCTCGCTACTTCCAGCAAGAAAATCAATAGAGCTTAGATCCTTGCTGCCAAGCCCTAGAGCATTACCTAAAAATCTAAACGGAGCTAATGTAATGTCTGCAAAGAGTTTTTTAACAGCAGCCCAAATGACACCGCCATATTTAAAGTCAGGATCGTCTAAATTTCCTTCAACTGGAAGGTCGATATTTATTTGATTATTTTGATCACTTAATATCGATATAGCAAGCGAAAGTGGTAAATTTACAGCATCTTTTGAATCAACCTTTTCTCCAAGTGTGAGTGTGTCAAAATTTATAAGATTTGAACCATTTAGTTTTGAATCAACAACACTATAATTTAGATTTAAATTTAACTTACCTTTTTTTATTTTATAACCCAAAAATTGCCCGCTATATGGTGTTATATCGATTAGATCGATGTCTTTAAAATCAAGCTTAATGTCGGTATTTTGCTTTAACTCAAAAGGAAATAATTTTGCTGTAATCTGAGAAAAACCGTTTTTACCAACTGTGCCTTTAAACTCGCCAGAACTTGGACGTTTTTTATCGATGTCAGTTAGCTTGCCATTTAGATTTGAAATTTTTGTAGCAAATGGCATAAATAGTGACGCATCTGAAAAATCAACCTCGCCGTTGTTAAGTGAGAAATTTTTAATACTAAAATTTAGCTCGTCATCTTTTTTACTAGCTGCCTTTTTGCTCTCAGTTTTTTGCTCATTTTGGACTTTATTTTTATCTTCTTTTACAATTTTGCTTAGATTAAATTCGCGCTCTTTACTTAGATGAGCCTTGATAAATGGCGAATTTAAAGCAACTCCAGTAATTTCAAGATTATTTTTAAAAAGTGAAATTTTATCTACATCTAAACTTTTAAACGCGATTAGCTTTTCTTTATTTTTATCATCTAATCTAATATCTTTTACGCTAAGCTTTGCATCTGCTTTTATATCTTTTGCATAGTGAAGTTCGGCGTTTGCGCTCATCTCTCCACTTGAAAGATCTGCCTCTAAAAATGGCTTTGCGTAGGCAAAATATTTTGGCAAATTTTTATCTTCAAGTTTGATTTTAGCAGTTATATTAATTGGTTCAAGTTTGATCTTTGAGGTTAGATCTAAATTTAGCTTTTGCGAGCTTTTCATATCCACTTTTGCGTCAAATGGTTTACTAAAATTGCTACTTAAATTTGCTATTTTTACAAATAAATTATCAAATTTATGAGTGATCTTCTCGCTCTCAAAAAGGTGTGTCAAAGCGATATTGGCGTTATTTACATTGATATTTTTTATATCAAATTTAAACTCACTCTCTTTGCTTTTTGAAGCTGATGTATTCTCCTTTTTGGTTTTAGTGCGATGATTGGCTGTTTTTACTGGCCCATGCTCACCAAGTCCAAGCTGGTTTATCGCACTTAAGCCACCGTCATTTAACTCCGAGTTAAATTTTGGTCTATTTATATCGATATTCTCGGCATTCAAAGCCATATTTAAAATATCAAATTTGATCGTTTTTGTCAGCACATCAGCGATATCTAAAATTTCTTTATTTTTTGCCTTTAAATTTATGCCATTTATACTAAGCTCATCAAGAGTTGCAAGGCTTTTATTGGTATCTTGAGTGAAGCTAATGTTTGAGATTTTAGTCCCTGCCACATTTGCATTCGCATTTTTACTAAGCGGGGCATTGATACCTTCAAACGCTATTTTTTCAAGCGTTAGAGCTGTTTTGTTATTTGCTAAATTTGCATTTAAATTTGAGGCATTTATATCTTTTAGATTTACTAAATTTTTACTGGTTTCATCTATTTTTAGGGTATTTGCATTTATGCTATTTAGCGTAGCTGTCGCATTTAGCTCACCTTTTTCATTTAAATTTGCTAAAAGCAAAATATCGTTTAAATTTAGTGATTTTAAGCTTGCTGTTATTGCATTTTTAAATGACACATCGCTTAAATTTATGGCATTTAGCTCTAATTTAGCATCTATCTTGTCTGCTATTTTACTCAATAGATCAAATTTTGGAAGCTCTAGCTCACCAAGGCTTAGTTCGTTTTTGCCCTCATCTATGCTTAGCGATTTTACATTTAAAAAGCTGTCTTTTAAATTTATATTTGTAGCGTTCTCGTCGGCAATTAAAGCGTAATTTATTCCTAAATTTATGACCGCATTTTTAAGATTTAGTGTGTCTTTATCGATAAAGCTAATCGCGACTGGATCGATACTAAAATCCTTTATGCTGATATTGCCCTCGATTTTTAGGGGATTTAGCTTGATATCGCCATTTAGATCGATCTTGTGAGCTAGAGTCGAATTTGAGTCAAAGATATGGCTGCCTGCACTATTTTTCTTCGTATTTAGCGAGCTTAGCTCGTAGTTTATATCGTCAAAATTTACGTTAAATGGATTTGTGAGATTTTGATCGCTATATGAAAATGAGCCTTTGATTATTTTTGCGTTATTTAGGGCAAAATTTATAGAGCTAGTGCTGTTATCTTCGGTAGTTGCGTTATCATCTCTTACAAAATTGCTAAAGTTAAATTTTGAATTTTTATCTCGTAAAATTTTGACATTTGGCTCTTGAAGCCTAAAAATATCAACTTCAACTAATTTTTTAAAGATAGAAAATGGCTTTAGCTTGATGTCGATTTGCTTTGTGCTAAAAAGTGGCGAAGTAGTGTTTAGCTCAGCATTTGTCGCATTTAGCTCGAAGGTAAAAGGATTAAATTTAGCGTCTGCCACAAAAAGTGTTGCATTGTAGTCTTTTAGATATTTTGGAGCGATATTTTTAATACCATAAGGTACTCCAAAAAATCCAAGAAGCGTGTAAATAAGCAAAAGTGAAACTACGCAGATGGCTGAAATAAGTGCTGTTTTTTTATTTTTATTCATTATAAAATTTGCCTTGTTGTTATCTAAAATAGGGAGAGATTTTACTTCAAAAAAGGTTAAAAGATAGTTAGAAATTTAAAACTTCTATACTATAAATTTACATTTAGCTTAATAACACTTTTATACGATTCGTATTACTATGCAGAAATATTTTTAAACAAAGGGGATTGTGATGAAGAAAATTTTGCTTGTCTTTTTTTTGTTGTTTGGCACTCTTTCTTATGCAAAAGAAAATGCTGTTGTAGTCGCTATCGAGGAGCAAACACCTCGTATAAATCCACTTTATGACGAGGATCACGATCCTACTCTTTCACTTGTTTTTTCAGGCCTTACTAGCCACGATGAAAATAGCAACGTCGTGCCAGAGCTTGCGAAGTCTTGGCAGGTGAGCGATGACGGGCTGGAGTATGTTTTTGAGCTAAGAGATGATGCCTTTTGGCATGATGGGGTAAAATTTAGCGCAAAAGATGTTAAATTTACCATCGAAGCGGCTCAAGATAAGAAGCTAAACGCGCCTGCTATCTCAAATTATGAAGTCGTAAAAAGCGTTGAAATTTTAGGGGATTATAAAGTAAAGATTACGCTTAATGAGCCGTTTCCGCCATTTCTTGACGCGCTTAGCTTTGGCGTTTTGCCTGAGCACATTTTAAAAGGCAAAGATATCTCAACCGATAAATTTAACGAGGCTCCAGTAGGAACTGGCGCATACAAGCTAGTAAAATGGAAAAAAGATGAGAGCCTGGAATTTGTGGCAAATGAGAAATTTTACAAGGGTGAGCCAAAGATAAAAAGGGTATTTTTTAAAATTGTTGGTGATGAAAATTTAAGGCTCGTTGGGCTTAAAAGTGGTGAGATCGACGTCGCACTCATCTCTCCAACTGGTGTAAATTTCATAAAAGATGATAAAAAGCTTAGCCTACTTAAGTTTAAAAGTGCGGACTATAGAGCTTTGATGTTTAACTTTAATGATCCTCTTTTTCAAGATAAAAATGTAAGAATCGCCCTAAACTACGCGGTAAATAAAGATGAGATAGTTAAAAATTTATTTCACGGATATGCGAGCGTAGCGAATAATCCGATAGAAAAAAGCTTTGCAAATGACGGTGAGTTTAAATTTAGCTACGATCCGCAAAAGGCTAGGGAGCTGCTTGAAAAGAGCGGCTTTAAGAAAAATAAGGCTGGCTTTTTTGAAAAGGACGGCAAGGAGCTTGGCTTTGATATCTATGCCTTTAATAACGACATCTTAAGGGTCAATCTAGCCAAAATTTTAAGCAGTGAGCTAAATAAATTTGGCGTGAGAGCCAAAGCCTACGCAAAGCCAAGAACAGCCTTTAGTATAAGCGAGGTTGATAGCTTTATCATCGGCTGGGGAAGTCCATTTGATCCAGACTTTCACACATATAGAATTTTTGGCGGATTTGCCGACATCGGTGTCAATGAAAATGGCTGGAATTTTAGCCACTACAAGGATGCAAACGTCGATCTTGCCCTAAAAAACGCAAGATATACAAAGGACGTGGAGCTTAGGAAAAAATACTACAAAGAATTTCTAAAAGCGCTTTTTGAAAATCCACCTTACATTTTTATAGCCTATCTTGACTATCCGCTCGTTTTTAACAATAAAATTTCAGGCATAAAGACGCAAATTTTAGGTCACCATGGGGCTGGATTTTTATGGAATATAAGAGAGTGGCAAGTAAAATAGTGGATAAAAACTTTGTTTAGAGCCATTTTAAAAACAGCGATCTCAAGCCTTGGATTGCTGTTTTTCATCTCATTTTTTCTATTTTTGCTCATATATTTTTTGCCAGGAAACGTCACTGACGCGATGTTTTTGCGAAGTGAAGCGCTAAGCGTGGCTATAAAAGAGCAAATTTTAGAAAATTTGGGGCTAAAAGATGGCTTTTTCGTGCAGTATTTTAGATGGCTAGCTCACTTTGTCACTGGGGACTTTGGTACCAGCTTTGTAAGCGGAGCAAGCGTATCTTTGCTCATTAAAGAGAGGCTCTTAAACTCGCTTATTTTGTTTTTTGCCTCATTTTTTCTGATAGTTTTTTTGTCATTTTTCTTGGGGCTTTTAAGCGCCATTTATAAGAATAAATTTGCCGATATCTTTATAAACTTTAGCTCGTTTTTACTGGCTTCATTGCCGCATTTTTACGTAGCACTCGTGCTAATAGCTATCTTTAGCGTCTATCTAAATGTTCTGCCAAGTTTAGGCGCAAACGAGCTAGGATCTAGCGGAGTAGGAACAAAATTTATCATCTTGCCAACGCTTGCCATCATCTTGCCACACCTTGGCGCAAACGTGAAATTTGTGCGTGACAGGCTAAATCAGAGCCTAAATGCTGATTTTATCCAAACAGCTCACGCTAGAGGCTTGGGGCGCGGCAAAATTTATCTCTTTGCGATAAAGCATGCAAGCACCGATATAGTCTATTATTTTGCAACCCTTGTGGCTGGCGTTTTTGCTGGCTCATATGTCATTGAGAGCATTTTTTCATTTCCGGGCATAGGTAAGCTTAGCCTTGATGCAGTCATCGCCAAAGACTATCCAGTCGCACTTGCGACCATTTTGCTAACGGCTGTTTTTGTCGTTTTTGCAAATTTACTAGCAAAAATTTTCGCTATCTTGGCAGATAAGAGAAATTTATGAGAAAAGTCATATTTTTCCTAGCCTGTTTTGTCTTTTTAGCTCTTGTCATATTTGCCTTTGTGACGTCGTTTTTCTCTAAATTTGAGCCAAATTTCACTGACTTTATGGCGGTAAATTTAGCCCCAAGTAGCGAGCACATCTTTGGCACTGACATCCTAGGCAGGGACAATCTCATAAGAGTGTCCTATGCGCTTAAAAACTCGCTTCTTATCTTGCTGCTAGCTGGCTTTTTAACGACACTTTTTTCGCTCATCTACGCATATTTTGGCACGAGCAAGAGCAAAATTTACGAGAGCCTTTTTGATAAGGGGCTTGATGCCTTTTTAAGTATCCCAAACATCGTTTTTATCATGCTTTTTAGCTCATTTAGTAGCGGAGATCTGCTTATAACCTCTTTTATCATCGCTATTTGCTCGTTTATGCAGGGCGCAAAAGTTTTTATGCAAAATTTAAGACTTAGTAGAAAATGCGACTACGCCGAGCAGGCTGTGATAAATGGCGCTGGTAAATTTAGCCTGATTTGCTTTGAAATTTTGCCAAATTTAAAGCATCTAATAGTTAGCATCTTTGGCATAAACGCGATAAACGCGGTCGTCATGGAGGCTACGCTTGGCTTTTTTGGCGTGGGTAGTGACGCAAATAAAATAAGCCTTGGCATTATGCTAAATGAGAGTAAAGAGGCACTTTTTCTTGGCTCTTGGTGGATGGTGCTTTTCCCTGGCGTGACGCTCTTTTTGCTCATCCTTGCAACCTCGATCATCACGTCAAATTCAAAAAATGGCAATATAAAAATATGATAGAGATTAAAAATTTAAATATTTTTTATAAGGATAAGAAGCTTTTGCGTGAGCTTGATTTTACTATGAGCGAGGGTAAATTTATAGGCATCACAGGCGCTAGTGGCAGTGGCAAATCGCTCTTTGCAAAGAGCCTAATAAGGCTTTTTGATGATGATTTTAGAGTGAGGGCGGATAAATTTAGCATTTATAAAAAAGATATCTTAAAACTTAGCCAGAATGAGCTAAAAGAGTACCGCAGAAAGGTCGCTGCGCTCGTTTTTCAAAACTCTGTTGCCAGCCTTCATCCGCTCTTAAATGTGGGCGATCACTTTAATGCCTATCTTGGCGGCGATAATAAATCAAATAAAGAGCTCGCATTTGCTTATTTTAGGGAGTTTGGGCTAGGTAATGCTAATCTCATCTGGCACAAATACTCATACGAGCTAAGTGGCGGTGAGGCTAGCCGTGTGCAGATCGCTCTTGCACTTTGCCTGAAGCCAAAAATTTTAGTCTGCGACGAGATAACAAGCGGGCTTGATAGCATTAGCGCTAGCCACGTGGCGGGCATCTTAGAGAGCCTAAAAGGCAAGATGAGCGTCATCTTTATCTCGCATGATGAGGCGCTAACGAACTATCTTAGTGATGAAATTTGGCAGATGAGAGATGGGCGACTAAATTTAAAGGAAAATGCGTGAAAATCAGGCTTGAAAACGTCTCAAAAAGTTTAAGTTTTAAGGAGCATTTTAATGCTAGGGCTGAAGTACTGCACCTTTTAGAAGGGATAAATTACGAGCTTGATGATGGCGAAAATTTAGCCATTTTGGGTCAAAGCGGCAGTGGCAAAAGCACACTTGCAAAGCTTATATCATTTAGTGAGCCAAAAAGTGGGGGCAAAATTTACATAAACGATGAGAAGATCACGGATAAAAATGAGCTCAAAAAAGATATCAGATATATCTTGCAAAACCAAAAGCAAGCCCTAAATCCAGCTCTAAAAGTAAAAACCACGATCGCTCACGTGAGGTCATATCTTAAGCTTAGATTTGGCCAAAATGAGCTCAAAGGGCTTTTAGCTAATTTAAATTTAAAAGATGAAATTTTAGAAAAATTCCCATCTCAGCTAAGTGGCGGTGAGGCGACAAGGGTTGGGATACTGCTAGCGCTTCTTTCAAAGCCAAAAATCCTAATCTGCGACGAGATAACAAGCGGACTTGACAATGAGACAAAGCAAAAGATCATAAATTTGCTTTTAAGCTTAGATGAAAAGATCAGCATTATCTTTATCACACATGATATTTTAAGTGCGATGAAGATAGCACAAAAAGTGCTAATAATCGAGGCTGGCAAGCAGGTGGCGTGGGGTAAATTTGATGCTCTTGCAAGCCAAAATGTGCTTAAAAAATACCTCGATGCTGCAAAAATTTATAAAAATAATCTTTGATATAATGCGAGCAAAAAAGGTTAAATTTTGCTAGTTCACATCTGCTGCTCGGTCGATAGCCACTACTTTTTACAGCGCTTACGAAAAGACTTCCCAAATGAACGAATAGTCGGCTATTTTTATGATCCAAACATACATCCATATAGCGAATTTTTACTGCGTTTTGAGGACGTGAAGCGAAGCTGCGAGAAGCTAGGCATCGAGCTAATATGCGGCGAATACGACTATGAGGCGTGGCTTGGTGGCACAAAGGGGCTTGAAGACGAGCCAGAAAAGGGCAAAAGATGCGAATACTGCTTTGATTTTCGTATGAAAGACTCCGCTAAAAAGGCACTTGAACTAGGTCTAGGTAAGATCACGACGACGCTTTTGATGAGCCCAAAAAAGGACTTTTCTCAGCTTAAAAAGGCGCTTGATGAGGCGGTGGCCGACTCAAATTTAGAAGCCGTTGCGGTTGATTATAGAAAAAATGGCGGCACAAGTGAGCAGTTTATCCTCGCTAAAAAAGACAAGCTCTATCATCAAAATTACTGCGGCTGCGTCTTTGCGCTAAAAAAACAACGTGACTCGCAAAATTTACCCCAAAGTGAGCTAATGAGCGAGCTACACGCAAGGGCGCTTTATGGCAGCATTGAGGCTAGACTTGAGCTTTACAAAAAGGTGCGCGAGTGCGAGGCGAGAGGCGAGGAATTTCACCTTTTTAGAAGGCGATTTTTAAACTACAGACTTTTGCGTGCTTATGTAAAATTTGAAGGTCATGTGACACCGAGCTACTTTGTGCTTTACTCTGGTTTTAAAAGAGAAAATTTAAAGCTTAACGTAGAACGTGACTGCGAGATGGACGATGAACTAAAAGAGGGCGCAATCTTTATGAGTATAGAGCGCTTTAATAAATTTACAAATAGCAAATTTAAAAGCGTTGATGAGCTTTGTAAAAGGCCGCTTGAGCTTGACGCTGAGATGAAATTTCGCCGTGATATAAGCGGGGAGTTTTCGCAAAATCCTATCATCATCTTAGACGAGGTCAAAAAGGGCAGCTACGAAATTTACGCAAAGGCTGTTTTTTACAACGACAGCGAAGAAATTTTGGTTTTAGACTAAAAGGTGAGTTTATAAAATTTATCTTAAAGCAGTGAATTAAATTTTTGCCACATAAGGCGAAATTTAGAGATTTTTAAAAGAGGCTAATAATTTTTTTCTTAGTATAAATTTGTTACAATCGCCACAAATTTACATTACTAAGGCTAAAACGTGATAGACGTCGTAGAAATTCAAAAAATTCTCCCACATAGATTTCCATTTTTACTTATAGATAGAGTTGTCGAGCTAGAGCCAGCTAAGAATATCGTGGCTTACAAAAATGTAACCATTGGTGAGCCGATATTTCAGGGGCATTTCCCAGGTCATCCGATATATCCTGGCGTAATGATAATCGAAGGTATGGCGCAAGCTGGCGGCGTGCTAGCTTTTAAAAGCATGAGTGATGAGCATCAAGCTGGTATCGAGAATAAAGTGGTCTATTTTATGAGCATAGACGGAGCGAAATTTCGCCATCCAGTCCGCCCTGGAGATAGGCTAGAGTATAGACTAAACGTGCTAAAGCATAAGGGAAATATCTGGGTGCTTGAAGGAAAGGCATACGTAGATGACGCACTTTGCGCTGAGGCTGAACTAAAAGCGATGATAGTCGATAAATAGGCTTTAAGAAAAAGAGAGACAATGAAAAATATCCACCAAACAGCCGTTATAGAAGATGGAGCGATCATTGGAGATGACGCAAATATCGAGGCTTATGCGTTTGTAAGTAAAGATGCGGTCCTTGGCAACAACGTCACGATAAAGCAAGGCGCAAGGGTGCTTGGCAAGACGAGGATCGGCGATAACTCTCGTGTATTTAGCTACGCGATCGTGGGCGATATCCCGCAAGATATCAGCTATAAAGATGAGATTGATACCGGCGTCATTATCGGCGAGCACGCAACTATACGTGAGTTTTGTACGATAAATTCTGGTACGCACAAAGGCGATGGTATAACAAGGATCGGTGATAATGCTTTTATAATGGCATATTCTCACATTGCACACGACTGCATAATAGGCAGCAACGTCATTTTGGCAAATAACGCAACTCTAGCAGGCCATGTCGAGCTTGGCGATTACGCTGTTGTGGGCGGTCTTACGCCTATTCATCAGTTTGTTAGAGTTGGGGAAAGCTGCATGATAGCAGGTGCAAGCGCGCTTAGCCAAGATGTAGTGCCATTTTGCCTAGCTGAGGGCAACAGAGCATATATAAGAAGCTTAAATTTGGTTGGCATTAGACGCAGGTTTGACAAAGAGCAGGTTGAAGAGCTTGTTCGCGCTTATAAATTTTTGTTTAATCAAGGCATCAGCCTAAAAGATCAGGCAAATGAGCTGATCGCAAAAACCAGCGATGAAAATGTTAAAAAAATGTGTAAATTTATATTAGAAACGACAAGAGGAATTCCGCTTGCAAAAGGAAGAGATTAATGGCTAGAAAGTGTAATTTTTGTGGAGAGGCAGAGTCTGCCGAGAGAAGATTACTCGCTGATATCGAAGGAAATGCCTATATATGCGAGTACTGCATAGCAGCCGCATACGATATGATACATGGAGATACTAGCGTAGAAGAGAGTAAAAATGACGAAACGATAGAGTATCAAAAGCTCACACCAAAGGAGCTAAAAGCGGTACTTGATAACTATGTGATCGGTCAAGACAGGGCTAAAAAGGTCTTTAGTGTCGGCGTATATAACCACTATAAGAGAATTTTTAAACAAAGCGACATCAAAGACGATACTGAAATTTCAAAATCAAACATCTTACTTGTTGGCCCAACTGGAAGCGGCAAGACGTTGATGGCTCAGACTTTGGCGAGATTTCTTGATGTGCCTATCGCGATTTGCGACGCAACAAGCCTAACTGAGGCTGGATATGTCGGTGAGGACGTTGAAAATATCCTAACAAGGCTTTTACAAGCTGCAAATGGCGATGTTAAAAAGGCGGAGCAGGGCATTGTCTTTGTAGATGAGATCGATAAGATCGCTAGAATGAGTGAAAATAGAAGCATCACAAGAGACGTTTCAGGCGAAGGCGTACAGCAAGCGCTTTTAAAGATCATCGAAGGAAGCGTCGTGAACATCCCACCAAAAGGTGGCAGAAAGCATCCAAACCAAGACTTCATCCAGATAGATACGACAAATATCTTATTCGTTTGCGGTGGTGCATTTGACGGACTTCTTGATATCATCGAGAGAAGAGTTGGTAAAAACGTACTTGGATTTAATCAAGAAAAACGTGGCAAAAACGAAAAAGAAAATTTACTAAGCCTACTTGAGCCAGACGATCTTGTAAGATATGGCCTCATCCCAGAGCTTATTGGCAGACTTCACGTAGTAGCTACTTTAAACGAGATAACAAAAGAAGATATGGTGAAAATTTTAACTGAGCCAAAAAATGCGATATTAAAACAATACCAAAAGCTTTGTGCGATTGACGGTGCTACGCTTAAATTTGATGATGAGGCACTTGAAGAGATAGCAAGTCTAGCTATTGAGCGAAAGACTGGAGCCAGGGGGCTTAGAAGTATAATGGAAGAGCTTATGACAGACATAATGTATGAGCTACCAGAGTTAAAAGAGTATGATATTGTTATCTCAAAAGAGACTGTAAAAGATAAGGCAAAGCCAATTTTAATAAAGCACGATAAGAAAATAGCGTAAAGGAAATAGATGTTTTTAGATCAGGTTATAGGTTTTTTCTCAAGTGATATGGGCATAGATCTCGGTACGGCAAATACACTTGTTTTGGTAAAGGATAAAGGCATAATAATAAACGAGCCTTCTGTTGTTGCAGTAAGGCGTGAGAAATATGGCAAACAAAAAATTTTAGCGGTCGGACATGCTGCAAAAGAGATGGTAGGAAAAACTCCAGGCGATATTGAGGCGATAAGACCGATGAGAGATGGCGTTATTGCGGATTTTGATATGACTGAGCGTATGATACGCTATTTTATAGAAAAGACTCATAAAAGAAAAAGCTTTTTACGCCCAAGGATCATCATCTCAGTCCCTTATGGACTTACTCAGGTCGAAAGAAAGGCTGTTAGAGAAAGCGCCTTAAGCGCTGGAGCAAGAGAGGTATTTTTGATCGAAGAGCCTATGGCAGCAGCGATTGGCGCAAATTTACCAGTTCGTGAGCCACAAGGTAACCTGGTAGTTGATATCGGTGGTGGTACGACTGAGATTGGTGTCGTCTCACTTGGTGGTCTAGTTATTTCAAAATCAATCCGCACAGCTGGAGATAAGATTGATATTAGTATTGTTAATTACATAAAAGAGAAATATAACCTACTAATAGGTGAGCGAACTGGCGAGGAGATAAAGATTGCTGTAGGTTCTGCTGTGCAGCTTGAAAAAGAGCTAAGCGTAGTGGTAAAAGGACGCGACCAAGTAAGTGGTCTTTTAAGTAGAGTCGAGCTAACAAGCGAAGATGTAAGAGAGGCGATGAGAGAGCCACTAAAAGAGATCGCAGATGCGCTTAAAACCGTGCTTGAGATGATGCCACCTGATCTTGCGGGCGATATCGTGGAGACTGGTATCGTACTAACTGGCGGTGGAGCGCTTATTAGAGGACTTGATAAATTTTTATCTGATATCGTTAAACTTCCAGTTTTTGTAGCTGACGAGCCACTCCTTGCGGTTGCTAGAGGGACGGGCAAGGCACTTGAAGAGATTGGGCTTTTACAACAGCTGACAAATGAAGAGTAAGATTGTTCTTTTTGTTTTTATAGCATTGCTTGCTACGGCCTCAGTTTTCAAGGGAGAAATTTTAAGTAATCTTTCTATCGGGTTTAGTAACTATGCTACAAATTCATACGACAATTTTGCTAAAAGTGTGAAAGACTATATAAACGAATATTTTAGGCAGGCTAGCGAGATAGAAAAACTAAGAGCGCAAAATGAAGAGCTAGAGCGCTCAGCTACGCTTCTTTCTACTTTTGCAAATGAGCTAAATCAAATTTTAAAAGATAAAAACTCAACTGTCTACGCCCCAGCTGTAAAGCTAGTAAAAGGGCTTAGCTACGTGCATATCGGGGATTATAATAAAATTTGGATAAGCGAGTTTGAAGGATACGACCCAAATAAAATTTATGGACTCATCTATCAAGGAAATAGTGCTGGTATCGTCATCGCAAAAGATGGCAAGCCACTAGCTTACTTGCAAAATGACCCAAAAAGTATATTTGCAGTTTATATAGGAAATGACAAAATTCCAGGCGTCGCGCATGGAAATCAAGGCCAAATAATGGTGAAATTTATCCCACAATGGCTCAGCCCAAAAGAGGGCGACGAGGTCTTTACGAGCGGGCTTGATGGGATATTTTTTAGTGGGGTGCCAGTAGGGCGCGTGAGTAAAATTTTAAAAGAGAGCTCCTATCAAAGCGTGATAGTTGAGCCCTATGCAAAGCTAAACATACCAAACTACCTATACGTTGTAACAAAGGAAAAATAATGCCAAAAAGAACAGATATAAATACTATTTTGCTAATCGGCTCAGGCCCTATCGTCATCGGTCAAGCCTGCGAATTTGACTACTCAGGCACGCAAGCAGCCAAGACACTAAAAGAGCTTGGATACCGCGTAGTGCTTATCAACTCAAACCCAGCCACCATCATGACTGACCCAAATTTTGCCGATGCAACGTATATTGAGCCTATCACAAAAGATAGCATTTTAAAGATCATCGAAAAAGAAAATATTGACGCGATTTTGCCAACGATGGGCGGACAAGTAGCGCTAAATGCTGCTATGGAGGTCTTTGAGAGTGGTCTTTTAAAGGATGTGAAATTTCTTGGTGCAAACCCAGAAGCGATAAAAAAGGGCGAAGATAGACAAATTTTTAAAGCGACCATGCAAAAGATCGGCATGGACTTGCCTGAGAGTAGATATGCTTATAATATGGACGACGCGCTAAATGCGGCAAATGAGATAGGCTTTCCGCTCATCATAAGAGCTAGCTACACGCTTGGTGGCGCAGGAAGTGGCGTGGCTTATAATATGGATGAGTTTAAAGAGTTAGCCAACACCGGCCTTGACGCAAGCCCGATACATGAAATTTTGATAGAAGAGAGCTTACTTGGCTGGAAAGAGTACGAGATGGAAGTCATTAGAGATAGAAATGACAACTGCATCATCGTCTGCTCGATCGAGAATTTTGACCCAATGGGCGTGCATACAGGCGATAGCATCACGGTCGCACCGGCCTTAACGCTCACAGATAAGGAGTATCAAGCTATGCGTGACGCTAGCTTTGCCATACTTCGCGAGATCGGCGTTGATACTGGTGGCAGCAACGTGCAGTTTGCCATAGACCCAAAAAGTGGCCGCATGATCGTTATCGAGATGAACCCACGCGTTAGCCGAAGCTCGGCGCTTGCCAGTAAAGCTACTGGCTACCCGATCGCAAAGGTTGCGACACTGCTTGCAGTTGGTTTTAGCCTAGATGAGATCAAAAATGACATCACTGGCACGCCTGCTAGCTTTGAGCCGGTGATCGACTACATCGTGACAAAGATCCCGCGTTTTACATTTGAGAAATTCCCAGGATCAAACCCATATTTAGGCACTGCGATGAAGTCAGTTGGCGAGGTGATGGCGATAGGTAGGACATTTAAAGAGAGTATCCAAAAGGCGCTTTGCAGCCTAGAGCGCGACCTTTGCGGATTCAATAGCCTTAGCCTAGAGAAAAACGCTTTGATTTATGGCATCAGAAATGCAAATGAGAGGAGAATTTTATATCTAGCACAAGCCTTTAGAGATGGCTTTAGCGTGGCTGAGGTACATGAGTTTAGCAAGATCGACCCTTGGTTTTTGGAGCAAATTTATGAGATAGTTAAATTTGAAGATAAGATCGACATGGATATCTTAAATAATGAAGAGCTACTTCGAGAGGCAAAAAGCATGGGCTTTTCAGACAAGATGATAGCTGTGATTATAAATGAAAAAGACGATCTTGAGCTTAGCCAAAATGATATCTATTTTGCTAGGCAAAAGCTTGGCATCGAGCTTGAATACAACGAGGTCGATACTTGTGCGGGCGAGTTTAAGGCACTAACGCCGTATCTTTACTCAACCACAAATATCACTAAATTTCCTAAAAAAGAGCTAGCAAAAGACGCTAAAAAGGTGATGATAATAGGTGGCGGTCCAAACAGGATCGGTCAGGGTATAGAGTTTGACTACTGCTGCGTGCACGCAAGCTACGCCCTAAGAGACCTTGGCATAAAAACGATAATGTATAACTGCAACCCAGAAACCGTCTCAACCGACTACGACACGAGCGATATTTTGTATTTTGAGCCGATTGATTTTGAGCATGTTAGATCAGTTATCGAGCGCGAAAAGCCAGATGGCGTGATCGTGCATTTTGGTGGTCAAACTCCACTTAAATTTGCAAAACGCCTAAGCGTGATCGGCGCTAAGATCATCGGCACAACCGCAAGAGTGATCGATGTGGCAGAGGATAGAAAGAAATTTAGCGAATTTATAAATAAAATAGGCGTCCTTCAACCTAAAAATGACACCGCCACTAGCTTAGAGGAAGCCTTACAAAAGGCCGCAAATATCGGCTATCCAGTGCTGGTTCGTCCAAGCTACGTCCTTGGCGGCAGGGCGATGAGAAGGGTACACAACGAGAGCGAACTAAAAGAGTATATGAATGAGGCGGTAAAGGTTAGCAACCACTCACCAGTGCTACTTGATAAATTTTTACAAGATGCAAAAGAGCTTGATGTAGATGCGATATGTGACGGCAAAGAGGTCTATATCGGCGCAATAATGGAGCACATCGAGGAGGCTGGAATTCACTCTGGCGACTCAGCTTGCATATTGCCACCGATGAGCTTAAGTGATGAAATGATAAAAAAAGTGGAGAAGCAAACAAGAGATATCGCGCTAAATTTAGGCGTCGTTGGCCTTATGAATATCCAGTTTGCCATCTATGAAAACGAGCTTTATATGATCGAGGTGAATCCTCGCGCGAGCAGGACCGTGCCGTTTGTGAGTAAGGCTACTGGCGTGCCTATGGCAAAGGTGGCGACAAGAGTTATGTGGCAGGGAAATTTACGTGAGGCACTTAAATTTTATGATGATTACAAGGTTGTTTATGAAGATGGCGACATCCTAAAACCACGCGTTAGCTCGCATATTTGTGTAAAAGAGTGTGTATTGCCATTTAACAAGCTAAGTGGCGCCGATCTCATCCTTGGCCCTGAGATGAAAAGTACTGGCGAGGTCATGGGTATCAGCCACGACTTTGCAAGCTCATTTGCAAAGAGTCAGATCGCTGCTAGCAACACTTTGCCAAGCAAAGGCAGGGTATTTTTAACGTTAGCTGACGCTGATAAATCTTACGCACCTAATCTTGCAAAAGAGCTAATAGCGCTTGGCTTTAGCATCATCGCAACTGGTGGTACGCATAAAATTTTAAGCGAGGCTGGTGTGGAGGCCGAGTTTGTCTATAAGATAAGCGAGGGTAGGCCAAATGTCGAAGATAGACTTAAAAACGGCGATATCGCACTTGTTATTAACACAAGCGATACAAAATCAAGCGTGGATGATGGCAAAAAGATCCGCCAAAATGTGCTGAGATTTAAAATTCCATATTTTACAACGATCCGTGCAGCACTAGCAGCTGCTAAGTCGCTAAGTGCAGTTCAAACTGGTAAAGCACTTGAAGTAAAAAGCTTGCAAGAGTATTTATCTAAAAAGTAATAAATTTAAGGCAGTTTAGCTTATAGCTAAACTGTTTTTTAAAGTATTGTTAGAAGCAATAGATGTCCATATATGGTATTTTGCTTTTAATTTTAGTTTAGCTTTCATCAATCTAGTAATATTAAAGCTTATGTTTAATATAATCTCACTCAAAAGGAGAGATTATGAAAATTTTAAATGCTTTTTTTACGGGTATTATATTTGTCCTTGCTCCTATTTTTACGCTATTTGTTGGAATTTACAACAACTACTTTTCTTACTATGGCATAAGCGAGTATTTTAATGTTATTTTTGTTGATAACGTGCCTTTCTTATGGCTTTTGCCCGTATTTTTTATATTTGGGTATTGTTTTTTTTACGCGCCTTTTAGAAAAATTTTTAGAGCTTTTTATTTAGTTTTGCTGATAGTTTGTGCTTTTAGTTGGTATCCTGACTTTGGGCGCACTTTAGGAGAGAATTATTTTATGAGCAAATCGCTATCTTTAGATATCTCATCAAATTTAGAAAATGAGCAAAAGACTGATGGAAAGATACTTTATGAAGGACGAAGAGAAATTTATTTTTTAAGAAGCGATAATAATAAAGTCGTTAAAATTTCAAAGTAAAGTTTTACCTTTATTTAGTTAAAATGGCATAAAAATTTAAAGGTTTAAAATGCGTTTAAAACTCCCACACGTTCCGTATATTTCACATAAAATAGCAATAGATCTTCTAAATTGTGGTTTCGTAAGATTAAATAAAGGCATTGAGCCAATCGTATCAAAAACAAGCGAAATTTTAACAGTCGATATTCAAAAAGAAAGAGCTTTAGATGAGCGAGTAAATGAGCTTTTGGAGAAAAATGAAGACGAGATGCAAACTATGCAAATTGACCGCAAAAATATGTTTTGGCTCGTTAAAAAGAAGCTCGCAGGTGAATTTGATGTAATCTTAACCCACGAAGATAGATTTAGCAATATCGCTCACAAAGTGCTTGAAACTATTTGGAAGAGCGGTCTTGTTGACTATAATGTATCTGAAAATCGCGTAAAAAATGTGATTTATAACTCAATAGACGAGTACTTAAAAAGCTATGAGAAGATAGAAGATGATGTTTATGAAATGATACAAAATTATAAACATAAGCTAATCCCAGGAACTGATGAATATGATCTTGTCTTTGAGCGTTTGTATCAAGATGAGCTTAAAAAAAGAGGCATGCTTTAATGAAAGCTTACATTTATATTGAAAATGGTGTTTTTTTAGAAGCAAAAGCTTTTGGTGCTCATGGTGAGTGTGCAGGTGAGCTCGTTTTTAATACCTCGATGACTGGCTATGAAGAGATCATGAGCGATCCAAGCTATGCTGGTCAGTTTATCGTCTTTACTATGCCAGAAATAGGCATAGTAGGTATAAACGAAGACGATATGGAGAGTCTTAGAATTCATGCAAGTGGCGTTATAATGAGAAGCTACAATGAAATTCCATCAAACTACCGCTCGCAAAAATCTTTGGGAAAATTTTTCGAAGAGCAAGGTAAATTTGGCGTTTATGACGTTGATACTAGATACCTCACAAAGATGTTACGCGATGAAGGTGCCTTGATGGCTTATATCTCAACGCAAATAAGCGACAAAGATGAGCTAAAACGCAGGCTTGAAAGTAGCGGCCGTATCGAAAATATAAACTACGTAAAAACAGTTAGTGCGATGGATGAATATGAGCACAAAAAAGGAGCTTGGGATAGAAATTTAAAGTCATATAAGCCGTTAAAAAGTATTGGCAAAAAAATAGCTGTTTTTGACTTTGGTGTAAAGAGAAATATCTTAAACGAGCTATGTGAAACTGGTCTTGAAGTCATCGTTGTACCACACGATACTAAGGCTGAAATTTTAATAGAAAAATTTAAAAATGGTGAGATAAATGGGGTATTCTTATCAAATGGTCCTGGTGAGCCAAAAAATTTAAAGGCCGAAATAGGCGAGATTAAAAAGATGATTGAGGCTAGGATACCTATATTTGGCATTTGCCTTGGACATCAGCTACTATCAAATGCCTTTGGATATGAGACATATAAGCTTAAATTTGGTCAACACGGAGCAAATCACCCAGTGCTAAATTTAGAGACAAAAGCGATCGAGATAACAACACAAAATCACAACTACAACGTACCTGAGAGTATCGCAGAAGTAGCAGTTGTGACTCATAGAAATTTATTTGACAACACAATCGAAGGCGTGAGATACAAAGACTATCCGATCTTTTCAGTTCAGCACCATCCAGAAGCAAGTGGTGGCCCAAGTGAGAGCAAATATATATTTAAGCAGTTTTTAGAAATTTTATAAGATGCAAAATATAAACCTTTACATGATTATCTCAGTTGCATTTTTAAGTAGCTTTAGTCATTGTGTAGGTATGTGTAGTGGATTTTTGAGCCTACAGACTCTATTTTTTAAAGGCAAAAGCAAGAGAGAAATTCTAATGCTAAGTACGCTTTATAGTCTAGCTAGAATCTTTGCTTATGTGGTTTTAGGAGCTTTGTTTGGTGCCTTTGGAGCGGCCATTAGCTTTGGCTTGCAAGCAAGAGGTCTTATATTTTTTATAGTTGGCTTAGTGATCGCGTTTATCGGCATTGCCTTGCTTTTTAGGGGCGAGCTTTTAAAATTTGTGGAGAATCAAAAGGCACTTAATTTTGTAGTAAGAATTGCAAAAACAAGGATTCAAAAGAAAAATTTAGCAAATTTTTTATTACTTGGTTTTTTAAATGGCTTTTTGCCTTGTGGTGTGGTTTATTATTTTTTGGCACTTGGGATTTTAAGTGCAAATTTTATTTATTCGGCTTTTATAATGCTTGTATTTGGTCTTTGTACATTGCCAGCCATGCTTTTAGCTAGCTTTGTATTTGGGATTTTAAATGAAAAATTTAAAGACATAATGTTTAAGATTTCGGCTAGCATAATGATAATAAATGGAATTTATCTATCATTTTTAGGATATAGAGCAAATGCCTAAGATAGTTAAAGTAAGAGAGATAATTGTTAATTGCGTCAAAATTTATGATGTTTGATAAATATAACCAAAAAGGAAGAATAAATGAGCAAGATTCTTAATAATCTAACTGTTCTTATCGTTGAAAATGAGGGAGATGGTAAAAAAATAGTACAAGAAGTTATGCGAGATAAATTCGAAAAAGTTATCACTGCTCAAAATGGCGATGAAGGACTTAAAAAATTTAAAAAATATAATCCAAATATGGTTATAACAGACGTTTTTATGCCTATAATGAATGGCCTTGATATGGCTAAAAGCATTAAAGAAATTTCAAAAGATACACCTATTATAGTTTTTAGCACAAATAGTGAAAAAGAAACACTTCTAAAAGCAATAGATGTTGGTATTGATAAATACGTTTTAAAGCCGATTGATCTTGATGATTTTTTGGTTACTTTAGAAAATGTTGCTAAAAATAAGATAGAAACAGCAAATATTATTCAGGTTACAAATGGATATAGTTTTAATAAAATAAAACGTGTGCTTATCAGAGATGGTGTTGAAATTTCTCTTACAAAAAAAGAACTTGCTTTTATATCCTTACTCATAAAAAGACTTGGTACGCTTGTACTTCACGATGAAATAAAAAATGTTGTTTGGGTTGGCGAGAGCGTAACAGAAGCTGCTATTAGGACCTTTGTTAAACGTGTTAGAGATAAAGTTGGCAGTAATTTTATAAAAAATGTTCCTGGGCTTGGTTACAAAATAGATAGAAGACTCTCTTAGTAAAAGATAATTTATATTAATTAAGTCTTTTTATAGTTTTTCTACTCTAAAATAACCGAAAATTAATATAAATTTAACTAGGAGGAAAATTTATGCGACCATCCCAGTTGCTACATTATGATTATAGTGTGGCAAAACTCTTTATGTTCTCCACGATATTTTTTGGTATTGTTGGCATGGCTATTGGTGTTTTGGTAGCTTTTCAGCTTGCCTGTCCTGATCTAAACTATATAGCTGGTGAGTATTCGGCATTTGGTAGATTGCGTCCTCTTCATACTAACGGTATCATTTTTGGTTTTATGCTCTCTGGTATATTTGCCACTTGGTATTACATAGGACAGCGTGTCCTAAAAGTATCAATGAGTGAATCTCCGTTTTTGATGTTCATTGGTAAGCTTCATTTTTGGCTTTATATACTTGTTATGATTCTAGCTGTCGTGACACTTTTTATGGGCGAGAGTACATCTAAAGAGTATGCCGAGCTTGAGTGGCCACTAGATATTGCTGTAGTAGTAGTCTGGGTACTTTGGGGCGTTAGTATATTTGGACTTATTGGTATACGCCGCGAGAAAACACTTTATATCTCGGTTTGGTATTACATTGCTACGTTTCTTGGCGTTGCTATGCTTTATCTATTTAATAATATGGAAATTCCAACAAGACTAGTTAGTGGATATGGCTCATGGCTACACTCAGTTTCGATGTATGCTGGCTCAAATGATGCTTTGGTTCAGTGGTGGTACGGTCACAACGCAGTTGCGTTTGTGTTTACAGTAGCGATCATCGCCCAAATTTATTATTTCTTACCAAAAGAGAGCGGACAGCCAATATTTTCTTATAAGCTTTCGTTATTTTCATTCTGGGGCCTTATGTTTATCTATCTTTGGGCTGGCGGTCACCACCTAATATATACTGCTGTGCCTGATTGGATGCAGACTATGGGTTCGGTTTTTTCTATTGTTTTGATTTTACCTTCTTGGGGTTCAGCTATTAATATGCTTCTTACAATGAAAGGCGAATGGACACAACTTCGCGAGAGCCCGCTTATTAAATTTATGATTCTAGCTTCAACTTTTTATATGTTTTCAACTCTTGAAGGCCCTATCTTAGCCATCAAATCTGTAAATGCACTGGCTCACTATACTGACTGGGTGCCAGGACACGTACATGATGGCGCACTTGGCTGGGTTGGTTTTATGACTATGGCAGCACTTTATCATATGACGCCACGTGTCTTTAAGCGCGAAATTTATTCAAAATCCTTAATGGAAGCTCAATTTTGGATACAAACAACAGGTATCGTTTTATACTTTGCTTCGATGTGGATTGCTGGTATTACGCAAGGTATGATGTGGAGAGCAACTGATAGCTATGGAAATTTACTATACTCATTTATTGATACTGTTGTAGTGCTTATACCTTATTATTACATTAGAGCTATTGGTGGACTTTTGTATTTGATTGGCTTTTTGATGTTTGCTTATAATATCTACAAATCAACTTCTGCTAAAGCTATTTTGGCAGAGCCAAAAAGTGCAACGCCTATGGGCGGTGCTAAAGCCAATGCGGAGGTGATGTGATGTTTGCTTGGTTAGAAAAAAATCCATTCTTTTTTGCAGTTTGCGTCTTTATCGTCATAGCTTATGCTGGCGTGGTAGAAATTTTACCTGACTTTGCAAATAGAGCTAGACCACTTGAGGGTACAAAGCCTTATACAGTTTTAGAGCTTGCTGGAAAAAATATATATATACAAAATGGTTGCAACACTTGCCACTCACAGATGATACGTCCGTTTAAAGCAGAGACTGATAGATACGGTATGTACTCACTAAGCGGCGAATTTGCTTATGATCGTCCGCATCTTTGGGGCTCAAAAAGAACTGGCCCAGATCTTATGCGTGTGGGTAATTATAGAACGACAGATTGGCATGAAAATCATATGTTAAACCCAGCCTCTGTTGTGCCAGGCTCGATCATGCCAGCATATCCATTTTTATTTAAAAAAAATGCTGATATAGAGACTGCTTACGCTGAAGCGCTAACTGTTAAAAAGGTTTTTAACACACCTTATGATGAGAAAGATATGCCAGCTCTTGGTACTTTTGAGCAAGCAAATACTAACGTGAAAGAGCAGGCTGCAAGTATCGTTGAAAATATGAAAGATGAGCAAGTAAAAAGTGCTTTTGCAAAGGGTGAAATTCGCCAGATCGTGGCACTTATCGCCTATCTAAATAGCCTAAAATAGGAGTTAATAATGGATATTAGAGAACTTCAAGCTTATGGCTATTTTATTTTGACAGCATTCTTAGCTATCACTTTGTACGCTTATTTTTTTCATCTTTATAAAAGTGAAAAGCAAGGTAGAAGAAATTATGAGAAGTATTCAAGATTAGCCCTAGATGATGAGATCGGAAGTAAAATTTTAGAGCAAAAGGCTACAAAGGAGAGCGTATGCAATGGCTAAATTTAGAAGATAATATAAATCTACTTGCGTTAATAGGTGCCATCTTAATTATCGTACTAACTGTCGTTGTAGCTGGCAAGTATGTTGGTCAAATGAAAGTTAAAAAGGATGAAAGCGTAGAGCTTAGCGAGCACAACTGGGATGGGATAGGCGAGTATAAAAATCCAGTTCCATTTGGTTGGGCGGTAGTTTTTTTATTAACACTTGTTTGGGCGATTTGGTATTATTTACTTGGTTATCCACTAAATTCTTACTCACAAATCGGTGAATATAATAAAGAAGTAAAAGAGGCAAACGCTAAATTTGAAAAAGAGTATGCAAACCCAAGCAAAGAAACACTTCATGCTATGGGAGAGAGCGTATTTTTGGTGCAATGCTCAGCATGTCATGGTATCACAGGCGATGGCATTGGTGGCAAAGCTGCAAATTTACAAATTTGGGGTAGTGAACAAGGAATAGTTGATACGATACTAAATGGCTCAAAGGGGCTTGATTATCCTATGGGTGAGATGCCAGCTGGGTTAGCTGATGCTGATGGAGCAAAGGCTATCGCAGCTTATGTTGCAAAAGAGATAAGTGCTATAAAAAGTACAAAAAATGAAAATTTAGTAGCTATGGGAAAAGAGCTTTACGCAGCTTGTGCAGCTTGTCACGGAGATGATGGCAAAGGCATGGATGGCATGTCGGCTGATCTTAGTAAATATGGTTCAAGTGAGTTCATAGTGGATGTACTAAATCGTGGTAAAAACGGCAACATCGGTGTTATGCCTAAATTTAATGATGGCAGATTAAACGAGATACAACAAAAAGCAGTTGGCGAATATGTCATATCGCTATCAAAGGGCGAATAATGGAAAATAAAAATAGAAACATCTTTGCTTTAAATGGCATTAGCGGTTATTTGGTGGCGGTTTTGCTTTTGCTATCTATCCTTGGCGTACTTACTTATATTGGTATTGGCTTGCAAAAAGATGTAGCAACTAAGCCTTACTCATTAAAAGATGCAAGTAGCATTGAGATGAAGAGCGTTGATAACGCTAAACACGTCATTATAAAGGAGTAGCGATGCTAGGCATAATAGAAAAAGCCATAATCTTGCTGATAGTTGTTGCAGGAGCTATTTGTGCGTGGTCAGTGCTTACATCAAACCACCTTTTTGTAGGCTAGGTGTGAGAAAATTTATACTCATTTTTATATTTTTGCTCTCACAAAGTTTGGCTTTGGGAGCAAATTTTGTGATAAATAATGATGAAATTTTAAGCCAAAAAGTAAGTTTAAAGCTAAATGAGATCGGTAGCGAGCTTTACACAAAAAGCGGTATAAATTTAGTAGTTGGTGTATATAAAGATGGTGAGCTAGAAACTCTTTTTAAAGAGCAAAACCTTAGCTTGCCTTATGCTTTTTTACTGCTTATAAAGGATAAAAAGAAAGTAGAAATTTTTGCTGATTCTAATACTTCAAAGCTTTTTAATAAAGAACAAATTTTAAGTGTAAATCCAGAGTCAGGGACGATAATTCCTATTTTAGTTTCTAAAAATGGCAAAGATGTCTATAATGCTGCTATATTAAATGGCTACGCTGATATTGCCGAACAAATCGCATCTAGCTTAAATTTACAGCTTGAAAGTAGTGTTGGAAATTCAAACAAAACTACATTAAATTTTTTAAGATTTTTCATCTATGGTTTGGTTGCATTTTTTATAATTGTTGTCTTTTATAAAAAGGTAAAAAATGGATAAAAAAACCTTTTGGCCTTATGCTATTGTGCTTAGCTTCATTGCTATCATTATCGCTTGCGCAGTAACGATCATCATAGCGCTAAAACATCCAGTCGAAATGGATAGCTCTTATATGCAAAGCTACCAAAATGTCGATGAAAACATAACCTTTATCAAAGAGAGTGAAAAACGCTTTGATGAGAAATTTGATCTAAAATTTGAGCCAAATTTTAATGCTCTAAATGGTAAGTTTAAATTTCATCTAACTCCAAAAAAAGGAGAAATTTCAGCTTTAAAATATGAAATTTTACTCACTCGCCCACAGACAAATAAAGAAAATAAAATTTTAAGAGCTTCATGGCAAGAAAATGATCTAGTAAGCGAAGGAACAAGTCTACAAGAAGGCAGGTGGCAGCTACTTTTAAGGCTAAGTGACACTAATGATACAAGGTATTATAAATTTGACCTTAATGTCACAAAATGATCTTAAAATCGCAGCTTTGGTATCTAAGAAAGATCTCAAAGCCGAGTTTAAATTTTAACAAACTAATCTTTTTGGCTAAATCTAAAACCAAGTTGCTAAGTTTGTATCAAATAAAGCTATAAATCAAATCTCTTTAAATCCAAAATTTAATCCCAAACGCTCGCAAGTGCCGACATATTCTTTAAATTTGTAGATTAATGGATGCCATTTTTGCGTATCTATCTTGTCATCTTTTAGTAAATTTTCATCTACAAAAATGCCTGTAATCTTGCAAGTAACGATACTAAACCACTCTTTTAACTCTATCTTTTCTACAACCGTTTCTATCTGTATCTTGCACTCTTTTATCCTGACGGTTTTTGCATTTATGCCAGGCTCTTTGCTGAGATTTGCCACCTTAAATTTGTCGTGCTCGTAGATGTAGCCAAGATTCTTTTTTTCTTCTGGTACTTCACTATCACCAGTTAGTTTTTCCATTTTTTGCACAGCTTCTAGCAGGCTTTCATCACATAAATTTAGCGTGATATCTGAACCGTTTTTGATATTTTTAAAGCCTTGATTTTCAATGCCTATGCCAAGCACCACTGTATTTCCTAATGTCCAAGAAGATGAAAGCACTGTGATATCGTCGTTTGCATTTTTATCTTTTGTGGTGGCTAGCAAAACCGGAAAGCCGTAGTAAAAACCTTGTCTGTTTAACTCTTTATGCATTTTTGCTCCTTTTTTTGTGATTGTAGCTTTTGGCTCTTTAAGGCTTAAAATTTTAATGTATTTAGATAAAAATTTAAAGCTTTACCTAAGCGTAAAAAGCGCTCTTTTATCAGCAATTAGCTATCATTGCTTAAAAATTTAAGAGAGAAAAATGCATAACCTAAACCAACTTTTTGTATTTACGAACTCGCGTAAGATTCGTGAATTTAATGCAAGTTTTAATGATGAGCTAATCCCAAAAAGCCTAAGTATTGCCGAGTTTTATAAAAAGGTAGTTTATGTAGATGGTAGGTTTGAGATTGATAGCACCTATGCTTTAGTGCTTATGAATAGAGCCTGTGCTAGCGTCAAAAAGGCAAACTCTGTTCTTAAAATTCCAACTGAGTTTTTTGAATTTTTGAAAAATAATGACTATCTTTTTTCATTTTTTAAAGAGCTAGCTATTAGTAAAAAGAGTATTGCTGAGATCAAATTTAACGATATTTACGCTAATTTTGAGGAGCATTTAAACATACTTGAAGCGGTTTTAAAAGAGTATGAGAGCTTGCTTGGTCAAGAAAATCTCTACGATGATATAACCTTGCCAAAAATTTATAACATAAATGAAGCTTACATAAGAAGTTTTAGTGAAATTTCACTGCATATAGATGGAATTTTAAGTGAATTTGAGTGGGAAATTTTAGAGAAAATCTCAAAGCTAACTACGCTAAAAATTATCTTTCAAACCAGTGTTTTCAACACAAAGCTAATCAATAAAATAAAGCAAATTTCAGCTATTAGCGATATTGAAAATTACAAAAAATATGAGCTAAATTTAAAGACAAATGAGCTAATTTGCTTAGAAAATATCAAAAAATTTGAGCCAGTCTTAGAAAAGCGATTTGCCACTAGAAGCCTGCAATGTGCCTACGCTATGGCAAAGGCGAGCGAGTTTGTGCGTGAGGGCATAAAGCCTGAAAACATCGCTGTCATATTACCAGATGAGAGTTTTAGTGAAATTTTAAGGCTACATGATAGCAATAAAATTTTTAACTACGCTATGGGCGAGAGCTTTAAAAATATAAAATTTTATGAGACGCTTTTTTACATTGCAAGAGCGATCAATGAAGAGGCAAGGCCGGTTTTTGATCAAAGCAAGTGTGAGAGCTACGAGGAGCTTGGCTTTATCTTGAGCACGCTTGGCATAAGCGAAGAGCTTTTTAATAAATTTAAATCAAGCTACTTTGATCTTTGCGACTTTGCTAAATTTAAAGGGCTAATAGATGAGCTTTTAACGCTTGAAAATGAGCCAAGATGTGAAGAAAAGCTCGCGCTTGAGCTTTTTAGGATTGAAAATTTATGCAGGTATTTTGACTTTAGCTTAAAGCAGTTAAGTGAAATTTTCTTGCTAAATATCTCGCGCCTTAGCATCGATGATGTGGGCGGTGGAAAGATCAGTGTCATGGGCATGCTTGAGAGTCGTGGAATGAAATTTGATGGCGTGATCATAGTTGATTTTAATGATAACTTCATCCCAGCAAGAAGCACAAATGAGATGTTTTTAAACTCGAAAGTGAGGCAAAAAGCAGGACTTATAAGCTACCTTGAGCGTGAAAATTTGCAGAGATTTTACTATGAAAGTCTTATAAACAATGCCAAAAAGGTCGCCATAAGCTGTGTTTTAAATGAAGAGAGCATACCTTCAAGATTTTTAAAAAATTTCAAAACAATAAAAGACGAGAAATTTAGTGACGAGGCGTATTTAAAATTATTTTTAAAAGGAAGTACAAGCCTAAATTTAAGTGATGATGAGATCATTTTGGAGCATGATTTTTTTACTAAACCGCTATCATTTTCGACACTAAATTTATTTCTAACTTGCCCAAGAAAGTATTATTACGCAAAGATAGCTGGTATAAAAGGAGCAAAAGCAATAGCAACTGGGCCAGGATCTAAGCAAGGAAATAGTGTGCACAAGGCGCTTTATGAATACTACACAAGTGATTTTTATAGACAAAAAAATATATTTGATTTGGCTATTTTTAAAGAAATACTCGCAAAGCAAGATTTTTCTTCGCTTGAGCTTGAGATTTGGTCGCAGAAATTTAAAGAATACGCAGAGTTTGAAAATGAACGTTTAAGTGATGGCTTTAGAGTGCTTGAGTGTGAAAAAGATATAGAGGGTGATTTTTGTGATGTAAAGATAAAAGGCATTATCGATAGGATCGATGCTAGCCCTGATGGCGAGCCTTTTATACTTGATTATAAAACTGGTGAGGCAAATGCGAACTCGCTTCAGCTTGCATTTTATGAAGCACTTTATGGTAGCGAGGTAAAAAGTGCTTATTTTGCTCTAAAGAATGAACCAGTACTTATTAACTCTAAAAAAAGCGTGGATGATCTAAAGGCTGAGATAGAAAATCTAAAGAGTATAAATAACACTAAGATAAATTTTGAAAGAAAGAGCGGAGCTTGTAAATTTTGCGAGTATGCAATACTTTGTAGGAGAGAGTTATGAAAGATTTTTTAGCCCTAAAAGCAAGTGCTGGAAGCGGGAAAACATTCGCTTTAAGCGTTCGTTATATCGCTTTGGTGCTTCGAGGCGAAAATATAAACGAGATCATCGCTCTAACCTTTACCAAAAAAGCGGCCAATGAGATGAAAGAGCGCATAATCGCAACTTTTTTGGACTTACAAAACAAAAAAGATGAGCTTGATAAGCTTTGCAAAGAGCTTAGTTTGAACCAAGACGAGGTCATAAAAAGACGCGATGAGAAGCTTGATAGATTTTTGCAAAGTGAGCTAAAAATTTATACATTTGATGCATTTTTCTCTGGAATCCTAAAAAAATTTAGCCAAAATTTAGGACTCAGTCCTGATTACAGTGTGCAAGATAGTCTGCAAGATCTAGCGTGGAAAAAATTTGTAAAAGAGGCAAGCAAGGATCAAAAGCTTCTTAGTGAGCTTGCACTCATGATGATAATCTCAAGCCAAAAAGAGGCGAGCTTTTCACAGACTTTGGCTAAATTTTATGAGAGTTTTGGCGGCGAGCTAAAAGATAGCGGCGCAAGCTATCCAGACGATAGCAAGGTAAGAGCAGCGCAAAAGGAGATAAATGAGCATATAGCCTTGCAAAATGGTGCTAGCGATACGGCCAAAAAGACATTTAGTGAGCAAAATTTATTTGAGCTTTTTAAAAATAAGGTCTTTGAAAGAGAGAGCCTAAATTACCGCACTTTTAGCAAAATTTATACAAGTGAGCTTGACGAGCTTTTTGTAAAGCTAAAAGAGGTGGCAAAAGAGTATATTTTGGAGGTCGAAAGATACAGACTTAGCGGCTTTAGCAAGCTCTTAAACGTTTATAAATACTCAAATTTAGAGCTAAATAAAGAGATAAATGCTTTAAGTTTTGCTGATATAAATAAGCTGGTCTTTAAGCTTTTGGTTGAAAATTTTGATAAAGATGTGCTTTATTTTAGGCTTGATGGCCGCATAAATCACCTTTTGATAGATGAGTTTCAAGATACAAATGTGATCCAATATGAGATCATCTTGCCAATTATCAATGAAATCGTTTCAGGATACGGACAAAACGGGCTTGGAAGCTTTTTTTATGTTGGAGATACGAAGCAGAGCATTTATAAATTTAGAGGCGGTAAAAAAGAGCTTTTTGATAAGCTTGGAGATGATTTTAGTCAGATAGATATAGAAAATTTACCAAGTAACTATCGCAGTTTAAAGGCTTTAGTGAAATTTAATAACGCTGTTTTTGAAGAAATTTATCATAGATATGGGCTTAGTTTTGAGCCACAAGAGCCAGCTAAAAAAGATAAGGAACTAAGCTACAAAGTAAGTGGCGAGTGTCCTTATTTTAAAGCCGAGGAAGATGACTATGGCTACTTGTGTGTGCTAAGTGACGAGGATATCGCGGGTGCATCAGTTTCACAAGTAAAAGAGCTACTTGCAGCTGGCGTAAATGCAAGTGAGATAACTGTGCTTTGCTGGAAAAATAGCGACATCAGCCTCATCTCAGAGGTGCTTAGCAGTGAGGGGATAAAAAGCGTAAATGAAGGCACTTTGGAGCTAAAGCGAACGCCGTTTGTTGCAGCGATCATCGAGTATGCGAAATTTTGTATTTTTGGTGAAGAAATTTATGAAAAAAATGTAAAAGCACTTGTAAATACAAATCCTAAAAGGCTAAAAATAAAAGCTGAAGATAGTGCGACAAAAAGCCTATTTTATCTAGCTAAAAATTTATACATAAATATGGCCGATGTTGATATTTTAAGGCTTTTTGAGCTAAGTAGTGGCTACAAAAATTTAAGCGATTTTATCTTTAATCTTGAAAATTTCAGCTCTAAAATCAGTCCTAAAAATGCTGACGGCGTAAAGATAATGACTGTTCATAAGTCAAAAGGGCTCGAGTTTTCTCACGTGATAGTTTGCGATATGATGAGTAAGGGCAGAGGCGATGACTCAAACTTTATAACAGAATATAGCGAAAAAGGCGAGTGGATAGTAAAAAGTAGAATTTCTGGTAGAGAAAATTTTGACCCTGAGTATGCTGGTGTGTTAGAGCAAATGAGAGAGCTTGAGAAGCAAGAAAATATCAATAAAATTTACGTCGCCTTTACAAGAGCCACAAAGTCGCTTATCATTATTAAACAAGCTGCTCCAAGTGGAAATAGTCCTAGCTTTTTTTCTTTTTATACTAGAAGCGATAAAAGCGAAGTAAACGACTATCTTGATCTAAAAGAGTTTAGCTTTGGCAAAATTTTGCCTAGTAAAACTGAGCAAAAAGAGCTAAAAAAAGATGAAAAAATGCCTGAAATTTTAAAGATAGAAAGGCAAGAGGTAGAGGCAAGAGAGCAAAAAACGAGCGGTAAAAATTTAGAGGCAATCTATTTTGGTTTAGCGTTTCACTATTTGCTTGAGATGAGTGAAAAATTTGATGAAAATTCGCTTTTAAAAGCCAAGAGTTTAATGCTAAATAAATTTTATAAATTTCTCTCACTTGGTAGGCTTGAAGATACCTTTAAACGAGCAAAAACGCTAATAAATGAGCCAAAATTTCTAGAGTGCATAAAGGATAAAGAAATTTACAAAGAGCAGCCATTTAAAGTAAAAAACGAACTAAAACAGACGGACTTATTTTGTATTGGAGAGAGCGAAATTTGTGTGATTGACTATAAAACGACCGATAAAAATATCGAGGAAAATAAAAAACAAGTTGGAGAATACAAAGAGGCATTAAGTAAATTTTATCCAAAGCATAGTATAATCGCCGTCATCTTCTACGCTCTTGATGGAAAAATTTCATATCTTGAAGTTTAAATACTACTTAATTTAAGCTTTATAAAAGCATTGTTTAAATACAATCACAACTCAAAAATTAACTTGGCAAAGGTAAGAAAATGACAAAAATAACAAAGCCAAACGAAGTTAAGCGAGACTGGATCGTTGTTGATGCAGCTGGTAAACGTTTTGGTAGATTGCTAACTGAGGTAGCAACTATACTTCGTGGCAAAAACAAACCATGCTTCACGCCAAACGTAGATTGTGGCGACTATGTTATCATCATAAATGCTTCAAAAGTAGAATTTACTGGTAATAACAAAGCTGAAGATAAACTTTATCACAGACACTCAGGATACTTTGGTAGCGTAAAGAGTGAAAAATTTGGCGATTTGATAGCAAATAAGCCAGAAAAACTATTTAAATTAGCTGTTCGTGGAATGCTTCCAAAAACTAAACTTGGAAGAGAGATGATAAAAAAACTAAAAGTTTATGCTGGCAGTGAGCATCCTCATACGGCACAAATAGCTAAAAAAGAAGGAAAATAATTATGGCAAAAGTTTATGCAACTGGTAAAAGAAAAACTGCCGTAGCAAAGGTTTGGATAAAAGCTGGAAGCGGTAAAATCGTAGTAAATGGTATGGATCTTAATACTTGGCTTGGTGGACATGAAGCTATAAAGCTTAAAGTAATTCAGCCACTTCTAGTTACTAAACAAGAGAGTTTAATAGATGTAGTAGCTACAACTTTAGGTGGTGGTTATTCAGCACAAGCAGAGGCTTTAAGACACGGTATTTCACGTGCTTTAGCTGATATGGATGCTGATTTTAGAGCAGCACTTAAACCAAAAGGCTTATTAACTAGAGATTCTCGTGTTGTTGAACGTAAGAAATTTGGTAGAAGAAAGGCAAGAAGAAGCCCACAATTCTCTAAACGTTAATGAGTTTTTGCAAGTGCTTTTGCATTTGCAAAATTTAAGTTGTGTAAATTTCAAATTTACATTGTTAATTAAATTATGATTTAGAGTCGGTTAAATTTTATTCAGTTAAAATGTAACCACTTTAAAATAAATCCTAAGAAAGGAATTCTAAATATGAAAAAGATTGCTTTAGCTATGGTTGCCGCAACAGCGGTTTTTGCGTCTAACGCAGCATATAATTATGAAGTTACTCCAACTATTGGTGGCGTTCACCCAGAGGGAAATTTACGTGTAAAAGACCACAACTTCGTTGGTGTTAGAGTTGCTAGAAATCTTGAAGATTTTTTCTTTGACCAAGTAGAGCTTGGTGTTGATTACACTCAAAA
Organism: Campylobacter concisus ATCC 51562; assembly: GCF_000466745.1. Taxonomy (NCBI): domain Bacteria; kingdom Pseudomonadati; phylum Campylobacterota; class Epsilonproteobacteria; order Campylobacterales; family Campylobacteraceae; genus Campylobacter; species Campylobacter concisus. The sequence goes on along the minus strand of NZ_ANNI01000003.1, from coordinate 582,361 downwards.
AGCAAAAGAAAAAACAGGTAGCTTAACAAGAGAAGGAAGAGTTCTTAGATATCATGCAAATCTTGTAAAAGATATAGTTGATTTTGGACCAGTTAGTCTATATGGTTTAGTTGGTGCTGGTTATGAAGATGTTCCAGCTATTTTTGTTAAAAATGAAGATGGCGGTTTTGGCCAATATGGTTTTGGCTTAAGATATCAAGTAACTGATAGATTTGCTCTTAAAGCAGAAGCAAGAGACGCTATCAAATTTGAACATGCTGATCATAACCTATTCTATTCACTAGGCTTTGGTATCGGTCTTGACTCAAAAGCAGCTCCAGTTGTGGCGGCAGCTCCAGTTGCAGCAGCAACTCCAGCAGCAACTCCAGTTCTTGATGATGATAATGATGGCGTGCCAAACGATATAGATCAATGCCCTAACACTCCAGCTGGCGTGGTTGTTGATGAAAGAGGATGCGAAAAAGTTATCGTTCTTAGAGATTTAGATGTTAATTTTGCATTTGATAGCTATAAAGTTGGACCAAAATATGCAGCTGAGATCAAAAAAGTAGCTGACTTCATGGGCGAACACCCAGATTATAAAGTTGTACTTGCTGGTCACACTGATAGCGTAGGTGCAGAAGCTTATAACCAAAAACTATCTGAAAAAAGAGCAAAAGCAGTAGCTGATGTTCTTGCTGGCTATGGTGTAAGCGAGGATAAAATTTCAACAGTTGGCTACGGTGAGCTTAAACCAATTGCTACAAATAAAACTAAAGAAGGTCGCGCTCAAAATAGACGCGTTGAAGCTACTTTCAATAAATAATCTTATTATTCAAAGTTACTTCTTTTAGGGGCTTAGCTTCGGCTAGGCCCTTTTTTATTTCTACGGAGAAAATGATGAACAAAACCATACTTTTTGATTTAGACGGTACACTTATTGACTCAACTTCTGCTATTTTAAAAGGATTTGATAGAGCTTTCTTGTCTCATGGTAAAAAAGAGCCAGACCATAATGCATTAAAGTCTTTGGTTGGTCATCCGCTTGAAATAATGTTTGAAAGACTTGGTGCAAGCAAAAATTTAATTGATAGCTATATAAAAGAGTATAAAGCTTGCTACGAAAAAATTTATCTTGATGAGACGGTACTTTTAGATTATGCAAATGAAGCATTGAAGGAGGCAAGTAGCTTTGCTGATGTGGGTATAGTTACTACGAAAACTTCAAAATTTTCTATTATCTTGCTTGAGCATTTAGGGGTTATAAAATATATAAAAACTGTTATTGGAAGAGATGATGTTACTAATCCAAAACCAAATCCAGAGCCTATAAATTTGGCTTTATATAGACTTAATAAAGATAAAAATAATGCATTTATGCTAGGTGACACCATTATGGATCTAATGGCTGCACAAGCTGCTTTTATTACAGGCGTAGGTCTAACTTGTGGATATGGTCAAAAGAGTGATTTGGAGAAATTTAGTAAACATATTTTCTCAAACCCATTTGAAGCTGTTAGCTTTATAAAAGAGGTTTGATAATTTAATATCCCCAAACTGCTTATCCTTTAAAGTAAATTTAACCTAACGTTTAGCTTGCTTGGCTATAAAATTTATTCCAAAATTCGTTGCTTTTGTTTGGTATAAAATCTTTTTAAAGTATTTATTATGAATTTTAAACATCTAAATTACTCTAAATAAATTGCTTAAAAACTTGCTTTCATAGTAAATTTATCTTATTTAAAATATGAAAATTTGTCTAAAAATTAGCTAACTTCTAGGAGATCATAGATTTAAGACCCTAGCCACCTTTAGAGCACTTGCAAATGCAAAATGTAAGTTATATCCGCCAAGCATGCCAGTGATGTCCAAGACTTCGCCAACAAAATAAAGTCCCTTAACGTTATAAGCTTGTAAATTTTCATCTAAAAATTCACTCTTTACGCCACCTTTTGTAACTTCCGCTCTTTCAAAGCCAAATGTCCCAGCTGGGGCAAATTCATAAGCAAAAAGCCTTTTTATGATTTGTCTCTCTTCATCGCTAAATTCATAAAAAGCTCTATCTTTTAAGCCAAAATTTCTTAAAAATTCTAGCACAAATCTCTTTGGTAAGGGCAAAACCGAACTAAGTTGCTTTTTACCATTTATTAAATTTTTCTCACTAAATTTGGGCAAAAAATTTATGCAAATTCGCCCATTTTGCCAAAATAGCGAGGCGTTTAGTATTGCTGGTCCGCTTATGCCCCTATGTGTAAAAAGCAGATTACCACTAAATTTATGGCTCTCGTTTTTGCTATTTATCTTTACGTCTGCGTTTAGGCTGACGCCACTAAGTTCTTTAAGCCAAAACTCATCTTTTTGTACGCTAAATCCAACAAGTGCAGGCGCAAGAGTTGATGTTTCAATGCCAAAATCATTTGCTATTTTATAACCAATGTCACTTGCGCCAAGGGCTTTGTAGCTTAATCCTCCACTTGCGATGACTAAATTTCTAGCTCTAAATTTTTCATCTTTTGTCAAAATTTCAAAAATTTCATCTACTTTTTTAGCGCCAAGAACCTCTTTGTTGTAAAAAATATCTACATTTTGCCTTTTTAAAAGTACGCTCAAGACGCTCTTTGCACCACTATCGCAGAAAAATTGATTTTGCTTTTGCTCACTAAATTTAAGCTCGCTAAAAAATTTTAAAACTTGATTTGGAGTCAGTACTTTTAAAATTTGCTCTATAAATTTTTGCTCTCCAATATAGTTTTTAGCGCTTACAAAGCGGTTTGTGATGTTGCATCTGCCTCCACCGCTTGCTAGGATCTTTTTGCCAGCACTACTATTTTTTTCTAAGATGGCAACCTTTTTACCATTTAAATTTGCTCCTAAAAATAGTCCACTAGCACCGGCGCCAATGATGATGACGTCGTAGATCAAAACTTCAAACTCTCTTTTAAAGCCGCCTCGCTTATTAGGCGAGAGTCAAATTTTATCACTTGATTTTTCTCGTTTTTGTAATAATCCACCACGCCTTTTTGTCTATTTAGCAACTCTAAATTTAAGCTTACTTCAGGGCTTAGATAGATGTTTTTAAAAATTCTTGGATCGCTTAGGCTAAAGAGTAAAACAAGCCAGATCACGCAAAGCACCACGCAGATAATGGCGAGTACTTTAAAGCCAAAGGCGTGCAAGATATACCCACCAAATGCACCTCCAACAAAGCTTCCTAGATAGCCAAATGAATTAAATACACCAAGGGCTGAGCCTTTTTGTGAGGATTTTACAAATTTTGTTGCAGTTGATTGCATAATGGGCTCGTGAAGGTTAAATCCTATAAAAAATATAGCAACTCCCAAAACGAAGATAAAAAGTGTAAAACTAATGGCAAAAATGGTGTAGGTTAGAGCAAAAAGCAGCGTACCAGCTATCAAGATGACCTTGCTAAGTCCCTTGCCATCGCCAAGGGCGCCAGCTAGCCCCATAGCCAAAAAGCCAAGCACGGCGCCAAGTGTATAGACCTTGTAAAGCTCGCTACTTTCGTAACCATACTCTTTTACCAAAACGATAGGGATCACCAAAAATGCGATACTTGCTAGCATCTTTTGCATAAAAGAGGTGAAATTTATGATCATGTAGTCTTTTTGTAAAAACAGCTTACCAAATGGCACTTTTTCACTTTTGGCACTCACTTTTATCTCTTTTGGCACAACTGTATAAAGAAGTACAATGCAAAGTAGGCTAAGAGCGGCGCTTAGATAAAAGAGACTTGAAAGTCCGTAGTCTTTGGCAAGAAGTGGCCCAAGCACCATAGAAAGTGTGAAACTAAGTCCTATAAAAGCGCCCATTATCGCCATAGCTTTTGAGCGTTTTTCTTCTGTTATATAGTCACTTATCATCGCAGTTGCAACTGCTCCGATAGCACCTACGCCTTGTAAAAATCTACCAAATAGCATGGTAAAAATATCGCTTGTATGTGCACAAATTATTGAGCCGATGATAAAAACCAAAAGTCCGATCGTTAATGTTTTTTTGCGTCCTATCCTATCAGAGAGTGCTCCAAAAGGTACTTGAAATATCATCTGTGAGATCGCATAGACGCCTACTATTAGCCCTACTAAAAACTCGTTTGCTCCGCGTAAATTTAAGGCATAAAGGCTAAGCACTGGCAAAACTATAAAAAGACCTAAAAATCTGCTTGCTATGATAAAAGATAGTGGTAAAACGCTTTTTAACATAAAATTTTCCTTATTTTTAAAAGGACTAAGTTTATCATTTTAACGCTAATTTAAATTTAAAAATTTAATCTACTTTTTTGTAAAATACGCCCAAAAATCAAGGAGCTCTTGCAATGAAGATCGTGCTTGCGACGTCAAATTTAGACAAAGTAAAAGAGATAAAAGAGTATTTAAAAGGCTATGAAATTTACGCCTTAAGCGAGGTTGTAAAGCCATTTGAGATCGTTGAAGATGGCAGCACTTTTCAGCAAAATGCACTCATAAAGTCAAGAGCCGTCTTTGCAAAGCTTAAAGGGCAGGGGCTTGAGGGCGAATTTATTGCACTTAGCGATGATAGTGGCATTAGTGTGGATGCACTTGGTGGCGAGCCCGGGATCTACTCTGCGCGCTATTTTGACCTTGATGAAAATGGCAAGGTATGCGGCAAGAACGCAGATGACGCAAACAACAGAGCAAAGTTAATTAGCAAGCTAAAGGCGCTAAATTTAGAGAGCTCACCAGCTCACTACACCGCCTGTATCGCTATTAGCTCAAAATTTGGCGACTACACGACGCACGGCTTCATGTACGGCGAAGCGATAAACGAGGAGAGGGGTACAAATGGCTTTGGTTACGACGCACTTTTTATCCCAAATGGCTTTAACAAGACACTTGGCGAGCTAGATAATGAGACAAAGCTTGAAATTTCTCACCGCTCAAAGGGACTTGAGCTTGCAAATTTCGTGCTAAAAAGTCTAAAGAAAAACTTTAGTTAAGCCCATTTAGCCCTTTGTTAGCTCTCTCTAAAAGATCCCGTGCGCGAGGATTTTGCTCTTTTCCATTTAAAATTTCAAGCACTTTTTTGTAGTTTTGGGTAGCTTCGTCCTTTTGATTAAGCTTTGCTAGGTCGTTAGCAAGCTCTACTAAAAGCTCTGATCGCACAAGCTCGTTGCCGCTTAACTCCGGCGTGATATCAAGTAAATTTAGCGCTAAAAGGTGGTTTTCGTGGGCTTTGTCAAAGTCGTTTTTTAGGTAGTAGGCGCTAGCGATGCCTTTTATACAGATGAGTTCGTCGTTCATTGGGGCATTTGGCGCGTTGTCATAAATTTTTAGAGCTTCTTGAAAATTAGCAAGTGCTTCGTCGTATCTGCCTAGCGCCTTTTGTGCCGCACCTAGGCTATGATAAGAGCGAGCTAGTAGCAGCTTGTCTCTAACGTTTGCCGCAAGCTCTAGGGCTCTTTGTGAGAGCTCTAACGCCTTTTGTGGCTCTTTATTTACCATGCAAATGCTAGTGCTATTTATGAGCGAAGTGATCGCCTGCTCGGTGTTGCCCTCTTTTAAGCAGACATCAGTCGCTTGCTCGGCTAAATTTATGGCTCTCTCCAAATTTCTATCGCTTTTATAAAACTCCCTCACACTCTCTTGTATTAGCTCGTCACAGCTACTTGCAAAGAGGCAAATAGGCGCTAAAAATAGAAAAATTTTCTTCATCTTTTTACATTTAATCTTAACATTTAGCAGTAAATTTGGACAACAATATTGACTGTAATACCAACTTTAACTATTTAAAAAACGAATAGCCATTAGGAATATCAACTATTCCATCTTTATCAGCACTAACTGCTTCCATTAATATATCAGAACAATAGCAAACCGGTTTTTTACTGGATATATTAATCTTGGGATAAATATAATATTTTTTAGAGATATCATCTAAATTGAATTTAGTAAAACAGTCAATATTGAAGTAGTCTCTATAGCATTTTAGTAAATACTCTAAGAAAAGCTTTGAAGACTTTAACTGTAAAACGGCTTTATCTATGTATTCAACACTTGGTTTAATTTCACAAAAACATATTCTTAAACCATCGTTTATTTTTAAAAATACTATAAAATCACAATGCGAATCGGTTGAAACACTATTTCCTTTAAAAAACTTAATAGTATGAGTTTTCTCTTTTTGTCGCAGTATTAAAACATCGTCTTTATTTTTAAATGTGAAATTTATTTCTTTAATGGGACTTTCTTTTTTTTCCTCTGTTATTTTAAATAAATTCCCGTGAGGTTTAATTTTTAAATCATCACAAATAGCTTCCCAAAAATCTTTTAAATTTTTATTTGTCATTTTTGTTACTCTCTAAAAGTGCAGCAAAAATTAAGCTTTGATTTTCATTTTGTGTATCTATTGGAGAATCAAAAGTATTCATAAAAATTCCGCGTTCATTGATATCAACACTACTCAAAATGTTTTTACCTTTTTTATTCTCTGCCAAATATGCTTTTACTTTTTGATGGTTAATTTTGTACTCTTTTGTATAACCTTTATTTTTAAACTTATCTATCTGGTCGTCAGTTAAACTTCCAAGCATTACACAATTACTTATTTCACGAACAATATAATCACTATGAGTTGTGATAAACACTTTTATGCCCGCATTTGCAAGTAATACCAAAAGCCTAGCGACTAAAATTTGATTATTCGGATGTAGATTTAATTCAGGCTCATCGATCATAAGGATGTCTTTCTTGCTGGCCGTATTAAGAATATAGAAATTTAACATCAAAAGAGATCTAACTGAGCTAGAAGCTATCTCTATATTGTAACCTTTTCTTGATTTTTTAGGTTGAAATAAAATTCCTATATCTGTAACCTTATATTTACCTCCAACTAAATTGCTTAACACCTTCAGGATTTCTTGATTCTTGCTATTGTCCTCTTTAAAACAACTATCTTTTTTAGATAGTTGTTTTAAGCTTCTTATAAAATTAATATTGTCTCTAACCGGCTTTGGGTATAGTTGTTTTTTTTCATCTAATATTTCAAATACATCAACATCTTCATCTCTTGCCATTCTTTTTAAAGTTTCCAATTTTGCTATTTTTGTAAAGTCGAGTTCTTCTTGAAAAATTGATGCACCAGTCCTTTCAACGCTCAAAATAAAATTATTTCTTAAAATTATATGTAGTAAAGCGTCAGATAAAAGATTCATGTAGTCAGCAATATATCTTTTACCAATAATACCATTTATGGGTTTTATTATAAGTCCATCATCATATAGAATATGTTCAAACCTTCTTTTTGCCCTTACCAATAAATTATCTGATATTAAAAATACATTAATGGCGTCTTTTATTTCATCCATTGAAATTGAGATTTCAACATTAAATTCTAAATTTGCAAAGTCATCTTCTTTTCCAGCCATAACTCCAATTAAAAAATATTCTTCGTACATTTTTGACTTGTTTAACATGTGTTTTTGTAATCGTTCTTTGATTTTATTATATGTAAGTTTTATTTCTTGTATATCATCATGTTCTACATTATCAGAAATATCCCCTCTAGCTCTATAATAAGGTACCTCTCGTATATTGCGCATATAGTCTAAATAGCCATACAAACTGTAAGTAGCGTAAGTTTTGCCTGTATTATTTTCACCACATATAATAGTTAGATTGCCTACCTCAAAATTTGCCTCATCAAGCATTCCAACATTTTTCAGGCTTACTTTCATCAATAATCCTTTGAAATTTTTAAATTTATAATTATTTAAACGGGATTGTATCTAAAAAAAGATAAAATCGAAGGAAAATTTAAGGAGCCCAAATGTCAAATATCTTAATCATAGGCGCGGGCGGCGTGAGCCAAGTCGCGACCGTAAAATGTGCAATGAACTCGGACGTTTTTAGCAAGATCACCCTTGCAAGCCGCACCAAAAGCAAGTGCGACGCGATCGCTAAATTTATCAAAGACCGCCTAGGCGTGCAAATTGACACCGCCCAGATCGACGCGGACGATACCGATGCCGTGGTCGCGCTCATCAAAAAAACGGGCGCCGATTTGCTTTTAAACGTCGCGCTGCCGTATCAGGACCTAACCCTCATGGACGCGTGCTCTCGCGCCGGCATCCCATACATCGACACCGCAAACTACGAGCACCCCGACACCGCCAAATTTGAATACAAGCTACAGTGGGCAAAGGACGGCGAGTTTAAAGCCGCAAACACGATGGCGCTACTGGGAAGCGGCTTTGATCCGGGAGTGACGAACGTATTTTGCGCCTACGCACAGCAAAATCTCTTTGACGAGATCCACGAGATCGACATCCTAGACTGCAACGCAGGCGATCACGGATATCCGTTCGCGACGAATTTTAACCCCGAAATCAACCTGCGCGAAGTGAGCGCAAAGGGCCGCTACTGGGAGCGCGGCGAGTGGAAAGAAACGGGGCCGATGGAAATAATGTTCAAATGGGACTACCCGAAAGTCGGCGTCAAAGATAGCTACCTGCTCTATCACGAGGAGCTTGAAAGCTTAGTAAAAAACATCAAAGGGCTAAAGCGAATCCGCTTTTTTATGACGTTCGGGCAGAGCTACCTAACTCACATGAAATGCCTAGAAAACGTCGGCATGCTGCGCATTGACGAGGTCGAGCACAACGGCGTAAAAATCGTGCCGATACAGTTTCTAAAAACCTTGCTACCTGATCCTGCAAGCCTCGGTCCTCGCACGAAGGGCAAAACCAACATCGGCTGCGTAATACGCGGCCTAAAAGACGGCAAAGAGCGTCAAGTCTATATCTATAACGTCTGCGACCACGAGGCTTGCTACGCCGAGACGGGCGCGCAGGCCGTAAGCTACACGACGGGCGTGCCTGCGATGATCGGCTCGATGATGGTCGCAAAGGGTATCTGGAGCGGGAAAGGCGTCTTTAACATGGAAAATTTCGACGCCAAGCCTTTCATGGACGAGCTAAATAAGCAGGGCTTGCCGTGGGAGATAATCGAAATGAAGCCAGGAGAAAGATACGAAGTCTAAATTTAGGCTTGTCTTTTTCTACTTATACTTCGTTGGTTTTAAATTTTGCTCGGTCATTACCCACTCGGTAACTCCCGTCACAAAATTTAAAACCGCCTCGTCTAAGCGAAAAATACTGCGCCTGATTTTTATTAAATTTAATCTCGGGACGAAATTTACTTCAAAACATTTAAAATCATCTCGCGATACTTTGCCTTATAATCTTGCATTTAAATTTTACTCGGTCACGTATTTCATATAAGCTTCCGTCGTAAAATTTAAATCCGTCTTGATTAAGGCAAAAATACCGCGCCTTGCTCTACCGTATTTAAATTTCTAGTTTAAATTTTGCACCGTTAGCATTCAAATTTTACATCAAATTTAGTTTAAGCTTCCGCACCGAAAGGCGTTTAAATTTAGCTATAATCGCTCAAATTTTATCAAAACAAATTTGAGTAAATTTAAAGCTCTCAATCTCCAGTCGCGCAAACCCTGCGCCCACTCAAATAACAACAAAAGGAAAAATTTGAACTCTTCAAAAACTTCACTATCTTTTTTAGTCGTCCTAAGTGCGCTTATGGCGTGTACATCGCTATCTACGGATGTATATCTGCCTGCTATGCCTACGATGGAGCGACAGCTGCACGGAGACTCGGAGCTCACGATAACGGGCTTTTTGATCGGCTTTGCTACCATGCAGCTCGTCTGGGGGCCTATCAGCGATAGAACCTAGCGTAAAATTCCACTTTTCATCGGTATGGCGCTCTTTGCGATCGGATCGGTAGGATGTGCGATGTCGGACACTATGCTGCGCCCTTTTCTGGCGCGTGTTTCAGGCCGTGGGCGCATGCGTAGGACCGATGCTAAGCAGGGCCAAAGCCATAAAATGCGGAGCGATCTTTTCGGTAGCTCGCAGGCCGCACAGATGCTCTCTACGCTAGTTATCATCATGGCGATAGCGCCGATAGTAGGTCCGTTATTGGGCGGCGCGATATTGGAGTTTGGCTCTTGGCACGGGATATTTTGGCTGATGGCGCTAGCTAGCGCGGTTATGTTTGCGATGATTTTTTCTCTACCGGAGACCTTGCCGCCGCAAAAGCGCTCCACAAAGCCCATCGTATCGTCTTTTAGAAACTATCTAAGATTATTACAAGACGCCAAATTTATGCGCTACACTCTTAGCGTGACGTTTTTCTACGTAGCCGCCTATGCCTTTATCACGGGCTCATCGTTTGTATATATCGATTATTTCGGTATTCCTAGCAAATACTACGGATTTTTATTCGGCATAAACATCGTGGGCGTCATGGCGCTAAGTTTCGTAAACAAAAAGCTGGTAAAGCGCTATGCGCTAAACCGCCTGCTCATAGTCTCCACGCTCGTTGCCGCGCTTGCTGCCAGCGTGCTGTTTGCGTTTGCGTTTTTCAAAACGGGCGGCGTTCTTGGCGTGGTAATCCCGATGTTTTTCGTTTTTAGCATGAACGGCATCATCGCTTCTTGCTCCAATGCCGTCGCTCTTGATAGCGTGCCGCAGGAGATGAAGGGTTCTGCCGCTGCGCTCATCGGCTCGCTGCAATACGGCAGCGGCATCCTCTCCTCGGCGATGCTTGCGGCGTTTTCTGCGGGTACGCCGTGGACAATGTCTTGGATAATAGCTCTGTTTGTTTGGCTAAGCGCGCTCGCAGCGTATTTTAACAAATAAATTTAGCCTTGCGGGTTTGGCTCAAATTTTGATCAAATTCGCAAATTTGGGTCACTAAAGCTAAAAATCAAATTTGATGCCGGCGGCCGAGCCAAATTTTACTTTTTCTTATTTTCGCTTTTTTGCGCGTTTAGCGCCTCAAATTTCTGCTTTAAAATTTTAAAAACCTCGTGCTTTGAGAGCTCGTATTTGTCGTATATCACGGCGTTATCATCGCCGCTAGGCTGCATGAGGCCATATGCTAGCCCGCCTTTTTTTAAATTTTATATTTGAAACACTAATTTTGCGCTTGGCGTCTATCTCGGGGATACCGATTTCGTCGATATCTTTAAAATAAAATTTCGCATTCTTGCCGCGAAAAATCCGTCATCTTCGATTTTTCGGTATCACAGAATAAGAAACTAGGATAAAGAAATAATTTCGGCACAAGCTAACTTACTGGCGCCGAAATTGAAAGTTATTTTATCACTGCTTCAAAGCCAACATCTACATCTGGATAGCTCTTTCCACCGTGAAATGGTTTAGCGGCAGCGGCAAATTTATCAAAGCTCTCATTTAGCTTCAAATCATTTACAAGATCCACTGAAAATTTTGCTACTAGCTTGCCATTTTGCACTTCATATTTTGTTTTAAAAATTTTTGAATTGCCATTTATGCTAAGCTCAACATCCATTTCTCCGGCTTTATCATCGCCATTCACTGCTACGATCTTGCCATCTACTGCCTTACCATCGAAAATAATGCCAATCCTTTTATCGCGGTCAGGCAGCTTTGTGTCGATATCTTTTGGCTCAAGCTTAAATTCAAAACTCTTTAAAAAATCAGCAAAATTTGCATTTTCTTGACTTTTAAAATTTATCGTTTTAAAAGTACCTGGTACGGCTGTTTTATTTGCTAGCTTGTAACCAGTAAATGTTACCTTTGGTTCACCTTCTACGCTAAATGCAAGAGCTGAAACTGCAAAAAATGAAGCTGCTAAAGCAACAGAAGTAAGTTTGTTCATAAAGAATCCTTTTTATAATATTGATAATAAATATCGCAAATTATATACCCACTTACTTCAAAAAAGACTTAAAAACTCTTTTTAATTAATGAATAAATTTTTAATATCTTTTTACTCTGGATCATCGCTAAAATCGTTATCCCTAAAGATCACATAAAAATTTATGAGCCAAAAAACAAAAGCGATTGCTATTAGCATTGCGGGCAAATGAATGTAAAAGCCACTCCAAAAATAAGCCAAAATTCCTCTGCTAACACCAGCTAAAAGAACTAAAATAAATGCAATTTTGCTAAGGCGTAAAAACTCAAGCTCTTGCCCGCTGTGACGAAGTCCAGCGACATTAAATATAAGCATCACGCTAAAAACTACTGCATTTATCGCTATTAGATGCATAAAATTTGTTTCAAGATGGAGTTCAAAAATGCCGCTAAAGCCGATCCCTAAAAATCCAACCGCTAAAAATAGCTGCATAAAATAGTATAAAAGCACAAAACTATGTCTAAAAAGCTCTTTATAGTGCCACTCTTTAAGCTTTGCAAGTACCGCACTTCCGCAAGCTATCGCGGCATAATAGACACCCATGCTTTCCTCAAAAAATATATTTAAAAGCAAAAAAGCACAAACGCAGCAGATAGCGATATTTTTATAGATAAAATTTGGCACAAAAACAGCTTCATCCATGCCTTTTTCTCTTTTTAGCGCTTCTTTCCCAAGTACGACACTAACGCGGTAAGAGATTAGTAAGATAGCGATTACGTGGATAAAAACTTGTAAATTTAGAAATTTTTCATTGCCACTTATTAGATAATAAATTTCAAAGCCTAAAATGCCAAACAAAAAGCCAAGCACGCCAAATTGATCATCGTTTTTATCCTGCCAGATCATATAAACACAAAGCAAAACCAAGTAAAGCCAAAAAAGAGCGATAAAGCAGTGTGCTAAAAATAGGCTAAAAAATGCCAATATAAAGCTTATAAAAAAGAGTGAAAATAATATATAAGCATGTATTTTTAGAGATGCTTGAAAATTTGTCCAATCAGTTAGTCCAGTTAGCAAAAATCCAGCATAAGCAAGGGCTAAAAAAAGTTGCAAAAATATAAATTTATGCAAACTCACAAAATCAGTTGGAGTAAAAAACACACTAGCACCAAGCACCGCACAGGCGGCACTCATTAAGAAAAATATCCTCATAGGATGAGTAAAAAAGTTATTAATCATAATAAATTTGCCCTTTGAAATTTTCATCTATCATCTTGCTAATAAACGTAAAATCGCGCTCTTTGAAATCTTTGTCTATTTCAAGTTCTCTTTGTATAACTGCACCTTTACTTGATAGGAAATAAATTCTATTTGACATCTTCACAGCCTCCATTCTATCGTGCGTGACGAGAACTACGCTCATACCTTCGCTTACTCTTTGGCCAATAATCTCAATCAAAATTTCTTTCATATCATAATCAAGCCCAGAAAAAGGCTCATCCATTAAAAGTAGATCAGGCTTTGTTACGACCGCTCTTACGAAAGCTACCCTTTGTCTCATGCCGCCACTTAGCTCGCTTGGGTATTTTAAAATGTCCTTTTGGCTTAATCCAACCTTTTTAAAAAGCTCTAAAACGGCGTTAACATCTGGTTTATCCATAACCAAAAGCACATTTTCAAGAGCATTTTTCCATGTTAGCAGACGATTTTCTTGAAAAAAATATGTAGTCTTTTTAAAGTTATTAAAAATTTTTCCTTTTCTAGGCTCATTTAGTCCGCTAATAAGCCGAAGTATCGTCGTCTTACCACATCCTGATGGCCCAAAAAGCGTCACTACCTCGCCACCTTTTACATTTAGACTAAAATTCCTTACGACCTTATCTCTTAAAATTTCATACTCTACATTTTTAAGCTCAAGCATCATCTTCTCCAAGGCATCAAAGCTATTTTTAATGGCTCGATGATGAGGTATTCAAAAAGCATGATAAGAGTGATGCTTAAAAGAACATATGCCATTACCTCGGTTGTTTCAAGCATTGCCCTTGCATTTGCTATCTTTGCTCCCATGCCGTTATTTGCACCTAGTAGCTCAGCCATTATGACTATCTTTACGCCCATTGCGACAGCTACGCTAATAGAGCTTATTATGTAGCTCGTAAGATGCGGGATGTAAAGGTGTCTTATCTTTTTTAAAATTCCTAGATTATAAGCGTCAAACATCTCTTTTAGCTCCTCATCTACGCTACTCATAGCAACTGCCGAGCTTGCAAAAGTAAGCGGTAAAACGGTTATAAAGATAGTAAAAACGGTGCTAAAATTTCCAAATCCAAACCAAAAAATAGCAAGTACTATCCAAATAATCGGCGGCATTGACAAAAGCAAGGTGATAACAGGCTTTAAAAAGGCCGCAAAACTTTTAAAACTACCTGCTACTAGCCCTAGAAATATACCAAAAAATGTTGCCGAGCAAACTCCGATCAGTGATCTGCAAAGCGTTATGTTTATCTCGCTGTTTTTATAATCTTTTAAAATTTCACAGGCTTTTAAAAATACATCTTTTGGTGGTGGAAGCAAGAGTGGGGAGCTAAACTCGCTTCCCACTTGCCAAATGGCTAAGATCAAAAAAACTACGGCAAATCCGCTAAATCCGCCCCAAAAATAGTCAATTATTTTTAAAAAGCTTGAGCGATCTTTTTTGATGCCATCAATTAGTATCATAAAAATAGACCTTTATCTGGCATCTTACCGCCTAGAAATTTTGGATTAAACTGATAAATTTCTTCAAAAAACGCCATGATCTCATTTTGTAGTTCATTTGCTTTTGTTACTGTTAAATTTGCCTTATCAAAAGCATTTGCAAGCGCTACTTCTGGAGCTGGCAAGTAGCTCGAGCCAATCTTTGCTGCGCTTTGTTTGTTCTCAAGTATCCATGAAAGTGCATTTTTAAGGTCATTATGAAGCGTATCAAATAGACTTAAGTTTTTCTCGTAAAAGCCTCTTTCTACGATAATGCCAGCCATTGGGATTATCGGTTTTGTACCAAAGCTCTCGCCCCAAATTTTTGGAAAATCAACTGAGTAATGCACGCTAACGCCTGCTTTTTTACCGCGCAAAATAGTCGCTTCGCCAAGAGGTTGTGGAACTATTAAAATGTCAAAATCTTTTTGTAAAAATAAAAGTAGAGCCTCAGGAGGTGTTGCTGTATAGGTGATGTCTATTTTGCTAACGTCTATGCCTCGCTTCTTGCAAAGTGCTCTTAGGACAAGATCAGGCATGTCGCCTCTAAATGGCATGATAAGCTTTTTGCCTACAAAATCTTCTAAATTTTTGATCTTTTCATCCTTAACCATAGCGTTCATAACGCCAAGAGTCAGCAAATTTAACATCGCAAAATCAAGCCCTTGGTTTCTTAAATTTGCAGCGACATTTGATGGTGACATCGTGACTTTGATATCCCCGCTAGCTACGCCTGCACGCAGCTGATCTGGTGTTTTCCATATATTTAGACTTACATCATAAGTTTTGTTTAACTCGCCTTGCAGCGCAGCAACCGCCATGATAACGCTTGGGATCGCTGGTGCACCCCACATAGTAAAGCTCTCTTTTGCAAATAAATTTGGTGCAAATGCGCTAACGCCTAAAGCTGTGCTAAGTCCTAAAAATTTTCTTCTATTTAACATCTTTTTCTCCTTTAAAAACTGCTGTGGAAACTAATGAAAAATGTCCTACCAGGGGCATGAACGACTACTGGATCAAGTGCTGCCACGTGATCACCGCTGATAAATTCTGCATAATCTTTATCAAATAAATTTGCTACGCCAAATCTTATGCCAACTTTATTTTTAAACTCTATGCCACCATAAAGATCAAGCAAACCAAATCCTTTTGCGGCCTCTTTTTTGTCAATACCTAGACCATTTTGCTTGCTAAAATCGCCTCTAGTTTGCTTTGAAACTAGCCTTAGCGCAGTGCCAAGATTATAGCTGCCAAAACTTGCATAGTTTTTGTAGTCAAATGCAAAATTTGCTTCAAAAGGCCTTATTTGATAAAGCGGTCTGCCATCGGTTTTGTTTTGTCCGTAGTTATAATAAAACGAGCTTTTTAAGCCAAAGTGCCTTGCAAAGCTATATTCTGTATTGAAATTTACACTATAAAGCGTTGCATCAACGTTTCTTGAGATGACGGCATTTTTATTTATTAGTGGCATCGCAGCCTTTGAGTGGCGTCTATCAAAAATGATCAAATTTTTAACACTATCAGCGATGAAATGTCCTCCAAAGCTAAATGCATCTTTGTTTTGAAGCGAGTTTAGGTATTCTTTGTAAAACTCGCTGCCAAATTTAAAGCCAAGAACCGCTCTGTTGTGTCTTTCTGGCTCTAAATTTGGATTTGCTATCCAGCCTTTATCGCCTTCGCCATAAAGTGCATTGAAACGCTCCATATTGCTTGGCAAGCGAGATAAGCTCTCAAGTTTTGCAAAGTAGCTATCCTTGTCATTTGGTGTAAATTTATATTTTAAGCTTGCACTAAAAGCGTCTTTTTTGATCTTGTCACTTACATCCTCGCCGTAAATTTGACGAACTAATTTGCGAGTAGTATTAGGTGCGATCGGATTTGGCACGAAAAATTTAGTGTCGATGCCATTTAATTTACTTCTTTGCTCTTCATATTTTAAGGCAAGCGAGGCTTCATTTGCTTCATTAAATTTATAAGCAAGTGTGTCAAAGAGCATAAATTTATCATTTCTAACATCGGCAAATCTATATCCATTAAAGACCCAGTTGTTGCCTTGCTTCATGTATCTTTTGCCGTCATGTTTATCTTTTTCAAAGCCCGCGCCTATTTGATTGTGAAAGCTTGCAAAGTCAGCGTCATACTTTAAATTTGCCTCAAATATATTTCTCTTTAAATCCACTTTTACATTTGGAGTGGCATCTCTTAGATGAAAATTATCAGCTTTTCGCTCAACTTTTTTTAGGACAAATTCAAAATTTAGCGTATTTGAAAGATCTTCTTCGCCTAATCTTATATTTAGCTTGCCGACTTTTCTTGTCGTTTTAAAGGCATCCATCACGTGCTCTGGCTGCTTGTCTTTATCGATATTATCCCTTAAAAACGTAAGCCTAAGCTCGCTAAGATCATTTGGCACAAAGCCTAAGATAGCGCTTTGGCCTTGCCTATTGTAGCCATAGTCCCATCTTTTGCCACTTCCATCTTTATAATTATTTGCTTTGGTGAAATTTGCGTTTAAAATGGTATAAAAATTTGCGCCACGATATTTAAAAAGCGATGAATTGTAAAAGCTTTTGCCATACATTCCAGCCGAAATATGAAACATATCAGCTGAGTTATCAAGCAAATTTGTAACAAATGGATATTCGCTTCTTTGAGTGCGGTCAAATTGATTTTCCACAAAGGCGCTTTGTGCAACGTTTGGCGTGATGACTGGCGGCGGAGCAAATTCTCTAATAGGCTTTATAATGTCTAAATTTGCTTCATTTGCTAGAAGCAGTGATGAAAGAACTGCTAGGCTTAAAATGGGCCTCATGTAAACTCCTTTTAAAGATATAATTATGATTTCTTTTATCAGAATTGTAGTAGCAAAACCCTTTATAAAAGTTGATGTAAGTCATCCTTTAAATTTTTAATCCATATTTACGAACTTAGTGTAGATAAAATGCTTAATTTTATTTTTGTAAGAGTAGCTAAACGGAGTAAATTTAATGTGAAAAATGTATAAAATTTTGATAATTGTTATATAAAATTTTAAATCATAGGTTGATTTAATTAGGCTCTAAAATTATTAAGCCTATCTCTTAGCTCTTTTGAAATGGTAAATTTTGAGAGTTCATATTTATCAAAAATGATGACCAAATCATCACCTAGTGGTTGCACTAACCCAAAGCAAGCATCTCTATCAAGACGGTTTTTCTTAAATTTTACGCTTAATGTTTCAACTTTTTTCTTATCGCCAAAGCTTTTAATGGCGATTTCGTCGATATCCTTAAAGTAAAATTTTATGCTTTTTGAGCCTTTTGTAATGATAAATCCATCATCTTCAATACGTAAAAAGTTGTTTTGAAAAATTTTTCTAACACAAAAGAACGCTGAGAGAGCGCCAATGATGATGCCAAAGAGAGACGCTGCGCCAAGAGCTATATAAAAGTAGCCAACGATGCTAAATATAAAAAGTCCAAGCCCAAACGCAAGCGCCCAAAAAACATCTTTTTTACTCTCTTTTGTTATCATCATTTTTCCTTTTAAGCTAAAATCCCAGCACCATTTATCGCTTGGCTGCGCTCTTTTGCATAAATTCTCTCGCCATTTATCACGTCATATTTCCAGATCGGCGCATTTGCCTTAAAGTCCTCGACAAACTCGTTTATAAGCCTTAGTGCGACCTTTCTTTGAGGGCTTACAACGCCTGCAACATATGAGCTCGTATGCACCGCCACGTCGCCTTTTGAGTGAGCAAAGAGTACGTAGGCATTTTCTTTTTTGGCTCGCTCCTCCCAAGCGTCAAGCCATTTTTTAAGGATCGGCTCATAGATATCAAAGCTAAGCGCCGAAATACCACCTTCTTCTCTTACGATTCCAACAAAAGTGATGAGCGCACCGCAGTTTTTATCTTTAAAGCGTTCATACCACTCGTTTGTGATGCTTTGAACATCCAAGCTTCCATTATAAATTTGCATCTTAGCCCCCACAAACTGGCGGTAATATAGAAATTTTATCGCCTGATTTAAGAGCAAAATTTATATCGCTTACGATCTCATCATTTACAGCCACAGCACAGATATTTAGCCATTTTTTAAGCTCTTCTTTCTCGCTTAAAGCTGCTTTTACTTCACCTAAATTTTTTGCTTCTACTTTTATATTTTCAAGCCCGATAGGCCCAAGAAATTCGATCTCTACCACATTTTATCCTTTGAAATTTTTGCTGATTTTACTTAAAAATAAATTTAGATATACTTATTTAAAAATTTAAAAAGCGAGCAAAAATGAATGAAATTTTAAAGAGTATAAAAACCCCAGCCTACGTCTGCGAAGAGGCAAAAGTACGTAAAAATTTAGAGCTTTTAAAATATGTCAAAGAGCAAAGCGGAGCTAAAATTTTAGTAGCACTTAAGGGCTTTGCATTTAGCGGAGTGATGGACATGGTTGGCTCTTATCTTGACGGTGCGACTTGTAGCGGACTTCACGAGGCAAAATTTGCAAGTGAATACGTAAAAGGCGAGATCCACACGTATAGCCCAGCCTTTAAAGATGAGGACTTTGATGAAATTTTAAAAATTTCAAAGCACATCACGTTTAACTCTTTTGCTCAGTGGCAAAAATTCAAGAGTATTGCCCTGAAAAACGGCATCATCTGTGGCCTGCGGGTTAATCCAGAGGTCTCACTAGCGCCAACTGATAGCTACAACCCATGCGGTAAATTTAGCAGGCTTGGCATCACAAGGGCAAATTTTAAGCCCGAGCTTCTTAATGGCATTAGTGGGCTTCATTTTCACGCACTTTGCGAGGAGAGTGCAAGCAGCTTGCAGATTGTACTGGAGGCATTTGAAGAGAAATTTGGCGAGTTTATCCCAAAGATGAAGTGGATAAATATGGGCGGCGGCCACCACATCACGAGGGCTGATTATGACGTAGAGCTACTTATAAATATCATCAAACGCTTCCGCGAGAAATATGGCGTAGAAGTCTATCTGGAGCCTGGTGAGGCTGTGGGCTGGCAGACTGGCTTTTTGATAAGTAGCGTGCTTGACATCGTGCATAACGAAAAAAACATAGCCATCCTTGACACCTCGGCCGAGGCTCACATGCCAGATACCGTGCTGATGCCGTATCGTCCAGCCGTTAGAGGCGAGAGTGAAAATGGCAAATTTGCTTATAGATTTGGCGGTAATACCTGCTTAGCAGGTGATATAGTAGGGCTTGAAGCGGGCGATGCGGAGTATAAATTTGATAGCGAGCTACAAATCGGCGATCAAGTCATTTTTGAAGATCAAATCCATTATACGATCGTGAAAAACACGACATTTAACGGCATAAAACTGCCTGATCTACTGCTTTTAAAAGAAAATGGCGAGGTTAAAATGATCCGCGAGCTAGACTATGAAGAGTATAGGCGTAGAAACTAATAGTTGGTCTTGTGGCTAGTTTCTGACTGCTAAATGCTAAAGCTTACTTGTATTTATGTCTATAAAATTTTTACAGAATCAGTATCCATAAAATTTGGCAAATTTATCTATCTTTGAGTTTTTTTGCCAGTTGTATTCGGTCTCGTTTGCGATCTTTTGGGCTAGCTCCTTGCCAAAATGATCACTAATAAAGCCAAGCGCCATATCCATGCCAGCAGCCACGCCTGAGGCTGTGTAAAATTTACCTGCCTTCACCCACCTAGCGCGCTCTTGCCACTTTACAGCTTCGCCGCAACTTTTTACCCACTCAAGCGATCTTTTATTTGAGGTAGCCTTTAGTCCGTCAAGCTCTCCAGTGCGAGCGATGAGAGCAGAACCCGTGCATACGCTTAGGCAAATTTGAGATGCCAAAACGCACTCTTTAAGTCTTGAGATAAACTCACTATCATCTACAAGTGCCCTCGTGCCCTGACCTCCAGGGAGTAGCAAAACGCTCTTTTTTGGTATCTTACTAAGCTTTTTGGTCTTTATAAAAAAGCCTTGCTTGCTTCTTTTCATCCCGCCATCAAACGAGACGTAGTTTATCTTCATTTCAGGCACCCTTGCTAAAAACTCCACTGGCCCCATGAGATCAAGCGTCTCGTACTCATCAAATATAAGGCAAAAAAGATGCATAGTGCGATCCTTTTTAACTAAAATTTGGATTTATTTTAGCTAAATTTTCAGATCAAAAAACTCTAAAAATTAACAAAACTTAAATGTTTTTTATAAAATTTTTAGTAATCTTTTTTGCTAAGGTTTGCTTGTGATTAGCTCTGATATAATAGCGACCAAAATAGCGTAGCTATGCGATTTAACGTATTTAACCAATACTTAAATTGTTTAAGCTCAAACTCATAAAGGACTACAATGACGAGAATTCTTACTCTGCTTTTTACATTATTTGTAACAGCAATGGCAACTCAAGGACCAACTGGCGTCAATCAATATAATAGTGCCATTTGGGCGGCTGAAAGGATAGAAAATATCAAGCCATACGAACAAGGTTTGGGGCCGATATTTACTTTTATCCAAGGTAATGACTACTTTGCAATAGCAGCACTTTCTATCATTTTGGCTGTTATTGGAGCATTTGCATTACACTTTTTAATCATTGGACCAAAACATTTTAGTCATGATGGTAAAAAGGTGTTTGCTTTTTCATTGATCATACGTATAGCTCATGGTTTGGCAGCGATCTCATGGATCATTTTAGTGCCAACTGGTATCATCATTATGTGGGGTGCAGAGCTTGGTGGTGGAACATTTGTGCGTTTCTGTAGATACTTGCACGATACGGCAACTGTGATCTTTGCTGTTTCTGTGCTTCCTATGTTATTTACCTGGACAAAGAGAATGCTTCCAGCAATTTATGATATCAGATGGATGATGATAGTTGGTGGCTATTTATCAAAGAAAAAGAGACCTGTTCCAGCTGGTAAATTTAATGCTGGTCAAAAAGCATGGTACTGGATCGCTATCCCTGGTGGTATCGTTATGATAATTACCGGCGCGATTATGTATTTTACGGACTTCAAAGAGCCAGCGGTTGCTTCTTGGTTTGGTCTTACACAAATTGATCTTCTAAGATACAGCGTAATTATCCATAACTGTCTTGGCATCGCATGTGCAGTGTTTTTCTTAGTTCATATTTATATGGCAGCTATTGCTATTCATGGTGCTATTTGGTCGATGATTACTGGATATAAAGAGGAAGAAGAAGTTTATGTTCTTCATCACTACTGGTACCAAGAGCTCGTTAGAGAGAATAAAATTCCAGTATCTGATTATGAAAAGTCTTATACAAATTTAAAATAATTAATTTCACTTTGACCTTGCTAGTAGCGAGGTCAAAGCTCTCTTTTATCTCAAATTTATACATTAAAATTTTTAAAATAATTAATATTTTTTTGGCTATAATCCAAACTAGTTTCAAGGTTTGAAATACTAATTGCAAAAGGAAAAATCATGACAACAATTGATTGTAGAAATTTAGAGTGTCCAAAACCAGTCATAATGACAAAAAATGCACTTGATGGCTTAAGTGAAGGTGAAAGCTTAGAAATTTTAGTAAATGCACTAGCCCCAAAAGAAAATATTTCAAGATTTTTAAAAAATCAAAATATAGAATTTAGCCTAGAAAGCAATGGCAACGAGACTAAAATTTTAGCTACAAAAGGTAAAAATGCGCTTGAGCTTACAAATTTTGATGAGTTTGTCTGCGACATAACACCAAAAAATAATAAAGTACTCTATCTAAATGAAGAGCGCGCGGGAAGTGGCGAAGTAGGAATAAATTTACTATCAAAATTCCTGGGAGCTTTTCTTCAAGTTGAGAAAAAACCAAAGATAATAATCTGCGTAAATAACGCTGTAAAGATGACTACAAACCGCTCACATCCAAGCTTTAAGCCGCTTAAAGATCTTGAAGCTGCTGGTGTTAAAATTTTAAGCTGTGGAAGCTGCTTGGAGGCTTATAAGCTAGTAAGTGATCTTGCGATTGGCGAAATTTCAAATGCTTATGAGATCATCGACATACTCTCAACTCACGAGCAAATAAAATTATGATCTATCACGACAAAAAGCTTACGCAGTTCGTTAGAGCCGCTGGTTGAGCTGCTAAGCTTGACCCGTCGGGTCTAAACAAAACGATTAGTAGTTTAAATTTATCTCATCCAAATCTGCTCTCAAGCACAAATTCTAACGAAGACGCGAGTGTCTTTAAAATTTCAAGTGATCTT
Organism: Campylobacter concisus ATCC 51562; assembly: GCF_000466745.1. Lineage (NCBI taxonomy): Bacteria > Pseudomonadati > Campylobacterota > Epsilonproteobacteria > Campylobacterales > Campylobacteraceae > Campylobacter > Campylobacter concisus. The sequence continues at coordinate 559,783 of NZ_ANNI01000003.1, read as the reverse complement.
GCACTTGTTCAAACGCTTGATTTTATAACGCCTGTAGTAAATGATCCATTTATTTACGGTCAAATCGCTGCTGCAAATAGCCTAAGTGATGTCTTTGCAATGGGTGGCGAGGTGATAAATGCCCTAAATATCGTGGGCTTTGATAGCTGCAACTTGGCACCTGAAATTTTAGGCGAAATTTTACGAGGTGGAGCCGATAAAGTAAAAGAGTGTGGTGGCATTATAGTTGGCGGGCATACGATCGAGACACAGCAGATGTATTATGGACTTAGCGTCACTGGAAGAGTACATCCTAATAAATTTTGGGCAAATAATACAGCCATAAAAGGCAATGTTTTAATACTTACAAAGCCCCTTGGAAGCGGCATTTTAAGCACAGCAATAAAGGCTGATTTATTAAGCATGGAGCAGATAAAAGAGGCTGCAACTATCATGGCACAGCTAAATTTTTATGCATTAAAGGCACTTGATGGCATCAAAGTTTACGGTGCTACTGATGTGACTGGATTTGGCTTTTTGGGGCATTTAAGCGAAATGCTAAATGAAAAGATCAGTTTTGAAATTTATGAAAAAAACGTGCCAATCATTGCAAGTGCAAAGGAATTTGCAGATATGGGCATAATTCCAGAGGGAAGCTATAAAAACCGCGAATTTGCAAAGCATTTTATAGACAAAGAAGCTGATATTTTGCTATTTGACGCACAAACTTCAGGTGGGCTTTTGCTCGCAGTTGGTGAAAAGGACGCGATGCTTGCAGTAAAACGCTTAAAAGAAGTAGGCTATGAAAGTTCAGCTATTGTTGGCTCCGCGGTGTCAAAGAGCGAGTTTGGTATATTTTTAAGATAAATTTTTAAAAATAGCATGCTATCTCATTGTGTTAGTGAAATCTTTTAATTTACTTAACCATTCTATAATTTCAAAAACTACAAAGGAGAGATGATGAATTATCTTGAAATTTTAAAATTTCGTCATGCTTGCAAGGTTTTTGACGAAAGCAAAAAAATCAGTGCTGGAGAGTTTGATTTTATACTAGAAGCTGGTAGATTAAGCCCTAGCTCAACTGGCCTTGAGCAGTGGGATATCTTAGTCGTTCAAAATAAAGAGCTTAGAGAAAAAATAAAAGCTCTTTCATGGAATCAAGCACAAATCACATCTTGCTCGCATTTAGTTGTCGTTTTAGCTAAGATCAAAGAGGTAAAATTTGGAAGCGCATACGTTAATAAAATGATCGCTAGAAATACCAATAAAGATCCTGAAGCCATTGCTGCAAGGCAAAAATTTTACCATGACTTTTTGCTAGCAAATTTTAAAAACGATGATGAGCTAACATTTCAGTGGTCACATGAACAATGCATGATAATCGCCACAAATATGATGAATGCAGCTGCGAGTTTGGGCATTGATAGTTGCCCGATAGAAGGCTTTGACAGACACGCTTTAAATGAACTTTTGGGGCTTGATGAGAGCTTTCAAAGATTGGCCATCATGGTGCCATTTGGCTACCGCCTAAATCCACAACCAAAAAAACTTTGCAGAGAAATTTCTGATATCGTTACTTGGATCTATTAAGATATTTGAGCCAAATTTTAAATAAATTTTTGGCTCAATTTTAAATAAATCAATAAATTCTAAATAAATACTTACCTTTATAAACCCAAATCAAGTAAAAATGGGATAAAATCAAAGCCAAAACCTAAACTAACGAGGTGTCTATCGTGCTTGAGAAACAAAAAACCAGCCTTCAAATAGTAAAAATGTTTTATACAAAGGCTATTTTACTTCTACTCTCATTTATATTTTTAGCATTATTTGTAGTTTGTGCCGGTACGAACGATATAAAGCATGATCTTAGCTCAACTAATTCGAATATAAAATCATCAATCTCAAATAGCTTTTTTATAATAAAAAACGATCTATTTTTAAAGTCAAAAATGGTTGAAGCAGGTCTTAGCGATATGCTATTTGATAAAAATTCAACAAAAAACGATCTTTATATAGCTTTTTATGTTTTTGATAAAAATAGAAATTTACTCTATTCAAAGAGATTTTTAGGTGCTGATGACATAGCTGAAAAGAATCTATCTCAGCTTAGTTTAAACGAGACAGATGCTGGAAAATTTACAGTATCGGATCGTGTCTACAGAAATAATCGTTTTAGAGACATTTATGCATCTTATGGACTAAAAAATGGAGGCAGCATTTTAGTTCAAATTGATATAAAATTTTTACAAAACTACACTAATGTAGATTACGATGAGAAAACCAAAACTTATGCTTATTTGGTGGATAAATATGGAAATTTATCAAGAGATGAGTTTTATAAAAAATTTGATGAATCGATGTTTTTGCCTTATGTGAGTCTTGGCGACGAGTTTAAAGAGGATAAAATAATATTTTCTTTAAGCCATATGGGCTTTTATCTTATAAGCTATATGCCAGAGTATAAAATTTTTGTTATTACCGCTTCAACGAAGCATTTTCATATCTTTATGCAGTTTGTGTTATTTTGGCTATCGATCTTTTGTTTTATATCTTCTTTAATTTTATGGGTTAGAGATGTAAAATTTGTAAAAAATAGAATAATGCCAGCTTTAAAAGAGGTAAGAGATACTTTAGATGGCGATGAATACGAGATAAAACGAAGCCTTAATGTAACAGAATTTGAAGATATAAAAAATGGAATAAACAAGCTAAAGATAGAAGCCAAAAAAGCAACTGATGGGCTAGAAGAATACAAAAGTAGATTTGGCTATATTTTTGAACAAAGCTTTTTGAAAATAGTAGTTTATGATGCTTATAGCGGCGATATTATTGATGCTAGTAATGCATTTTTATCTTCTGTTGGCTACACAAAAGATGAGATTATAGAGCTAAATTTAAATGATTTAATAGATGGCGATTTTGCATTGTTTATGCAAATGAAACAAGACACTCAAAATAGCGATATGAGTTTTAAAATCGAGCTAAAAACAAAAGATGGCGGCACTAAAGAGGGATTTTTACAAGAGTCACAGATTGAGCTAAGAGATTCTAGGCTAAATTTTATGCTTATACATGAGCTTGATGATGGAAAATTTACGAAAAAGGATAATGAAGCAATAAATGATTATTCGTTTTTATCGCCAAATGTAATAGCAGAAGCATTAAATAGCGATCCATTTTCTATCGTAAGAAGTACGCAAAATATCGATAGTGTCTTTAAAGTCCCGCAAGATAAGAAGCTTATAAATTTAAAAGATCTAATAAGCCCTGAAAGTTTAGATGAGTTTGCTGTAAATATTTCTAATGAATCTAAAAAATTCTTTGAAAAAGGTAGCAAAAATAGCGAGATAAATCTCGTAGCCAATATGCAAACAAATGAAAACAACAAAACGCCATTTAAGATAAAAGTAAAATTTATAGATAATGGTGCTGACAAAGAGCAAAAAATCATCTACTTTTTTAATGACCTAAGCGATATAGCAAAGTTGCAAGAAAAATATGATGCTGAATTAAAATATTTTCAAAGCATACTTTGGGCAAGTCAAGCGCTTGTCTTTTCATGGGATAAAAAAAGCGACACCCTTTATATCCCAAATGCTATCGCCAAGTCGCTCGGATATGCATTAAATGGAGATATGAGTATAAATTTTGAACGTGCAAAAACTATATTTGTAGATGAATTTGTAAGCTTTAAGGACTTTTTTGACCTTATAAAAAAAGGTGAAGTATATGATGGCGAAGTGCGTTTTTATAGGGCTGATAAAGAGATTATTTATGTAAGAATTAGAGCAAAAGCAGTAGCTTTTTATGATGGTGAAGTAAGCGTTATAAAGGGCACAATGCAAGATCTTAGTGTGCAAAATAGCTTTTTTTCTTATCAAGACCTTTTAGCAAAAATTTTCTCATACGCAAAAGAGCAAATTATTATGCTTGATGATGAGTTTAGGATCATAGATGCTAATGACGCTTTTTTCGATACACTTGATATTTCTAGAGATAAAAATTTTATAGAGAAAATTTACTCAAAAGATATAATTAATTTTAAAAACGGACTAAAAGATATTAAAGATGAAATTTTAAATTCACTTAAAATAACTGGCTTTTGGCAAGGTCTTATTCATGATGTTCGAAGCAAAAATAGACTCGAAGTTATAAGTATAAGTAAGCTTTTAAACGCGTTTGGCGATCAAGAGGGATATATATTGTTAGCTTCAAGCGCAAATGATGATTGCTACAATAAAGAGTATCTCGAATTTATCGCGTATCACGATACGCTGACTGGACTACCAAATAGATTTTTACTTTTTAATAAGCTAGAAAATCTGCTAAAACAAGCGAAAAAAAGCTTAAAAGTAGCAGCCTTTTATGTTGATTTTGATAACTTTAAATCGATAAATGACGGATACGGACATCAAGTAGGCGATAAAATCCTAATAGAAATTTCAAAAAAAATAGATGAAATTTTCCCAAAACAAGGAATATTTGCAAGAATAGGCGGAGACGAGTTTATAGGCGCTATGCCTTATGAAAATTTGGGAGAAATTTACGAAACTGCTGAAAATATCTTAAGAGTGGGCCAGAGTAAAATTTCTATTGATGATGATGAGAAAAAACTTAGCGTAAGTATTGGTATTAGCTTAAGTGGCGATGCACTTAGTGTTGATGATCTAATTGAAAGAGCCGATTGGGCTATGTATCAAGCAAAGCTTAATGGAAAAAATAAATATTATGTATTTAATTCGAAAAAAGATACATACTTTAAAAATGAATATAGAGATGACTCAAAGATCATTGAAGCTATCGATGCTGGCGAGATGTTCTTGCTTTATCAGCCTGAGATTGATATAAAAAGCGGGGAAGTTAGCAGCTTTGAGGCATTTATTAGATGGAAAAATGGCGATAAGATATTAAGGCCATCAGACTTCTTGCCACTTGCAAAAGGCTCAAAAGCAGTTGTTGCTATCGCATTATTTACACTAAAAGATGCTTTAAAAGCTAGGGCTGTATGGCTAAAAGAGGGAATAAATGCAAAAGTTAGAGTAAATTTATGCATTAAAAAGCTAATGACTTCTGAGTTTTTTGAGAAATTTAAAAAGCTTTTAAAAGATGAGCAACTAGACGCTAATGGACTAATCATAGACATCGTTGACTCCGCAAGTGGCGTAAATTTAGATGATGTTGTTAGATATATCGATGCTTATAAGGAACTAGGCGTTAGCTTTTCACTTGATGATTTTGCATCTTATTCAGGCTCGGTAGAAGCTTTAGGCATGTTAAAAACAAATAGATTTAATATAGATAAAAGATTTTGCAAACAAATTTTTGATTCAGTAGAAGCGCTAAAAACCATACGCATGATAAAGTATGTATCAGATACATTTAATTTTGATGTCATGATAAAAAATTTAGAAGATAAAAGCATGCTTGAAATTTTTGTTGGATTTGGCTTTAGTAGATTTCAAGGGCGGCTTTTTGCGCCAGAGCTTAGCCTGGATGATGTGCTCAAATTTAAATTCACTCTATCATCTCCGCTAAATGTAAGAAATTTTCAAGATGATGAGAACTACAATATGCTTTGCAAAATAGTAGGTGTAAAAGAGCTTATGATTCGTTTGATAAATTTGCTTAAATGCGATGAAAAAGTAAGCGAAAAATTAAAAATCGAAATAGCAAATCAAGTAGATGATATCAGAACAATAGATGAAAAATTAGCTGAAATTTTAGATACGATCCTTGTAAAAATAGACAAAGAGAACGTAATAAATTTAGCTAATGAGGCAATTTTATTATGCGATAATGATCTAAATTTGAGTGGAGCGAATAAATAATGAATGAAAATGCTTTAAATGTTTATGAGCACGAAATCCCAAATGGAAGCAAGCTATACTTTGCCAGTAGTGCAAAGCTAAAGAGGCAGATCGAGCAAAAAGCTAGTGAAATTTTAGAAAATGAAGGCTTTAGCGAGATCGTAACGCCATTTTTCTCATATCACCAGCATTTAAGTGTAGATGCTACAAATCTTTTGCGTTTTAGCGATAGTCTAAATCACGAAATAAGCCTAAGAGCTGATAGCACGGTAGATACTGTAAGGATCGTGCTTAGAAGGCTAAAAGCAAACGAATCAAAAAGATGGTTTTATATCCAGCCAGTCTTTCGCTATCCAAGCCAAGAAATTTATCAAATCGGAGCCGAGCTAATCGGTGAAAATGATGTTTTAAAAAGCATAAATATCGTAGCAAAGCTTCTTAATGAGCTAAAAATGGATACATTTTTGCAAGTGAGCAATATACAAATTCCAAGGGTAATTTGTGAAATTTTGAGTGTGCCTATTGAAATTTTTGAAAATGGGCAAATGGAGAAAATTTTATCTCAAAATGTTCCATGGCTAAGCGCTCTTGCTCTTCTAAAGTCAGTTGATGAATTGGATGAAGTGATTAAAATTTCTCCAAGCAAACTAAAAGAACCGCTTGAAAATTTGAGGAATTTAGCCAGTGCTTTAGAATATAAAAATTTAAGAATAGTTCCGCTATATTACTCGAAAATGAGATATTACGATAGTTTATTTTTTAGATTTTTAAGAAATAACAGCATAATAGCAAGTGGTGGCAGCTACGAAATAGACGGAAAAATAAATAGTGGTTTTGCTGTTTATACAGATGCATTGATAGAAGAAAAAATTAATTTAAGGAAGTAAGAATGAGAAAGGCTGATTTAGTAGTTGGAGTTCAATGGGGTGATGAGGGTAAAGGTAAGATAGTTGATATGCTAGGACTAAACTATGACATGATCTGTCGCTCACAAGGCGGCCACAATGCCGGCCATACGATCTGGGTTGATGGCGTTAGATACGCGCTTCACCTTGTTCCAAGTGGAATTTTGCATAAAAATATCATAAATATCATTGGCAATGGTGTTGTTGTTTGCCCAGAAGTATTAATCACTGAAATGGCACAGTTTGAAAATTTAGAGGGAAGGCTTTATATTAGCGATAAAGCACATTTAAATCTAAGCTACCATAGTCAAATCGATCAAGCAAAAGAGAAACTCAAAGGTGAAAAAGCAATCGGTACGACTGGAAAAGGTATCGGACCAACTTATGCTGATAAAATAAGTAGAAGTGGTCACAGAGTAGGCGAATTACTTGAACCAGAGCGTTTGTGTGATGCTTTGATGCATGATTTTGAGACAAATAAATGCGTATTTGACGCACTTGGTGTAAAAATTCCTAATGAGAGCGAATTGCTTGAAGAGCTAAAAAGATATAAAGAGGTTTTGGCTCCATTTATCGCAAACACTACAAATTTAGTTTGGAAAGCGCTAGATGAAGATAAAAAAGTCCTACTTGAAGGTGCTCAGGGCACGCTTTTAGATATCGACCATGGCACATATCCATACGTAACTAGCTCAAATACCATAAGTGCAGGTGCTTGCACAGGTCTTGGACTAAATCCAAAAGAAATAGGTGAAGTAATAGGCGTCATAAAGGCCTATACGACTCGTGTTGGCTTTGGTCCTTTCCCAACAGAAGATAAAGGTACGAGTGGCGATAAGATGTGTGATATCGGTAAGGAATTTGGCACAACAACAGGCCGCCGCAGACGTTGTGGCTGGTTTGATGCTGTGAGTGTAAAATATGCTTCAAGACTCGATGGTGTCGATACTTATGCGCTCATGAAGCTTGATGTACTTGATGGATTTGAGGTGGTAAAAATTTGCAAAGCTTATCAATATAATGGTGAAACTATCGATTATATGCCGACAGATCTTGAAAATGCAACTCCTATTTACGAGGAACTTGCAGGCTGGGATAGTGTAAAAGGTATAAGCAAATATGAAGATCTGCCAGCAAATGCAAGAGCTTATATCGAGAGAATAGAAGAGCTAACTGGCGTAAAGATCGGCTACATCTCAACAAGCCCTGAAAGAAGCGATACGATCATTAGATGAAAAGCAAATTTACCTCTATCGTCCGCGTAAAAAAACAAGAGATGGATAAGGTAGAGGCAAAGCTCGCCGTCGCCAGGCTTAATGTAAGAAATTTTGAAGAAAATTTAGTGCATTTAAGAGCAAGGCTTGAGGAGTTTTGCTTGCCAAAAAGTGGCAATATAGGCGAACTAAAGGAAAATTTAGAGTTTATAAAGATAGCAAGGCAAGAGTTAAATGCCTGCAAAGAGAGTCTTGAGATAGCTAAAAAAGAGGTTTCGCATTACGAACATAAATATAAAAATGCAAATTTAGAGTACGAAAAGATGAAATATCTAGAAAAAGAAGAGTTTAAAAAAGAGATAAAACGCATACAAAAGGCCGAAGCACTTGCGCTTGATGAGTTTGCAGTGATGAAATTTACAACTAAGAGCGAGTTGTAATGAGAGCGGTTTTATTATTTTTCATTGTTTTAAATTTTGCATTTTGTTTTGAAGTACCAGTTGACTGTACGCAAATTTTTGAAGCTAGAAAAGAAGAAATTTCAAAGGAACTTGAGATCATAGATGAACAGCGCCAAGCTTTAGAAGTATTTCGCGCAAGCTCGGCAGCAGCCTATGAAGAAAATAATAAAAAGCTTGCCAAAAAAGAAGCTGATCTAAATGCGACAATGAAAGTGATCGAGCAAAAACGCAAAGAGATCGATGAAGTGGTCGCCAAAAATGAGAAAATTTTAAAAGAACTTCGCACAATGACTAGTGATAAAGTCAATGAGTCGTATTCTAAGATGAAAGATGGCGCAGCAGCTGAAGTGCTCTCTAAAATGCCTAGATCAAACGCGGCCACCATACTTTATGCTCTTGATGCCAAAAAGATATCTACTATCATGGCAAAAATGGATCCAAAAGTAGCATCCGAGATCACCACTTTGCTTCAAAAAGGGCCACCATTTGCTGATGAAAAAGGCGATATGCCAACCCCAGCTGGTAGCATAAATATTCAGTAATAAATTTTTGCACAAGCAAGCAAAATTTTAAAAAATTTAGACACCAAAATATAAAGCTCTATGCTTATAAATTTTTAATTTTAAGCTCATCTACCTTTAGCTTGTATACTTTTGTGGTAGCTATTTTTTAACCAAACTTGCTATGACCCCAACTCCAAGGATGGCTAGAATGATAAAAAGGCTAATTTGTGCAGAAATTTCAAAACCGATATGAAAGATATGAGCAGTCGCATTTACAGCTAGCTTTGCTGCGATAAAAAATAAAAGCACGATCACAGAAATTTCTAGATATTTTAAAAAATTTTTGAGTACTTCAAGCACAAAATAAAGTGTTCTTAGACCAAGTATCGCAAATATCATCGCTGAATAAACAATCACAGGATCTTTGCTCACAGCAATGACAGCTGGAACGCTATCAAAAGCAAATATCACATCGCTTAGCTCAATCACGCAAAGGCACAAGAATAACGGTGTTACTATCCAAGTGGCTTTTAGTCTTAAAATTTGATCGTTAAGAGTAGTTTTTTGACTATCTGAAATTTGTTTAGAAATTTCGCTAAATTTAACAAAAAAACTATGTCCAAAAAGCTGTGGTAAAACCGGAAAGAAGCGATAAACTGCCCTATAAGCTATGTGGTTTGAATAATCTTTTATATCCTCATCGCACTTATCTTTTTTTATCATCATTACGGCACTATATGCGACTATTGCTGCAAATATTAGCTCCATCCAAGGAGAGATGGCAAAAAGCATTGTACCTACGGCTACAAAGATGAGCCTAAATATCATAGCTCCTATAACGCCAAAATAAAGCACTCTGTGGCGATAAATTTCAGGTATATTAAACCATGAAAAAATCGCCATCATCACAAAAAGATTATCTACCGAGAGCGACTTTTCTAGCGCATATCCTGCAAAATAAAGACTTGCTATTTCGCTGCCTCGCTCAAAATATAGATATATGCCAAAAAGTACCGAAACTCCTATCCAAAAGATAGACCAAATACCGGCTTGTTTTAGTGAAATTTTCTCATCATGTTTATGAGCAAAAAGATCTATTCCAAAGGCGAGTGATGCCATTAACAGAAAAACTATAATTGTTTGAATTTCTGACGTGTTCAACTTTTATCCTTAAAATTTTAGCAAGGCATCATCAAGACTTCTACTATCTCACCTTTTTTAAGAATTTCTTTATCCATTGGGATCATTAAAAGTGCAGCCTTGTTTGTTAAATTATTTACGATCGCTGAACTGCCAAGCTTTTTGCCATTTAGATTTACAAAATTTTTTCCTTCACGATTTTCTAAATTTACAGCCGTAAATTCTAAAAATGGCGAACGCTTTTTATAGTCTTCGTCTATTATCGCCGTGATCTTTGGCTCATCATTGCCTAGCCATAAATTTATCAAAACTCTAACATAAAGCACGCACATAACCATCGCTGAATACGGAAAACCAGGCAGTGCAAATATATATTTTTCGCCTGATTTTGCTATCTTGATATGGCGGCCTGGCTTAATGGCAGCTTTATCTATGATGACGCTAAAATTTTCTTTTAAAGTATCTTTTACAAAGTCATAATCTCCCATGCTAACGCCACCAGTTGTTATTAAGATATCAGCTGATTTTAGTGCATTTATGATAGCTTTTTTAACAAGCGTAGCCTCATCTTTTACGATCTCGCAAAGGATTGGCTCAGCTCCCATTTTACGTATTTGCATCGCTATACCTATGTGATTTGAGCTATGAATTTGTGCAGCATTTTCTAGTGGCTCGCCAAGATCTTTGATCTCGCTACCAGTTGCAATTATTGCTACTCTAGGACGGATGAAAACGCTTACGTGAAAGATGCCAAGCTCAGCAAGAAGTGCGATTTCTGCGTAACTAAGCTTGGTGCCTTTTTTTATTAAAATTTCTCCCTTTTTGTAGCTCTCACCCACCGCACGCACAGCAAAGCCCTTTGATACACCTTTTTTGATAGTGATCTTTGAGCCATTAACTTCGACATTTTCAACTGGCACAAGCGTATCTGAGCCCTCACTCATGAGCGATCCAGTAAATGTTTTAACGCATTTGTTCCCGCTTATTTTTATCTCCTTGTCGCTTCCCGCGGGAAGATCGGTAATGAGCTCAAGCTCGCTTAAGCTATCATCGTATGCAAATGCGTAGCCATCCATTGCTGAAACTGGCTTTGCTGGATAGTTTCTGTCCGCTATCACATCGTGTGCGATATTTCTATCAAGGGCGTCTGTGATAGCGATCTTTTCTACTTTATCCCAAATTTCAACTGTGTCTTTTAAAATCTTTAAACTATCCTCATAACTCATGATATCTCGCACTTTGTGTCCTTTTTTCGTAAAATTTTATTATTTTAGCTATTTGGCTCTTAAATTTTATACTTTCTTTATTTATGCTCTATTAAAATGCTATTTAAGAAATCAGTTTGATTTTACCCTATACACAGGAATATTCATGAATAAAACATTGCTTTACATCATCGCAGGTGCAAGCCTTGGCATTCTTGGCCCAGTGCTTGTTTATTTTGGCAACCCAGCAAACATGGGCGTTTGTGCGGCTTGCTTTTTAAGGGATAGCGTAGGTGCTCTTGGCTTTCACCAAGCCAAGGTCGTGCAGTATCTAAGGCCTGAAATTTTAGGTCTTATCATCGGAGGCTTTCTAGCAAGTATGCTTTGGAGTAGAAATTTCACTCCAGTATCAGGCAGTGCGGCATTTTCTAGGTTTTTCCTAGGTGTGTTTGCTATGATTGGTTGTCTTATCTTTTTGGGTTGTCCATGGAGAGCGTTTTTGCGCCTTGGCGGCGGAGATATGACTGCTATTGCTGGTCTTGTCGGTCTATTTGCTGGCGTTTTTGTTGGACGATTTTTCAAAAAAAATGGTTACGTCATACCTGAAAATGATGCCACGACAAAGCCAGTTGCGTTTTTGCCATTAATCATTGCTATTTTGCTTTTAATAGCCCTTGTCTTTGGTTTAAAACTTGGCGATAATGGTGCATTATTTAGCTCAGAAAAAGGTCCAGGCTCAATGCATGCAAATATCTTTATCTCGCTTGTTTGCGCCATTGTTATTGGCATTTTTATGCAAAGAAGCAAATTTTGCTCAGTTGGTGCGATTAGTAAAGTTTTTGAGCGTGATCTTTCAATGTTTTATGGCATTGTATCTATCATCGTTTTTGCAAGTATCACAAATTTAGCTCTTGGACAATATAAATTTGGCTTTGAAGCTCAACCTATCGCTCATAATGACGTCCTTTGGAATTTCCTTGGCATGAGCTTGGCTGGTCTTTGCTTTAGCCTAAGTTATGGCTGCCCAGGCAAACATTTAGTGCAAATGGGAGCTGGAAATTTAAGCTCAGCTGTATTTGTCTTAGGCATGGGAGCAGGTGCTGCGATAAGCCACAACTTCATACTTGCAAGCTCTGGAGCTGGCATCACTCCTTATGCTCCATATACCGTAGCGATCGGCTTTATCTATGCTATTTATGTTGGAGTTTTTACTAAAAAAGCATAATATAAATTTGGCTGCTTTTGCAGTCAAATTTACTCACTTTTTATATCTACCACCTCATCAAAAAGTTCAAAAAGCTCACGTTGATGTGTGATCATCATCACGCCAAGTTCTCTAAAATCACTCTTTAAATTTTTCAAAATTTCAGCCGCTGAAGTATTATCAAGTGCTGAGGTTGCCTCGTCTAAGAATAAAAATTTAGGCTTTGCAAGATAGACTCTGGCAAAATTTAGCCTCTGAGCCTCGCCTCCACTCATAATCTTAGGATAGTCTAAAATTTCATCTAAATTTTTAAATTTGCTAAGGCCAACTCTGGCTAAAATTTTATAAATTTCACTATCATTTTGTTCATTTTTGTTCGGATAGGAGATGAGTTCTCTTAGGCTAGATCTAACCAAATATGGCTTTTGGGGTATAAACATCACTCCATTTTTTGGCATCAATACTTCTGCTTTGCCATGCTGCCAGAGATTTGCTAGGTATCTAAAAGCCGTACTTTTACCAGCTCCACTCTTTGCATTTAATACCAACCATTTTTTTGGTGTTAAACTAAAGCTCAAGTCCTTAAATAAAATTTCATCGTTTGGCGTCTTTAGTGTTAAATTTTTACAAATCACAGCTTCATCATTTTGACTAAATTCGTGAGCCTTTTTTATTTCACTGAGTATACTCACAAAGGTATATATACGCTCTACGCTAGCAGCAAATTCCATTATCTGCTTGTAATAGTCCATAAACCACGCAAGACCATCTTGAACTTTATAAAATGCTGTTCTTGCCTGCATCATATCACCAAAGCTCATAGTGCCAGCTAGATAAAGTGGCAACGAGGCAAAGATTGGGATGAGGTTTGTTATTTTTAGGTAGCTTGCGCTAAAGCACTCAAGTCTAAATTCGGTATTAATAATATGCTTATAGTTTTTGATTATTTTTAAGAAATCATCTCTAAATCTCGTTTTTTCTCTCTTTTCTCCGTTTAAGAATGCGGCCGCTTCTGCATTTTCTCTAAGGATTAGTAAGTCTGCTCTATAGTTAGCTTCAAGATGTTGTTTTTCAAAATTTAGTGGTTTTAGCTTTTTGCCAATAAGGTGAGTGATGAGTGAACAAATGAGTGTATAGATGATAGCTATGTAGACCAAAAAGCCACTTATCTCTAAATTTATTCCAGCAAGTTCAATCTTTAAAATTTTAGAAGCTTGCCAAAGAATAAAGACGAATGCTATTAAATTTGCGACATTATAAACAAAGGACTTTACTAAATTTACACTTCGCTCGACAAATAAAAAGCTATCTTCGGCTATCCTTTGATCTGGGTTATCAAAATTTGCATTTGTAAGGCTTACTTTATAAAAGCTAGAGTTTTCGAGCCACAGATCTTCTAGTTTTGAGCTTAGACTCTCTCGCCAGGAAATGATGAGAAATTTCTTTAAATAACTGCCACAAACTATGAAAATAACAATAAATAACGTGTATAGTAAAAATTCTCCCACAAGATGTAAGATCACATCCTTGCTAAATGTGCTTAGTGCGTCGTAAAAACGCTTCTCCCACTCATTCATCAAAACTGCTATTTTTGTCACACCAAGACTTGCAAATATCATTAAAGCTAGAACCACCCATGCTTTAAAAGCCTTTTTATTTAGCCAAAACCAAGATGAAATTTCAAAAAATTGCCTTAAAATTCTCAAATTTTTCCTTTAAATTTAAAGGCCCAAGAGCCAAAAAAGGCCTTGGGATTAAATTTAGTATTTGTAGTTAAAGCTTAATGTAAAGCTTCTTGGGTCGCCGTAGAAGTTGTTCATGCCAGCGGTTCTATTGTGTGTATTGTAAAAATACTTTTTATCGGTTATGTTTTTAACGATTAAACCCACGCTGAAGTTGTCATTTATTAAATAGTTGATATTTGCATCCCAAAGTGCATAGCCTTTTTGTTCTGGCACGTAGTATTTTATAGCTGAGCCTGAGCTCATATTGTCTTTCATATAGATACCACTTGTTTTACTTTGGTATCTAACACCTGTGCCAATGCTTAGTTTTTGAGTGCCAACAAGTGGTATTTCATAGCTTGTATAGAGCTTAAACATATGTCTTGGGATATATTTTTTAGCGTCAGCCCCTTTGTTGTAATCAACATTTGATGATGTTTTTCTTTCACTTTTTAGATAGATGCTTTTGTTAAAAGTATACCCAGCCATCACGCTCCATCTCTCAGTTATTGAGCCTGAAATTTCAGCGTCTATACCTCTACTTCTCACTTTTCCCTCAGCGATAGAGTAGTTTGAGTTGTTTGGATCTGTTATGGCTCTATTTTCTTGGATTATTTGAAAGAGCGCCACAGCCGTATTTAACGCACCACCTAAAAACTCAGACTTCACACCTGTCTCAATGTTATATCCTACGACTGGCTCAAGGACATTTTTATTTGCATCAGTTGCGCTTTGAGGCTTAAAAATTTCAGCATAGCTTACGTACCAGCTATGATCTTTTGAAAAGTCCCATGTTAGGCCTGCATAAGGTGAAAATTTTGACTTTGTGATATAGGTGTTAGCAGATCTTGCACCAGTTTTATGATTTTCATTAAAACTGTCATATTTTACCCTAGCAAATCTTCCACCAAGTATCATATGCCACTCATCGCTAAAGTTATATCTAGTGCCAGCTGTTAGAGCTTGCTGGTAAATTGTTTTTGTAAAAGTTTTATTTAAAGTTGCATTTGTTCCACCCCAGTTTGGTTCGGCTATGGCTGAAGAGCTCCAGTTATATATGCCAAGTCCAAGTGATGCTAAGGATATACTTGGCATTCTGATATCATGCTCTACAAATTTCTCCTTACTAAGTGAGCCATTTACGAAGATATCATGTTTTTGTCCAAATAGTTCGTACTTTCCATCTACTCCAAGCTTTAGATTGACCTCTTTTGAGCCATTGTCGTATTTTTGTAAGCGTATATCATGAGAAGGTGCTGCTGGATCATATGGATTCGTTCCACCCATTGAGCCAAATTTTATTATGCCATCGCTTTTTGTATAGTTTAGCTTTGCATAGGCTTTGTAGTCATCATTAAACTGATGAGAAATTTCTGTAAAAGCATTATACTTTTCATAGATGCTATTGTTCCAATTTGCCCCAAAGTAACTCTTTCTATCTAAATTTAAATTATTGCCATCTTTATCAAGCGCTGGTACGCCGTATATGTCATAAACTTCGCTTGTCTTTTGCCATATAAGCCCAGCAGTAAGCAGTGTTTTATCAGTTAAATCAAACTCAAATATCCCGCCCAGCGCTCCACGCCAGCCGTTGCGGTAGTGCTTGTATGTGCCATTTTTGCTTAAAACACCAATGAGTCTTCCACGTACTGAACCAGATTCATTTAATGAGTTGCTAATATCAAATGTGCCTCGGTAATTATCCCAGCTACCTAAATTTAGGCTTGTGTTAAAGGCAAATTCGCTTGTTGGACGTTTGCGGACTAAATTTACAGTACCGCCTGGCTCACCATTACTTTGTGTAAGTCCTGCTGCGCCTCTTAAAACCTCAACTCTATCGTAAAACTCAAGATCTGTAAATTCTTTAGAATAGCCAAGTGGTCCTTGGACTGATGAGGATACAGACGAGGCGATACCATCTTCTTGGATGTTATCTACATCAAAGCCACGCGAATTTATCCTAAGGCGCCCACTGTCGTTTCTAACGGCGATACCAGGAGCATATTGTAAGGCTGAATTTACATCTTTTAAATTTAGATCTTTTATAAGTTGATTTGAAAGGACAGAAACTGATTGTGGTGTCTCTTTTATGCTTAAACCTAGCCCAGTTGCAGTATTCATCCTGTCGGCTGTATATGAGCCAGTACCTTCAGTCTTTGAAAGATCGCTCACCACTTGCACTTCTGCAAGATTAGCATCGCTTGCGAAGGTTTGGTCGTTTGGACTAGTGCTATTTTGGGTAGTGGCTGCATCGTTTGTCTTGTTTAGATCGGTGCTATTTGCTGCACACAGTGTATTTACACTAAGAGCTACTGCAAGTGCAATGGATAACTTGTATCTCATAATATACTCCTATTTTAATAATCATTATTGTTTTGGAATTATATAAATCAGAGATTAAGAAATGATAAAATTTTTGCTTATAATTTACAATTTCTTTATAAATTTTGAAGAGATTTAAATAATAATTTTAAAAATTAAATTTCGTAAGTTAGTGTATTTTAGCCGCCAAATGACGGCTAAGAGCTAAGAGAAGTTATCTTAAAATTTGAATCTTTGCTTTTGCGCGGAGTTTATCAAAATAATCAGCCATAAGTTTTTCTTGCTCACCTTGATAAAGCTCGTTTATAACATTATCCTTAACATCTGCAAAGCTTGGTGTGTATGAGCCGATCTTCTCTTTTACTAAAAACATATCAAAGCTGTCAGGCCCTTGCAAAGGCTGTGTGTAGTCACCGTTATTTGTGCTTGAGATGATCGCAGCAAGCCTTGGATCTATGCTTTGATAGTCCAAACTAACCTCTTGTGTTTGCACGCCGTCTAGTAGCTTCGGACTTGTCTTTTGAGCCTCAAGTAGCTCAGGATCTTTTGCTCTATAAACTACGACTCTAGCGGTGCTAAAGACCTTAAATTTATCAGGATTAGCGTCAAAATACATCTTTGCTTTTTGCTCATTTACATTTTTGCCAGCTTCAGCCAAAATGCTTTTATAAAGCTTTTCTTGAAGCATCTTTTTTTCTATGTTGTTTTTAAACTCCAAAAAGTCCATGCCTTGAGCTTGGATAGAGCTTCTAAACTGCGAATTTGTCATACCATTTTGCTTTGCGATCGATTCGATCCTGTCGTTTAGTTCAAATGGCGTTACGCTAATGTTTAAATTTTTTATCTGAGCATCTTCGAGTCTATCTCTTATGAGCAAATTTAAAGCATCTTGTTCGCTAGCTCTTAGCTGTTCTTTCAAGCTATAAACTTCATAAAGCGTGATTGGTTCGTTCTCTACAATAGCTGCGATACCGTTTATCATCTGAGCCGAATATAAATTTAAAGCACTTAGCATGCCAGCAGCCAAAAAGAGCAATTTTTTCATAATAAAACCTTTATTTAAGTATTTAGTAAATATAATTTTGGGCAATTATAACATAAAAATAAGGCACAAAATGATAGTTACTAGATTTGCTCCGTCGCCTACTGGATATCTACATATAGGCGGACTTAGGACAGCCCTTTATAATTATTTATACGCAAGAGCTAATAATGGAAAATTTTTACTTCGCATCGAAGATACTGATTTAAAACGAAACTCAGAAGAGGCCACGCAAGCCATAAAAGAAGCGTTTGCTTGGTGCAAGCTAGATCACGACGGCGAAGTGACATATCAATCAAAAAGATTTGATCTTTACAAAGAGTATGTTAAAAAACTACTTGAAGAAGGCAAAGCATATAAATGCTATATGAGCAAGGACGAGCTTGAAGAGCTTAGAGCTAGCCAGGAGGCAAGAAAAGAGCGTCCAAAATATGATAATAGATATAGAGATTTTACTGGCACTCCTCCAGCTGGTATCGAGCCAGTCATCCGTATAAAAGCTCCATTAAGTGGCGAAATCGTCATACATGATGGCATAAAAGGTGAGGTTAAATTTAAAGTTGAAGACATATTGGACGACTTTATCATCGCAAGAAGCGACGGTACACCAACTTATAACTTCACGGTCGTAATAGATGACGCACTAATGGGCGTAACAGACGTCATCCGTGGTGACGATCACCTCTCAAATACTCCAAAACAGATCGTTCTTTACGAGGCACTTGGCTTTAAGGTACCAAAATTTTATCACGTCGCTATGATAAACGGAGAGGATGGTAAAAAGCTTAGCAAAAGACACGGCGCAACTGACGTTATGGAGTATAAAAAGATGGGCTACCTGCCTGAAGCGCTCTTAAATTTTCTCGTTCGTCTTGGCTGGAGCCACGGCGATGATGAGATTTTTACTATTGAGGATATGCTTAAATACTTCAATCCAAACGATATCAACAAAAGCTCAAGCACTTACAACGCTCAAAAGCTTGACTGGCTAAATTCTCACTACATTAAGACTTTACCTTACGAGAGGCTAGCGCACGATATGCTTGAGTTTGGCGTAGATTTTAAGGCTTTGGTAAAGGGCGAGCTACTGCTAAATTCGCTCCGTGAGAGATCAAAGACACTAATCGAAATGGCAAATAGCGCAAACGCGATAATTAACGCTCCAAAAAGCTACGATGAGAAAGCTTGGGCTAAATTTATAAATGAAAATAGCAAAGAAATTTTGGCTAAATTTGCTCAAATTTTAGACCGCGACCTTGACGCAAAGGGCTACGAGGAGCTAACTAATAAATTTTTAGAGCAAAATGGCTTAAAGCTAAAAGACCTAGCTCAGGCTCTAAGAATAGCGCTAACTGGCTCAAGCGTGAGCCCAAGCATCTTTGAAGTGCTTGAAGTAGTGGGCAGTAGCGAGACGAAAAATAGAATACAAAATTTATTAAAGGAAGAAAAATGACACATGTAACTAAAGAAGAAGCATTAAACTACCATATAGGCGGTAAGATCGAGATAAAGGTAAAGACGCCTTGCGAAACATCAAGAGACCTTTCAATGGCCTATACGCCTGGCGTTGCAGAGCCTTGCAAAGAGATAGAAGCCGACAATGAGCTAGCTTATAAATATACAAATAAAGCAAATCTGGTAGCCGTTATCACCGACGGCACGGCTGTCCTTGGGCTTGGCGACATCGGCGCCATCGCTGGTAAGCCAGTTATGGAGGGTAAGTCAGTCTTATTTAAAAAATTTGCAAATGTTGATGCCTTTGATATCGAGCTAGACGAGCATGATCCAGATAAGATCGTTGAGATTTGCAAGGCTCTTGCTCCGACATTTGGCGGTATAAATTTAGAAGATATCCGTGCTCCAAAGTGCTTTGAGATCGAGAGAAAGCTTCAAGAAGCAGTTGATATCCCAGTCATGCATGACGATCAGCACGGCACAGCGATGATAACAAGTGCTGGCATGATAAATGCGATGGAAATTTCTGGCAAAGATATCTCAAAGATAAAAATCGTAGTTAGCGGCGCAGGTGCAGCTGGCATAGCGTGCGCGAAGATGTATAAAGCACTTGGTGCAAAACACATCGTGATGATAGATAGTAAAGGCGTCATTCACTCAAAAAGAACAGACCTAACGCCTGAAAAGGTAGAGTTTGCGCTTGAAACTGAGGATAGAACTTTGGCTGATGCGATGAATGGCGCTGACATGTTTTTAGGTCTTTCTAAGCCTGGTGTGCTTACAAAAGAGATGGTTGCGTCAATGAATAAAGAGCCTATCATCTTTGCTTTGGCAAACCCAGTGCCTGAAATTTATCCAGAGGACGTTGAGGCTGTAAGAAGTGACGTTATGATGGGCACAGGCAGAAGCGACTATCCTAACCAAGTAAATAACGTTTTAGGCTTTCCATTCATCTTTAGAGGTGCGCTTGACGTTAGAGCTAAAAAAATCACTGAAAATATGAAAATGGCTGCAGCTAGAGCGCTTGCACAGCTTGCAAAAGAGCCAGTACCAGCTGAAGTTTTAAAAGCAAGTGGTGTTAGCGAGCTAAAATTTGGCAAAGAGTACATCATCCCAAAACCATTTGATAAACGTGTGCTAACAGCGGTTGCTCCAGCAGTTGCGAAAGCTGCAGTTGAAGATGGCGTAGCGAGAGTAAAAGATTTTGATGTTGAGGCTTATAAAGCCAAACTTGCAAAAGGATTTTAAATTTTAGCCCAATTTTTGGGCTAAACTCTTTTGGCATTTTGTAAAGATAAACCTTCTAAAAACAGTAAATTTAAGGATAAAAAATGCAAAACGTGAAGCTCATCTCACACCCACTGATCGAGCATAAATTAACCATTCTACGTGATAAAAATACCCAACCTTTTCAGTTTCGCATGCTAGTTGATGAGATCAGCTATCTTATGATCTTTGAGGCGACTAGAAATTTAAAGGTAAAAGATGTCAAAGTCCAAACCCCAGTTGCGGTGGCAGACGCAAAAAGGCTAACTACAAAGGTGATGATATGCCCTATTTTAAGGGCTGCTCTTGGCATGCTTGATAGCGTCTTTACCATCATACCAGATGCGAGCGTTGGCTTTTTGGGCTTTCAGCGAAACGAAGAGACAGCGCAGGCTGAGTTTTTCTACGCAAAGCTTCCAAAAGACGCAAAAGAGCGCATGGCTATCATCATCGATCCTATGTTTGCGACTGGCGGCACGGCGATAGATGCGGTTAAATTCTTGCGTGAAAAGGGCGTTAAAGAGATCAAATTTATCTCTATCATCGCCGCACCTGAGGGGCTAAAGAGATTTAGTGAAATTTACCCAGACGTCGAGGTCTATACGGCTTCGATCGATGAGAAACTAAACGAGAAAAACTACATCGTACCAGGTCTTGGTGATGCTGGCGATAGAGTTTTTAACACTCTTTAAGGGCTAAATTTGAACAAAAGACTTTTGCCGGCTCTAGTCGCCTTTGTCATTGCCATCATCATCGGTACTTTCTTTTTTTCAAAAGAGGGCGGAGAGGCAAACAAAAACGCTCAAATTTTACTTGAGCAGCTAAACAAAGAGGGGCAAAAGAGCCAGAGCCTCGCAGAAAACGGCTCATACACCTCAAAAGATGAGGTCGCACTTTATATCTATAAATTTAACAAGCTACCAAAGAATTTCATAACCAAAAAAGAGGCAATGGCTCTTGGCTGGGACGCAAAAAGCGGAAATTTATGGCAGATAAGCGGCGGCAAAAGCATCGGCGGGGATAGATTTTCAAACAGAGAAAAGAGGCTGCCTGAGGCTGATGGTAGAAAGTGGTTTGAGTGCGATGTAAATTACAATGGTGGCAGGCGCGGCGCTGAGAGAATTTTATATTCAAACGACGGGCTTATCTACTACACGCCTGATCACTACGAGCATTTTTACCTGCTTTATGAGAAGAGGATGCAATGAAAAGCGTGATATTAGATGCCAAAAAGATGGTCGAAAAAGAGAAGATGCATGAGTATTTTGCTAAGAAATTTGACCTGCCAGAGTACTACGGCAAAAATTTAGACGCGCTCTTTGACTGCCTTTGCGAGATAAATGAGCCAACGCTTATAAAGCTAAAAAATGAAAATGCTTTGGATAGTGCCACAAAAGAGAGCCTAGCTCAGCTATTTCGCGACGTTTGCAACGAAAACGAGATGGTTAAATTTGAGCTTGTAAAAGATGAAAAATGATATTTGGAAAGATTGATTATCTAAACTTACTCCCATTTCACGTATTTTTAAAATCAGCCCCACTAAGCTCTCAGATAAAAAAGGCTATCGAGTTTAAAAAGGGCGTGCCAAGCAAGCTAAACAGAGCCCTAAATGCCAGAAAGATCGACGCTGCGGTGATCTCAAGCATAGCTAGTAAAAAGGCAAATTTAAAGAAGCTAAATTTTGGAATAGTCGCCAAAAAAGATGTAAAAAGCGTGCTTGTGCGCAAAAACTCAGCCCCAAAGCCAGATCCTGCCTCGGCTAGCTCAAACGCCCTAGCCAAGGTGCTTAAGCTAAATGGCGAGGTGGTCATAGGTGACAGGGCGCTAAAGGCATACTTAAGTGAGGGCAAAGAGTACTTTTATGACCTTGGTCAAATTTGGCACGAAAAGACAAATTTGCCCTTTGTTTTTGGTAGGTTTTCTTACGTAAAAAATGGCTCGTTTTACAAAAGACTGGTCGCAAAATTTTTGCAAAAAAATATAAAGATCCCAAACTATATTTTAGCCCAGTACGCTAAAAGTCGCGGCATAAGCGAGCAAGATATAAAGTGGTATCTTAAATTTATAAGCTACAAGATCGGTCCAAAAGAGCAAAAATCACTCCAAAAATTTTTTAAAGAAGATAGATTGTTAAAAGCAGAAAAAAAGAATTAAATTTTTATAGCTTCTTGGCAGCTGCCAAGAAGCTATAAAATTTAGTGGTGCATATGTATATTAGTTGAGTTGTCATCGCTCATATTTTGTATCATCATCTTGTGGTGATCATGCATCGACATATCTGCTGGCATATTCATTTGCATATTCATATGCATATCCATCGCGCCATCATTAGCCTTGTAGCCTGTTATAGTAGGATCAACCATGCCAAATATCATCGCAACGTGTCCGACGGTCAAAAAGAAGATGAGCAGGCAAAAGTGAAGCTTTAACTTTGCTCTTTCGCTAGCGTTTTTATAGATCAAATTTAGCTCTAAAAAGGGCTATGCTAAGAAGTGGGATGACGCCGATGAGATATAAATTTACTCCTAGCCGGGCTAATAGTAAATTTAAGCTAGTCTTTAAACTCGTGTGAGATGACTGGAGAAAATTCCTCCCAATGAAGCTTGGTTTTAAATGTTGGCATCTTGCTTTGAAATGGCTCTTTCTTAAGTGCTGCCATGGCGACACTATCGCCTTTTGGCTTAGCCGGTGCTTCTACGTTTAGTATAGAGCGTTCAAGATCGATGAAATCTTTTAAAATAATAGTATATGATTTAAAGAAATTTGCCTCTTTGTGAGCTAAAAGTAGCGAGCCAAACTCATCTACAAATAAATTTAAGGTCTCAGAAAATAGCTTATTGCTAATATTTTTTGCATCATTAAACTCATCTTTTAAAAATGTAGCCATCGCTAAAAATATAAATCCAACGTAGTCCTCGCTGTCTTTGCAAAGCTCGCTATCACGTCTATATGGGCTTAGTTTTAAACATTCAATAACCCTAAGCCTAGCTGCTCCGTTGTCTCTGCCTTCTTCATAAAATGAGGCACTTAAAGGGATATTTGTAAAGCCAAAAAGAACGTCATTTTGTTCTTTTGAAAATTCTTCAAAGCTAAATTTATCTAAATTTTTAAACGCAATATCACTATCCTCGCTTAAAGGATTTGCGCTTAAGTATTTTAGCTGCTCTTTCCACCTTGCAAATTTCTCATCATTTGTGTAAAAAAACATAGGATATGCTAGAAATTCGTAAAAATATGATCTTGCTTTTATAATGTTTTTATCCATTTAATAAATCCTCTTTCATCGCGTTTATTTGGGCTTGAACCATTAGTTTGGCCTTACAGTCAGCACAGCAGTAAAGCGCTTTTATCTTGACCCTATCGTTGCCAAATCTTGGTTGCATTATAGTTGCGATCTTTTCGACCGCTTTTTTAGTCGCAAACTCTTTTCCGCACTCAACACAGGCAAAAAGCTCATCTCGTGCCAGCTCATTATATGTAAAAAACTCAGGCTTAAGAGAAATTTTTCCAACCTCAAGGCTTATGGTATCTTTTTCAGCACAGCTTAGTTCGCAGTATCCGCAAGCTGTACAGACGCTTGGATTAAATAAAATCGAATTTGTCTTTTTATCAGCCACTAGCGCACTTACGTTACAAGCGCCAACGCAACTTAGACAAAGCGTACAGCTATCAGTGTTTATCTTGACATCGCCGTATCTTATCATCTCGCCGCTTTTTACCACGCCAAGATCTTCACTACCTACTAAAAACTCGAGCCTTTTTGCAAAAATTTCTCTTTTTGGTAAGGCATATTCGTTTATTGTGTGTTGTGAGTCAGCTATAAATTTTGCCTTTTTGAGTGTATCTTCAAGCTCATTTTTATCTTTAGCGTGATAGATCGCCGTCTCTTTAAATTTAAGCTCATAAATTTGATTTAAGATGCTAATGGCGTCTTTTTCGCCTTTGCCAAGAGTTTTGCTAAATAAAATCACACTCGCACCACTTTCTTGAAGCAATGTAAGAAGATGAGCTTGATTTAACATATGTGGTGCTAATATGAAAAAAGGTAGGACATTTTCAGGTAGGCTTATATTTAGCTCGTCTAAATTTGTTTCATTGGAGATTATTAGTGGAATTTTACCTTTGTAAAGTTTGGCAATAGTAGCAAATGAGTTTTGTGGCATAAGTGTAGAGTCAAGAGATCCGCTAGGGCAGACGCTAATGCAGTTGCCACAATTTACACAATCGATTTGTGAAAAAACAAGATGCTTTGTCTCATCTTCTTTTAAAATGGCCACAGTTGGACAAACATCGACACAGCGTCCACAAATTTCATTTCGTCGTTCGTGATATTGACAGATCGAAGAGTCATATTGAGTTAGGCTTTTGTACTTAAATTTTGGAGTTTTTTCATTTAACATTTTAAGCACAGCTTCATCTTCTAGCCCAGCTATTTCATAACAGCCGCTTTGCTTTAGCATATAATCCCTTGCATTTTCAACCAAGAAAAAGTCGCAATCGACCTCAAATTCGTCATTTGCTCTAAGTATCAAAACACTAAGCTCGCCAGCTGCACCATAAATAAATTTCACTTCAAAATGCGTTAATTCAATGACTTTATAGCCATTTTCTTTTAATAAATTTGCTAGCTCCTCACGGCCTGAGTTGCTTACTATTACGACGTTTTTTCCGACTTCTTTTTCGTAATCAACATCCTTTGCCATGTCAAATGCAGTTGCTCTTGCTTCATAAAGCAAAAGTGTATTTTTAGCTTTTTCTAAGACGCTTGCGGTTGTATTTTTTAGATAAAAATTTATCTCAGGTGCGATAATGTTTGCTTTAAGCTTTGGCGAGTTAGAAACTAAATATTCTTCCTTTTCATTATTTATTTCTATCTGTTCATTTAGCATTAAAGTATCGTCAAAATCGTTATAAAAGCCAAATTCTTTCATAATTTCTCCTATTATCAAAAACAGGCTTATTTTAATATTAATGGGATTAATAGACTCTGAATTTTATATGTTCCTTTTTGCTCTAAGGTTTAATTTATAATATTTTTTATGTTAAAATCACGGCTTGGTAAAACTAACTTACTAGGAGCACAAATTGAGCGATTTAAGAGATATCCCACAAGTTGATAAGATCATAAAAAACGAAGCATTTTCAGGATTTGATATAAATTTAGTCACATTGCTTGCGAGGCAAATTTTAAATGAAGTTAGAGCTAAAATTTTAAATGAAAATGCAAATTTTGCGTTGCAAGAAATAATAGATTTAATCCTAAACGAATATCATAAATTTAATGAATCAAGCCTTCAAAGAGTGCTAAATTTAACCGGTGTGACCATTCACACAAACCTCGCTAGAAGCGTCATAGATAAAGAAATTTTAAAGCGAGCAACGCCTGTTATCACAGGATACTCAAATCTCGAATACAACCTAAAAACAGGCAGCCGTGGCAACAGATACGACTACGTTGGCTCGCTAATAGCAAGGGCCTTTGGCTTTGAAGACGCCATCGTTGTAAATAACAACGCAAGCGTTGTATTTTTGGTGCTAAACACCTTTGCAAAGGGCAGGGAAGTGGTCGTTAGCAGAGGCGAGCTAGTCGAGATCGGCGGTAGTTTTAGAGTACCTGAGGTGATGGCAAATGCAGGTTGTATCTTAAAAGAGGTCGGCACTACGAACAAAACTAGGCTAAGAGACTACGAAGAGGCGATCAGTGACGAAACGGCAATGCTTGTAAAGGTTCATAGATCAAATTTTGACATCGTTGGCTTTAGCGAAGAGACCACGGCAAATGAGCTAAGCGAGCTAGCAAGCAGGCAAAATTTGATAGATTATTTTGATCTTGGCAGTGGTTTTTACGGAAATTTGCCGTTTAATCTTGACAAAAACGAGCCAGATCTAAAAAATTTAAAAGATGTTTCGCTAGTTAGTTTTAGTGGCGATAAGCTGCTTGGTGCGGTGCAGTGTGGCATAATTGTCGGCAAAAAAGAGCTCATCGCAAAGCTTAGGAAAAACCAGCTTTTAAGGATGCTTCGCGTAGATAAAGTGATCATCTCGCTTTTGGCTGAGAGCATGAAAGCTTATTTAAATAAAGAATTCGAGCTAATCACAACGCAAAAACTGCTTCACAAAAGCGTAAAAGAGCTTGAAAACTTAGCAAATTTTATAAATAAAAATCTAAAAACACCGCTTGAGATAGTTCGCACACAAACCTTTGTAGGAGGTGGGGCGATGCCAAATAAAAAAATTCCAAGCGTGGCTTTGGCAGTTAGCGGAGATGCAGTTTTAAATGAGCAGAAATTTAGGCAAAAAAAGGTGATCGGCCGCATAGAAAATGATAAATTTTTACTTGATTTAAGAACACTTTTAGATGACGATGTAAATGAACTAATAAAAATAATAAATGAAACGGAAGAAAAATGAGTCTAATAATAGGAACAGCAGGGCATATCGACCACGGAAAAACCGCGCTTATAAAGGAGCTAAACGGCTTTGAGGGGGACAATCTTGAAGAGGAAAAAAAGCGTGGCATAACGATCGATCTAAGCTTTTCAAATTTAAGCAAAAATGATGAGAATATCGCGTTTATCGACGTGCCTGGGCATGAAAATCTCATAAAAACGATGATAAGTGGCGCGTATGGCTTTGACGCGTGTTTATTTGTAGTGGCAGCAAATGACGGCCTTATGCCTCAAAGCTTGGAGCACCTTGAAATTTTAAATCTTCTTGGTGTGAAGTCTTTGATCGTGGCACTTACTAAGTGTGACCTCGTAGATGAAGCGACTATAAATTTAAGAAAAAAAGAGATAAGAGATGAAATTTCTAAATTTAAAAACCTGCAAATTTTAGAAATTTTTGCCGTTAGTATAAAGGATAAGGCAAGTATCGACGAGCTTAGAAACTACCTCTTTACGCTAAGAGCTAAAAAGCGCGATGAGGAGGGCGTTTTTAGATACTACATCGATAGGGTCTTTAGCCTAAAAGGTATCGGAAATGTCGTGACTGGCACCGTTATAGAGGGAAGCGTTAGTAAAAATGAGAAACTTTTTAACTATGACGCTGGTAAAGAGGTGCTAGTAAGAAGCGTGCAAAGCCACGATAAATTCGTTGATAGCGCAGGGGTTAGCAGCCGCGTGGCGCTTAATCTAACTGGCATTGAGCTTAATGAGTTAAAAAAAGGGCAGTTACTTAGTAAAAAAGGCTATTTTAGGGGATTTAGAGAGGTTGACGCGGTCGTAACTGCTAAAAATCTCATTCACTCGCAAAGCGTAACCTTTTGCGTGGGCGCTAAAAACGTCCCTGCAAAGGTGCTAATCCTTAGCCAAAAAGAT
The DNA here is from genome assembly GCF_000466745.1 of Campylobacter concisus ATCC 51562. NCBI lineage: Bacteria > Pseudomonadati > Campylobacterota > Epsilonproteobacteria > Campylobacterales > Campylobacteraceae > Campylobacter > Campylobacter concisus. The sequence goes on along the minus strand of NZ_ANNI01000003.1, from coordinate 532,234 downwards.
GATAGCTACTTTGTTACCTTTAAATTTCAAAGCGATATGTTTTTGAAATTTGATGAGGCCTTTGTGCTTATCTCAGACGCTCGTGTGATAGGAGGTGGCAGAGTGCTAAATCCTGTGCTTGAGCCACTAAAAAAAGCTGGCAAAATTCTCTTTTTGGCTGCACTTTTAAAGCATGATTTCATTGGGGCATTTTCTATACTTAAAGAAGCCCACAAAAATGGCTTTGGCATTATCTCTTCTTATCAAAGGTTTGGACTAAGTCACGAAGAGGCAGTAAATGTGGCTAAAAAAGTCTCAAACGTTTTTGTTGATGAAAAGGCTTTAAATATCTACGATCTAAGCGCGGTTGAGCGGATAAAGTCTGTGGTTAAATTTATGATAGAAAAAAATGAATTTGCCGTTTTCTCAGCTCAAAGTATAAGCTTAAAGCTTGCTTGGGCTAGTCAAAATTTGGCTCAAAAAGCACTTGATGAGCTTGAAAGTATAAACTTAATCTCTAAAAATGATGGCGTCTATACAAAAAAGGGCGTTGATATAAGCAAACTAAAAGTAAGGCTTGAAGAGAAAATTTATGAAATTTTAGAAAGCGGAAAGCTAGCTCCAACGGCACCTTATAATATATATGATGAGCTGGAAATAGATAGACTAAGTGGCGATAATGCCCTTAAAAAACTAACTGCAATGGGCAGAGTTGTAAGGCTGGAGCATAATCTTTTTATCACTAGAAATTCGCTAAAAATGGCACTTGATAAGCTAAGAGAGATCATCAAAAATCAAGGCTTTGTAAATGTCACAAATGCTAAGGATGCACTAAATTTAAGCAGAAAATATGTAATAGCTTATCTTGAGCAACTTGATCTTGAGAGTGACATAATGAAGCAAGGAAATGATAGAGTCTTTCGCGGTTAGTATTCATTTACAAAAAGCAAATATAATCCGCCAAATTTTTAAAAAGGAAAAAAATGAAAAAAGTGGTTTTGGCCTCAATATTAGCGGCAACTAGCCTAATGGCAGCAAGCGATAAGCAAATAGAAGATTTTTACTCAGAAGTTTTTAAAAATCAAAATATTGATGGTGTTAATGTAAAAGTCGTAGAACGCACTAAAATTTTAGATGATATAGAAAAAGTAAGCTTAAAATTTAGCAAAGGTGATATGTCTCAAGAAGATGTGACTTTTGTTAAGGGCGATCTTATGTTTCCTGATGTTGTAAATTTAAAGGAGCAGAAGTCTTATTTAGCTGAAGAAAAAAAGGTTATCGCAGAAAAAGCAGCACTTGATTTAGTAAAATCACTAGCTAAAATTTATAAAAATGAAGACAAGGCAAATGTTGTAACTCTTGGCAATGATAGCAAAAAGCCAACTCTTATCATGTTTTCAGATCCTGAATGCCCATATTGTAGAGCCGAGCTAGCAAAGATTGAAACGACATTAAAAGACAATAACGTTGAAATCATCTTAACTCCAGTGCATGAACTATCGTCTTTGCAAAAAAGTGCTTTGATCTATAAAGATATAAAAAATGCAAAAAGCGATAGTGATAAGGTTAAAATTTTAAGAAAGTATTTTTCTGAAGATTATAACGTAGATGAAAAAAATGTTAGTAAAGAAGAGAGCGACAAGATCGATACTTTACGTAAAAAATATTTCTCAGCTGGCGTTAGATCAGTACCATTTATCATAAACAAAAGCGATCTAAAATAATCTTTTCTAGGGAGCTCTCCCTAGAATTTATACTTTAAATTAGCCTTTTTCTCAAAATTCATAAAAGTTAAAATATTAAATATATTTTCTTATATTTTTAACAATAACTTAACATATTTAATTAAAGCTTTATATTTACTTTGATTATCTTGCAATTATGCTAAATTTACCGAGTTTAAATCTAGGCTATAAAAAGCCCTGAAATAGGCCTTGCAATATTTTAGAATTTCTAAAGTTGCAAATTGTGAAGACCAATCAAACCAAATTCTCAAATTTTTAAGTTTGAGAGCTAAGGAGAAAAAATGCAAGGATCAAGAAGAGATTTTCTAAAAAAATCTCTAAAAGTCGGTGCTGCCGGCGGTGTACTCGCAGTCTCAGCCGTAGCAAAAGTGACTAGTGACGACTTAGCTCCTGATGACAATGGTGTCGTCGTTGGCAAGTCAAACAAAAAAGAGGTGCTTTATAAAAAAAGCAAGAACTGGGAAACCTACTATAAAATCGCTTACTAAGGGAGAAAACCATGAGTGATGCACGTATAGGAAGACGTTCATTTTTAAAGCTAGCCGCACTTGGTGCTGGAAGCACAATGGCTTTTGGAGAAAATGAAACGATAAGAAAAGCAAGTGATGAGGAGATAAAAAATCCTTTCCCTGGCTCAAAAAAGGTTAGAACGATTTGTTCTATTTGCTCAGCAGGCTGTGGTATCGAGGCTGAGGTAAAAGATGGTGTTTGGGTTCGTCAAGATATGGCGATGCATCATCCGATATCTCAAGGCTCACACTGCTCAAAAGGTATCGATCAGATCGATCTTACACACAGTAAACAACGCATCAAATATCCTATGAAAAAAGTTGATGGTAAATGGCAAAGAATTTCATGGGATCAAGCTGTAAATGAGATCGGCGATAAGATGCTTCAGATCCGCAAAGAAGATGGTCCTGATAGCGTTGTTTTCTTAGGATCTGCGAAATTTAACAACGAGCAAGCATATTACTTTAGAAAATTTTGTGCATTTTGGGGTACAAACAGTAACGATCACGTAGCAAGAATTTGACATAGCGCAACAGTCGCCGGTGTGGCGAATACTTGGGGTTATGGCGCGATGACAAACCACTTTGGAGATATGGCTGCAAACTCAAAATGTATATTTATCATTGGAGCAAACCCAGCTGTGGCAAACCCAGTTGGTGGCATGAAGCACACTTTACAAGCAAAAGATAGAAACAATGCAAAAGTAATTGTAGCTGATCCAAACTTTACAAAGACAGCCGCACATGCTGATCTTTATTTGAGACAAAGATCAGGAACTGATATTGCACTTGTTTATGGTCTTATTCATATCATTCTTAAAAATGGCTGGGAAGATAAAGAATTTATAGAAAATAGAACTTACGGTATTGATGAGATAAGAAAAGAGGCTGAGCACTGGACACCAGAGGTTACATCTGATGTTACTGGAGTACCAGTTGATAAGCTACTAAAAGCTGCAGATATCCTAGCTCATACAAAACCGGGTACTGTTGTTTGGGCACTTGGCATCACTCAACACTCAGTTGGTACATCAAATACAAGAATTTTACCTATCCTTCAACTAATTCTAGGAAATATGGGTAAAGCAGGTGGTGGCTGTAATATCATTCGTGGTCACGACAATGTTCAAGGCTCAACTGATATGTGTAACCTTTCAGATAGCTTGCCAATGTATTATGGCTTAACTGATGCAGCATGGAAATATTACTGCAAAGGCTGGGGCGTTGATTATGACGAATTTATTAAACGCTTTGCAGTCTCAACAAAAGAGCCAAAGCAAGGCGGTACTCCTGTTAAAAACACAGTCTTTGAAGAGTATTATTACCACGATCCTAAACATCCAGAAGATAGAAACTGGAGAAACGAAAAAGGCTGGTCACTTTCAAAATGGTGGCAAGGCGTCTTGAAAGAGGAGAATACATTTAGTAGTGGCGCATTAAGAGTTCTTTGGGTTCAAGGAACTGGTCTAACGTCTATGGCGCACCTAGCTAAAATTCAAGAAGCAGCTTCAAAACTGGATATGATCGTTGTAGCTGAGCCATTTGTGAATGAAATTTCTATCCTTTCAGACAGAAAAGATGGCGTTTATATCTTACCAGTAGCAACCGCATTTGAAAATGAAGGTCACTTAAGTGCAACAAACCGCTCAGGTCAATGGAGAACAAAAGTTGTTGATCCACTTTATGAGAGCAAGGGTGATCACGAAGTAATGTTCTTGTTTGCTAAGAAATTTGGCTTTTACGATGAATACGTAAGAGGCATGAAAATGGGTATCGTAGATCATGAAATAAAACAAGTAAAAGATGACTTTGTATGGCCTGATGATGCGACAAATGAGATAGCAAGAGTTGGAAATTCTATAGGTTATGGTGGTAGAACAGCCGAGATGTTTAGACGCCATCAAGCAAACTGGGATAAATTTGACCCAGATACGCTAATAGGTATTGGCGGTGAAGTCAAAGGCGAATATTACGGTAAACCATGGCCAGCATGGGATGAAAAACACCCTGGAACACCAATACTATATGATATGAGCAAACCTTATGCAGAGGGTGGCTCTGGCTTTAGAAATCGCTTTGGTCTAGAGCATAATGGCGTTAGTCAGCTAGCTAGCGAAGAGACAACACTTGTTGGCTCAGCTATAAAAGGTGGCTATCCGCAAATTACAAAAGATAATATAGAAAAAGTCTTAGGTATAACTCTAACTGAAGAAGAGAAAGCTAAGATGGGACCAAGCTGGAGCATGGATTATAGTGGTATTATCTTTGAAAAATGCCGCGAAAAAGGTGTTGTTCCTTATGGTAATGCAAGGGCAAGAGCTATCGTTTGGGAATTCCTCGATCCTATTCCAAAACATAGAGAGCCTGTTCACTCACCACGCTGGGATCTTGTTCAAAAGTATCCGACATTTGATGATCAAGCTAGAAATTTCCGTGTTTCTACTAAGTTTAAGTCAGAGCAACAAGCAAAAGATTGGTCGAAAGAATTCCCTATCGTATTTAGTACGCAACGCGTCGTAAACCTAAGTGGTGCTGGTATGATCGAAAGAACTAGTAAATATCTATCAGCTATTACGCCAGAAATGTTTGCTAATGTTAATCCAGAGCTAGCTTTAAAATACGGCATAAAAGACCGCGATATGATGTGGATCCATAGTCCACAAGGCACAAAGATCAAAGTAAGATGCTATCACAGCCAGATGGTAACTCCAGATAGAATTTGTATGCCATACAACTTCGCTGGTATTATGCAAGGCGTTGATCTTTCAGCTCGCTATCCAGAGGGTACTAAGCCTTATGTTATCGGTGAGAGCTTTAACACAGTTACTAACTACGGATTTGACCCAGTTACTCAAATTTCAGAGTTTAACGCAGGTCTTTGCCGTATAGAAAAAGCTGAGGAAAATACATTTAAAACATCGTTTTTCCATGAATATGGCGAGAGAGACGCCATGGGTAAAGAGTAAGGAGGAATAAAATGGCAAGAATGAAATTTTTTGTAGATACTGATAGATGTATTAGTTGTTATGGTTGCCAAGTTGCTTGCTCTTCTGCTCATGAACTTCCAGTAGGAATTTATAGAAGAAAGGTCATTACGCTTCACGATGGCATTGAAGGTAAAGAGGTTTCAACTACTATTGCATGCCAACACTGTACTGATGCACCTTGTGAGCAAGTTTGCCCGGTCGATTGTTTCTACATTAGAGCTGATGGCATCGTGCTTCATGATAAAAATATATGCATAGGCTGTGGTTACTGCTTATATGCTTGTCCGTTTGGTGCACCACAGTTCCCTAAAGATGGAGCATTTGGTGTAAAGGGCGTTATGGATAAATGTACAATGTGTGCAGGCGGTCCAGAGCCAACAAACTCACACGAGGAGAGAGAGCTTTACGGTCAAAATAGAATGGCCGAAGGAAAAGTGCCTATGTGTGCGGCTGTTTGTGCTACAAATGCACTTTTAGTTGGAGATGCAGCTGAAGTATCAAACGTATATCGCAAACGCGTTATGCTAAGAAACACTGGGCTAAATGCCTAACAAGAAGGAGAGCATTTGCTCTCCTTTAAATTCTAAATTTTAAACTTAAAACCTTTTCATTATTTTATAAAACTACTATTTTTATATTCAAAAGATAAATTTTTAAATTTACATTAGAAATTTCTAAAACCATTTAAAATTGGCTATTTGAAGACAAATTTCTCTTTATTATCTCAATTTGCTCTATTTTATGATAATCGTTTTTATTTTAATCAAAGTAAAGTCTTGGTAATATCTCGCTTTAAAATAATCTCACAGGTGGTTTAATTAATGAATAAATTTTTTAAATTTATGCTTATCATGCTACTGCCTATCTGGCTTGTGGCAAAAAATGACGACTACGCACAAGTCGCAGCTCAGATAAAAGAGTCATTACAAAAAGTAATAACAGAGTACAGAGCTGGCAACGTCGAGCAAGCAGTTAGCGATACTCAAAATGCTTATTTTGGTCTGTTTGAAGATGTCGAAGCTGGCATCAGAATAAATTTAGGTCAGAAAAAAGCTTACTCTATGGAGAAGCAGTTTGGCGAGATCAGAAAGGCGATAAAAGCTGGCGAAGCACCAGATGATGTGCAAAAAAGAATAGATCAGATAAATAGCGAAATCGCTGAAGTTTTGCCAGTTATTTTAAATGGACATAAGCTTGTTGGTGAGTACTCAGACACTCCAGCACAAGCTGCTGCAAGTGGCTATGACACTTCTAAATTTATCCCTGAGTGGAAGGTGGCATTTGAAAATTTATCAGCAACTCTTGATAAAGCTATAGCAAGCTACGAGGGCGACAAACAAGATGATGCTAAAAATTCTATCCAAGATGCTAAATTTAATGATTATAGAAACACTCAACTTGAAATCGCCGTTCGCCAATATATAGAAAATGGCAAAAGCATAGATGCTGACATCCAAAGAAAGATGGGTGAAGCAATAAGCGGCATCGCAAATGGCATAACAAAAGATGATTTTAAAACAAAGCTAGAAGAGATCAAAAAGCTAGCGTATGACGCTATCGCTAAACTTCCAGCTGAAACAGTAAAGCTAGCAAAAGTTGATATGAGTAGCGCAGCATCTAGCGATAGCAGTGAAGATAGCGGCACAGACTACACTCAAACTGTTAAAAACATAAATGACAAAATTCAAGCAGCCATCGCGCTTTACAAAGGTGGCAATAGCGCTAAAGCTATGGGCGATATCCAAGATATCTATTTTGATGAGTTTGAAGGTAGCGGCATGGAGAACAAAGTAGGCGCGATAGATGTAAATTTAAAAACAGCTATCGAAGCTACATTTGGTAACCTTGTAGCCCTTATGAAATCAGGCGCAGACGAAAAAACACTTGAAGAGAGTGCAAGCAAGATGTCATCTCAGCTAGCAGCCGCACTTGAGAAAACTAGCGGTTCAAGCTCACCTTGGACGCTATTTATCTGGGCGCTAACTATCATCTTAAGAGAGGGCTTTGAAGCTCTTATCATAGTTGCAGCCGTTGTTGCATATCTTGTAAAAACTGGCAATGCAAAAGCTATGGGCAAGGTCGTATATAGCTCAGTTGGCGTGGCTGTCATCTTAAGCTTTGTTATGGCTTGGATAATGAACATCATCTTTGGCGAGGCAGCAGGTCAAAAAAGAGAGCTTATGGAAGGCATCACGATGCTTGTTGCAGTGGGACTTCTATTTTACGTTGGCTTCTGGCTTCTTTCAAATGCTGGCGCTAAAAAATGGAACGACTACATCAAATCACACGTATCTGAGTCTATCTCAAGTGGCTCAAGCACAGCGCTTTGGTGGACTGTATTTTTAGCGGTATTTAGAGAGGGCGCTGAGACAGTGCTATTTTATCAAGCACTTATCTTTGATGCAAAAGACTCAGCTGGCTACTCAATGATCGCAGCTGGCTTTGTCGTAGGCCTTATCGTTCTTTTAATAGTCTATTTCTTATTTAAAATTTTCGCTGTTAAAATTCCTATTAAACCATTTTTTATATTTACATCAGCGATCATCTTTTATATGTCGATCGTCTTTGTTGGTAAGGGCGTTGGCGAGCTAGTTGAGGGCAAAATTTTCATCCCAACTATCATAAAAGGACTTAGCTTTCCTGACTGGATGAGAGACTGGCTAGGACTTATGCCATATTACGAGAGCTTAGTACCTCAAATCATTATGGTGCTTGCCCTAATTATAGGCATCGTTATCATGAAATCAAAACAAAATAAAAATTAATTTTATTTAAAGGAGAGAATATGAATAAAATTCTTAGTTCAGCTCTAGCATTAAGCTTAGCAGCTGGTTTTGCACTTGCTGGAGAGCACCCAATCGGCGAGCCTGTAGAGGCTAATGGCATGGAGATAGCTGCAGTTTATCTTGAGCCAATCGACATGGAGCCAAAAGGCGTTGATCTAGCTCCAAGCTTAGCTGATCTTCACCTAGAAGCTGACATCCACGCTGTAAAAGGCAACAAAAACGGCTTTGGCGAAGGCGAGTGGATCCCATATCTAAAGATCAACTATGAGCTAAAAAACCTTGATAATGGTAAAACTAAAAAAGGTACATTTATGCCTATGGTTGCAAGCGATGGCCCACACTACGGTGCTAACGTAAAAATGGATACAGGTGTTGGTAACTATGAGCTTAAATTCCACATCGACAATCCAGAGAAACAAGGCTTTGGTCGCCACGCTGACAAAGAGACTGGTGTTGGTAAATGGTTTGAGCCTTTCACAACAACTTATAAATTTCAATGGACAGGTGGTCCTGTTAAATAATCACTTTGGGGCGTTTTCGCCCCTTTTTAAAAATTCTCATAGGGTTTAGTTATGTCAATTTACTTCTATCAGGTCTTTTTAGCCCTCCTTGGATTTACGCTTTTTGCTGCCTTAAATAACAATGGCAAAAGTTTAAAAATGATCTTTTTACCATCATTTCTTGGCGTTGTTGCTGGTGTGCTTATCTTTAAAGCTGCTCGTCATGCGCTTGTTGATGACCAGTTTAAAATTTTTATTGATTCTGTGACACTGGTTTTTCTACTAATTAGCATTTTATGGATATTTTTCGAGCTTAAGATAGCAAAAATCGTAACATTTTTTATTTTAGGCATCGGCTTTGGCTTTGGTTATAGCTCAAGTAGCGCATTGTTCCCGCTATTTGGCGGCGAGCTGCTTGACACGCTTTCAGTCATTAGCTTCTTTTTGATGATCTTTGCGATGATCTTGATGCTATTTTTATTTTTCTTCATTTCAAATTTAAAAGCTAGCATCCCATCATCAGTAGCTAAAATTTTAGCTCTTATCACATTATTCTTTTTACTAGTTGATAGAAGCTCACAAACTGCACTCGAGCTTTTACGTGCAGGTGCTTTAAAGATAAGTAGCGAGCTAAATTCTCAAATTTTATCTATCAGTGCAAAAGGCATCTACGTCACAGAATTTAGTGCCTATTTTTATATAGTTGTGATCCTACTTTTATGCATCATCGCGCTTTGCTTTATGCCAAAAAGTATCGATAAAAACGCATTTGGCTCTATCAAATACCGCTTTACAAAAGCCATTAGAGAAAATGTCTTTGACAATGCAAAATTTGCATTTTGTAGCGTTTTAATAGCGCTTGGCTTTTCACTTTATTTTGATCTTTACGCATCTCGCCCACCTCAAATTTCAGAGCCAGTCTTGGTTGAGCCAGTGGGAGATAAATTTATATTTGATGTTGATATGTTAAAAGATAATGAACTTCACAGATTTGCCTACATCACAGATGAGGGCAAACAGATAAGATTTTTCTTGCTAAACCGCTTTAGCGACCGCCCATCTCCAGTCATCGTCTTTGACTCGTGCATGATATGTGGTGATATGGGCTACATAAAAAGAGGCAATGACCTTATTTGTATCTCTTGTAATGTTAGAATTTTCTTGCCGTCAGTTGGCAAAGAGGGCGGTTGTAACCCGATCCCTATGGCATTTACCTTCGATGGTAAAAATATCATAGTTGATTACAAAACGATCGTCGCAGGGGCAAACTACTTTAGCAAGGTCGTTGAGAAGATGGTGCTTGACCCTGTGAGCCACAAAAAGGTGAGCAATCTTGATTCAAGATCATATTTATACTACGGACGCACATATTTCTTTGAGAGCAACGAAACTCAGGCGAAATTTGAAGCAAATCCAGAAAAATATGTAGAAACAAATGGAACGTTAAAATGAAAAATATGCAACTAAGAATGATAAAAAGCTCGATCACTGGCTCAAAGGTGCAAAAGACGATGGCGTTTATCACCATCTTGCTAGCTGCTCTTTTGATATCTTGCATGCTAAATATCACGCTAAAAATCGGTGATCAAGTGGCAAGTGAGCTTAGAGGATATGGCTCAAATATTGTCGTTTTACCGCGTGGTGAGAGCCTAAGCATCGAGATCGAAGGTAAAAATTTCACTCCACTAAAATCACAAAATTTACTCCCAGAAGCTGATATCTACAAGATAAAAGAGATCTTTTGGCGAAATAACATCGTTGCTTTTGCGCCGTTTTTAGAGACAAAGGTAAAAGACGCTAAAGGCGATGAATTTAGCTTTGAGGGGACATATTTTGATAAAAATATCGGACTAAAAGATGAGCCAGAATTTAGCACAGGTGTTAAGAGCTTGTATGGATTTTGGGGCGTTGAGGGCGCTTGGCCAAAAGATGAAAGTATGGATGAAATTTTAGTTGGCGAAGAACTTTCTAAGGCTAAAAATTTAAAAGTTGGCGACAAGCTTAGCCTTACTGGTAAAAACGGCACAAGAGAGGTTAAAATAGTTGGAATTTTAAAAGGAGCTAGTGACGAGACGCATAAGCTAGTTGGATCGCTAAAGCTTGCTGGAGGTCTCTCTGGACATGCAAACTCATACACAAAGGCTGAAGTCTCAGCTATGACGATCCCAGAAAATGACCTATCGCTAAAAGCAAGAAGAAATTTAGACAACCTTGATAGTGCAGAGTACGACAAATGGTACTGCTCAGCTTATGCAGGCTCGATCGCATTTCAGATAGAAGAAAATTTACCAAACGTTAGCGCAAAGGCGAGCCTTCAAGTCAGCGATGCAGAGAGTAACATTGTAAAGAAAATCCAAAGCCTAATGGGTATCGTTAGCATCATCGCTCTTGTGGTTTCAGCTATTGGTATAACGTCGCTAATGACAAGTGAAATTTACCGCCGTAAGAAAGAGATCGGTCTTTTAAAAGCTATAGGTGCTAGTAACTTTGAAATTTACGCCCTTTTTGCTAGCGAGAGCCTTGTGGTAGCCTTTTTTGCAGGTATCACGGGAGCATTTTTAGGATACGCACTAAGCTACGTGATGTCTTACATCATATTCTCTCACGGCATAGGCATAGCATGGATAGTGCTGCCAATAAGCGTGGCATTTGCCCTGCTTATCTCAGTCGTTGGCTCGCTAATGCCAATGAGAAACGTCATAAATTTACTACCTGCGGAGGTGCTATATGACCGCAAATAGCAAATTCTTTTACAATACAATTTATAAAAGTTTAAAAAATGGCTCATCAAGAGTAATGGTCATCGTGATCTCTATCTTACTTGGAGCATGCGTGTGTGCTGCGTTTGTTAATGTCTATCTTGACATTGACTCAAAGGTCTCACGTGAGCTAAAAACTTATGGTGCAAATATGATCTTTGCTCCAAAAGATATGGCTACAAGCGATGATATGAATGAAAAAACTTACAATGAAATGATAGCTAAAGTACCAAAAGATAAGCTTCTTGGTGAGAGCGGTTATCTCTTTGCTCAGGCAAATATCGGTCCAACAAATGCTATCGTCATGGGAACAAAATTTAGCAATCTAAAAAAAGTTAAACCATTTTTAGATGTTAGAGATGGAACGATGATAAATGTCGATTTTGACGATAAAAACGTGCTAATAGGCGTCGATTTAGCTCGTCAGGCTGGCTTTAAAGCAGGCGATGATATAGAAATTCGCGCCATTGGCTCAAATGAGAGTATAAATGTAAAGATAAAAGGCGTAGTCGCAAGTGGCGACAAAGAGGATGCGCTTTTGATCACATCACTATCTTTGGCTCAAAAAATTTCAAATAAAGCTGGCAAAATAAACTATGCTGAAGCTGTTGTACTTGGTAACTTTGATGAGATAACATCACTTGCAAAGACTATTAGTAATGATGAAATAGCTGCAAAACCAGTGGCAAAGGTCTCAAAGTCTGAGGGCTATATTTTAGAGAAAATAAAGCTATTAATGGCACTTGTTAGCCTTGTTATTTTACTCATTACTTCAATGTGCGTAAACACAACGCTTAGTGCTATCTTGCTCTCTCGCTCAAAGGAGATCGCACTTCTAAGAGCCATAGGTGCAAGCAAAGAGGATGTATTAAAGCTATTTGGCTTTGAGACATTTGTGACAGCGCTCATCTCAGCATTAGTTGGTGCATTTTTAGGATATTTACTAGCTCAAATTTTAGGTTATGCGATATTTGATTCTAGTATTGATTTTAGAATTTTAAGCATCCCAGTAGCTGTGATAATATCGCTTTTATTTGCAGCGATCGCAGCATTTTATCCGATCAAACGGGCACTTAATAATAAAATGGCAGATACATTAAGAGGAGAATGATATGCAAAATGCACTAGAATTAAAAAATATTTGTAAAATTTTTGGCGATGTTAAAGCACTTGATGATATAAATTTTGAGGTTAAAAAAGGTGAGTGGGTCAGCGTCATGGGGCCAAGTGGTAGTGGTAAGAGTACGCTTGTAAATATCCTTTCACTAATGGATACTCCAAGTAGTGGCACTTATATGCTTGGTGGCGATGATGCGAGCAATCTAAATGCTGACGATACACTTAAATTTAGACGCGAGAAAATCGGTCTTATTTTTCAGCAGTTTCACTTAGTGCCATATCTTAGCGCACTTGAAAATGTGATGATCGCTCAGTACTATCACAGCTCAGTTGATGAAGAAGACGCTAAAAAGGCACTTGAGGCAGTTGGTCTTTCTCACAGGCTAACACACAGACCAAGTCAGCTAAGTGGTGGTGAGCAACAACGCCTTTGTATCGCACGCTCACTCATAAACGATCCTGAAATTTTAATAGCAGATGAGCCAACTGGTAACCTTGATGAAGCAAATGAAAGAGTTATACTTGATCTATTTTGCAAGCTAAGAAAAGAGGGCAAGACGATACTTCTAGTAACTCACAACCCTGATCTTGGCGAGTATGGTGATAAGATCGTATATCTAAGACACGGTAAGCTAGAGAAAATTCGCACTATTGAAAACCCAAAGGTGCCAAATGAGATATAAAATTTTATTTTTATGTCTAGTCTCAGCCCTAGTTATGGGCTGCGTCAAGCAGTATGAGAAGCATCACATTACGCTAAATGACTCAAGTGGCATTGATACGCAGTTTTTCCCAACAGAAAAGAGGCTAAAGATAGGCGATAAGCCATATATGCTATTTTTCTTTGGCACTGACTGCGGAGTGTGCAAGGCCGCAATACCTGACCTAAATACGCTTGAAAAAGAGTATGGTAAAGAGGTTCAATTCATTGGTGTTTTAGGGCCTAGTAAGGGTTTTGATAAAGATATTGAGCTTTTAAAAGAGCACAACATCACCTTTAAAACTACTAGCGATAAGGTTTCAGTTGATTACTTTAGCAAGGCAGTTGGTGGCGTCATGGGCGTGCCAGTTATCTATTTTTTTGATAAAGATGGTAAGATGCGATCAAAATTTATCGGTCTTACACCAAAAAGCGTACTTGAAAGTGCTATAAGATCGCTCTTGTAGGAGTGAATATGAAAAATTTCTTTTTATTTGTCTTAGCAGTATTTTTTGTTGGATGTGCTAACAGCACTCCAAATATCTCGGTCAAAACGAGCGAGCCTATATTTTTTACGCTTAATGAAGCAAACAGAAGCGTCTATGTAAATTTTAAAAATAGTGCGACCGGGCAAGATGTAAATGCTGAAATTTTAAGCGAGTTTGCAAAGGCTGGTTTTAGAAACGAGCCAAATATCAAAAATGCTGACTTCATCATCCTTGGCGATGTGCAAAGCTTTTCTAGGATAATCAAAAGAGATCCTAGATTTTCAATGGGGATGGGATATGGTTTTGGTAGACCAAGCTTTGGCTTTGGCTACTCGATGTTTTTCCCATTTGGCTATTACGATGATGATGACTTTAGCACGAATAGCTATACTTATCACATGCAAGTAAGCGTGCTAGTGCGTCCAAAAAATGGTGGCGAAAAGGCGACAAATATCTCACTTATGCAAGCTGGCAATGTCTATTCGCCAAGCTACATTTGGCCATTTTTTAAAGAACGTCTAGCAAAACAGATCGTTAGCTTTTTTTATAATGTCTCGCAAAAATAGGAGAAATTAGTAAATTTAAAAGGATTTAAATGCTAGTTGATGGAGGCTATGAAATTTCATCTTGTGATGATATTGAACTTGGTATAAAAAGAAGCTCTCCTCTCTCCTTTTATTCCTGTTATGACAATGCCAAGGATGCAAAAGCTCTTTTGGTGATTATCCCTGGGCTTGGAGAAGACTCTGACCTTGGATATAGAGCTAATCTCATGCGAACCATGGCAGAGACTTATGATGTTGCATGCATTAGTGTGGATTATCACTGTATAGGCAACCGCCCACAGCTTGGGGCGAAATTTGGACTTGATGATATAGATCGCGAAATCTTAACAAGAGAACTATCAAGTATAGGTATAAATTTACCAATTGATCTGAAAAGTATCGACTGCCACGAGAAGGTTGATTTGCTGCTTAAATTTCTTAGCAAAGAGATTACTATTCGAAAAGAGAGAGGTATTTTACCGGCTGATTTTAGACTAAATGCTAGCATTACGATGGTACCGACAAAAAATGAATATCAAAATTTTGGTGTTATGCAAGCATTAGATGTGCTAAATGCCGTGCTTTATACAAAAAAATATATAAATAGTGCCAAATTTGAGCATCTACCAGTGATAATAGTAGGCAGCTCACATGGTGGATATCTGGCACATATGTGTGCTAAGATCGCTCCATGGCTAGTTGATGCCGTGATAGATAATAGCTCTTATGCCATTTTTTTATGGCGTCTTATTGGCTTTGGTAAAGAGATAGATTTTACTAACTATTTTTGTTTTGGTACTGGCATTTTGTATCAAAATTTATATCTTTATTTTTTTGATAAGACCTACTGGACGCTTAATGAAAAATCACCATACTATTTTATTGACGCAAGAGAAGAGATAAGAAACATCCTAAATTTAGATCATTTAAATGTTCAGAGTAGCTATAAAAAGCCAATTTACGTGAGCTATCACTGTATTTGTGATAAAGAAATAGCTCCAGCAAAGGATAAAATCGAGCTTTACGAGGCTCTTAAGAAACTTAAATTTAACGCAACACTACATATGATAAAAGATGAGAGTGAGGTTGATGGCAAATTTATAAAGTTTTTAGGGCATGGAATGGGGATGTCTTATAAACTACTTTTACAAAAAGAGCTTCCCAGTATGATGGAGAAAATTTTATCTCAAAAAAACAAAAAGAGTGGTAAGAGTATTGAGTATAAATGTGGTGATATGATCTATAAATTTAGTGAAGTCTTAGATCAAATAAATCTTGAAATTTTAGATATTGCTTAGTATTTAAAATAGTTAAAACTAGGCGCATAAAGACCTAGTTTTTATCACTCATTATCTATCTCAAAGTCGTAAAATTCGCTTTCATACTCAACATTTCCTATTTTGCTGTATTGTATAAGAGCTGCTTTTATATTGTCTATCTGCTGATACATTAGGCCAAGAGCTATTCTATTTTCGATAGCACTAGCATCATTTAGTTTTGTTAGCTCTAAAAGTGCGATCGCGTTTGATACTTTTCCAGCTCCTGTTGCAGCCACAGATGCTAAAAACAATGTGCTAGCGTCATTTACTTTAAACTCATCGATTGCTTGATTATAAAGTTTATAGCTTTCTTCAAAGTCATTTGTAAAGATATCGATGTAGGCTAGAGTTTGGATTAAATTTATATTCTTTGGAGCATTTTTTAGCTCGGCTCTTAACTTATCACGCTCTCTTGTAAGTAGGCCTGAAATTTGAAGTAGCTTGATGTATTGCTTTTTGATGATATCAGCGCCGTGATAGAAAGCGTTTGAATCAAGCTGCTTGCCATTAAAGTGAATTTGAATCGCTTTTGCATACTCTTTGACATTTTGCTCTTTGTTTTTCGAGATGAAATTTAAGATATTTGCAATAATATCATTTGGTAAAATTTTTAGTAGCTCATCAGCTTTCTTTGCCATTAGCTCGTCATTGTTTGTTACTTTTGCGATGATAATATCAAAGGCTAAATTTAGCATTGTCTGTTCTTTTGGCTCTTCAAGCCATCTTATCATCGCACTTTGGTTGCCGTTAACCAGGCTTAGAAGCGAGGCGTATAAATTTACAGGCTTTAAACTCTTGTCATTTTCTAAATTTTCGCCGATCTCCTCAATGAGTTTTGGGTTTAAATTTCTATTTATATCTAGACAAATCGCCCCAAAAATACCTGCAAGATGGTTATTTACATCCTGGTGATAGCTTGCTATGAAGTGTTTTGCTGCAAGGCTAAAATTTCCAAGCTGAGCGTAGCTTAGGGCGAGGTTGTATTGCAAGATAGAGTGATTTGGATAAGTGCTAGCTAGCTCTTCAAACTCTTTATTTGCTTCTTTTAAGCGGTAGCTTAGTGCTTTTGCAATAGCTTCACTAAGTTTTGCATTTACTTTTGAAGCAGCTGCACTTTGGCTAAGATAGTCGTTTGCTGCTGATGTATCGTCTAAAAAGACGCTAACGCCGCCTTTTCTTATCTGCTCGATGCTCTGTTTTGCGTCAAAGACCTTGTAGGGTGCGAAGTAGAAAAGCGTCTCATAGCGCCTTGTTCTATCAAAAAACATATCATCACTAAAGTGTGCCTGAGCTAGGCTGACATCAAAAAGATCAGGCTTTAGTATCGTTTTTATCTTGTAAATTTTACTTGGCAAAGAAGCATTGTAGTCGTAAACATCTTTGATAAATGCAGCCGCGTCGCCATAGTCAGAAGTTTTTAGATCAATTAGCGCCTCAGTCATCTTGATAAGATCGATATTTGGCGTATTCTTAGAAGCTTTTGTTAAATAATCCCTTGCCTTGTCGTATTTGCCAAGTCTTGCATAGAGCTGTGCTAGCGTGAAGTCGGCCTTAAATGCCTTTTGGCTCTCAAGTTTGGCTATTGCTCTTTCATCATCTCCAAGAAGTGATAAAATCTTTGCACTTAAATACGCATATTCATTTTTATAATCCGCAGTATTTGGATGAGAAAGCGCTTGAAGCGCCTCGTAATAGTTGCCTTTATAATAGTTTATAAGTGCGTAGTAATAGCTATAAAGTGGCGAGTTGTTCTCATACTGCAAAAATGAATCAGCAAGTCCTATATAGTAGTTAAAATTTTTGGTGCTATTTAGCTCGAGTGAGCAAACGGCTGCGTTTATCGCACTAACCGCCGTGTTTTCTCTATCGGTTATAGCTTTGTTAAAAGATACGATCGCCTCATCACATCTTTCTTGTTTCATCTGCGAAACGCCGAGGTTGTAGTTTGAAAGTGACTGGTTATAAACAGCTATGTTTTCATAAATTTTTAGAGCCTCAAATTTATTGCCACGCTCGTAGAGCTGATTGGCCTTATTTATCATTTCATCGATCTTTGAAGCGCCGAAATTTTGCGTTTGGTAGTTGTTTTCTATATTTTTTACGATACTTGCAGTATCTATGTTCTCTTTTTTGTCTTTCTTTAGCAAGATAACTAGCAAAACCACTATCAAGATAATAAGCACTAGAGCGACCACACCTGCTACTATAAAGAGCTTTTTATTGCTCTTTTTTACAGGGATTGGCTCTGGGATGCTCTCATCTTGTAGTACACCTTCACTTGCGATACTCTCAAGCGAGACGATCTCTTCAGGTGTCTCAGCTTTTGCCTCTTCAGGTGCTTGCTCTGCTTGCTCGCCAGGTGGTTTTAAAACTACAACCTCTTCTTCAGCCACTACATATACCTTTTAAGAACTTCTGGAATTTCGATAGTGCCATCTGCTTTTTGGTAGTTTTCCATTATTGCTATTAGCGTCCTACCCACAGCTAGACTTGAGCCATTTAGCGTATTTACAAGCATATTTTTCTTGCCATCTTTAAAGCGAATTTTTGCACGCCTTGCTTGAAAATCACGAGTATTGGATATAGAGCTAATCTCTCTATATTTACCTTGACCAGGCAACCAAACCTCAAGATCTATCGTCTTTGCCGCGCTAAAGCCTAGGTCACCACTGCAAAGAAGCATATGGCGGTGAGGAAGTCCAAGGCTAGTTAGTAGATCGCTTGCGCACGCTACCATTTCATTTAGCACGTCTTCGCTTTGATCAGGTCTTGTGATACTTACTAGCTCGACCTTTTCAAACTGATGCTGACGGATCATGCCTCTAGTATCACGTCCTGCTGAGCCTGCCTCTTGGCGGAAGCATGCTGAGTAGCAAGTCATCTTTATAGGTAACTGCTCAGCTTCAATGATCGTGTCATTGTATAAATTTGTCACAGGCACTTCGCTAGTTGGGATGAGATAAAGGTCCTCGTCGCGTACTTTGTAAAGATCCTCTTCAAATTTAGGCAGCTGGCCAGTACCAAAAAGTGTGTTTGAACTTACTAGATAAGGGACATTTACAAGCTCAAAGCCTCGCGCGCTGTTAAAGTCGATCATGTAATTAACAAGCGCTCTACTTAGCCTTGCTCCCATGCCGCGAAGCACGGTAAAGCGAGATCCTGAGAGCCTTGCGCCCCTTTCAAAGTCAAGCCAGCCAAGGCTCTCACCTAGCTCCCAGTGCTCTTTTGGCGTAAAGCTAAATTTAGTTGGCTCAAGTACCGTTTTTATGCAGACATTATCATCCTCGTCCTTACCAAATGGTACGTCATCATCGGTGATATTTGGCACGTTAAATGAAATTTGCTCAAGCTTTTCTTCATATTGTTTAACGATATCATCAGCATCAGCAAGTGCAGCTTTATTTAAATTTAGCTCATTTTTAAGCTCGCTTACATCTTCGCCAGCTCTTGCCTTTATGCCAAGCTCTTTGCTCTTTGCGTTTTGGATCGCTTGGAAATTTTCAAGTGCTTTACGTTTTTGTTTTAGCTCGTTAAAAGTTTGTAAAAGCTCGTCAAGTAGCCCAGCTTTTACATTTTTTCCCTCAAGTTTTTTTACAAATTCATCGTAATTTGTCTCGAGTAGTTTTAAATTTATCATCCTATATCCTTAAACCATAAACATAACTTTTGCAAAAAGTACGATAAAAACTGCCGCTGTTAGCGCAAATGGGTGGATGTTGCCAAGTGGGCTAGGGCGTTTAAATATAAATTTGCAGCTCAAATTTGTTATAACCGCAGCTACGATTAGCATTGCTAAGAAAAATTTGATCATAAAAATGATTTGTAAATTTGTCTCAAAGTAGCCTCCAGCCTTTGATCCGACCCAGTTACTCATCATCATTCCTCCAGTTAATACCAAAAGCAAGATACAAAGTGGCATTATCTTAATAGCAACTGAACCGATAGCTTGTTTTGCCTTTTGAGCAAGCTCAGGTGGCATTTTTTTACAAGCTGCCTTAAAAATGATTACATCAAAAAAGAGGTAACCAACAAAGATGATTGCACAGAAAAGATGAACTATCTGTGCGTATGGATATAAATTTTGCATATTTTTCCTTTATTAATAAATTCCGACTACTTCACGAACTTTTTTTATCGTTGTTTGAGCAACATTACTTGCCTTTTTGGCTCCTATTTCTAAAATTCCAGACACTTCGTCAGGATTATTTTGATAATGCTCAAATTTCTCTCTCGCATCTTTAAAATAGTCCCAAATAAGCTCATTTAGATAAGCTTTAAAGTGCCCATGACCCTCGCCACCACGCTCGTATCTAGCTTGAAGTTCTTTTTGCCCACTCTCGTCTAAGAAAAGTTTGGCGATATTATAGACGTTGCAGTTTTGCCACTGCTTTGGCTCTTCAAGCGGCGTGCCATCTGTCACGATGCTAGAAATTTGCTTTTTAAGCGTTTTAGCATCGGCAAAGATGTCGATTGTATTGCCATAGCTTTTGCTCATCTTTTCGCCGTTTGTGCCAGGCACGGTGGCGACATTTTCATCGATCTTCGCCTCAGGCAATGTAAAAATTTCTCCATGTTCGTTGTTAAATTTTATCGCAATATCACGTGCGATCTCTACGTGCTGGATCTGATCCTTGCCTACGGGTACGACCTGCGCATTATAAAGCAAAATGTCAGCTGCCATCAAAACTGGATAGCTAAAGAGTCCGTGGTGCGAACTAAGACCTTTTGCGACCTTGTCTTTATAACTATGTGCGCGCTCAAGAAGCCCCATAGGCGTATGCTGGCTTAGCACCCAGTAAAGCTCAAGCACGTCTTTAACGTCACTTTGCACCCAAAATATGCTTTTATTTGGATCGATCCCAAGTGCCAAAAACGCACACGCAGCCTCAAAAGTGTTTTGCTTTAGGGCTTTGGCCTCGCTAAGGCTCGTCATCGCATGGTAGTTTGCTATAAACATAAACATCTCATTTTGCTCTTGCATATCAACCATCTGCTTTATCGAGGCAAAATAGTTGCCAAGGTGTAGTTTGCCGGAGGGTTGAAGGCCGGTTAATACTCTCATCTTATCCTTTCAAATTTTGGCTTCGTTTTTTTTGAGCGCCTTTAAATGAGTTTGTAAATTTTAATCATCGACAGGCTAAATGCCTAGTCTTGATTAAAATTTGACTGCACAACATTTAAATTCATCTCAAAATACTTCGCTAAAAATACTTTTTAAATTTTAACGTTACATTAGAGTTTTTGTATCTAATCTAATATTAAAATTTAACTAGCAGATTATGCGTCTAGCCTTGGCTTAAAAACAAAATTTTGCCTCGCCTAAACAAAAATCTTTGCTAAAAGCTTTTAAATTTTAACATCAGGATAGATATTTTTATCTAGTCTAATCTTAAAATTTAGCTTAGCAGGCTAAATGCCTAGCTTTGATTAAAATTTGACTGCACAATATTTAAATTCTCCTCAAACATTTTGCAAAAATTTCTAAGTACAAAACGTTAAATTTATTTCAAACATTTCAAATTTTAACACCACGCCAGACAACCATCCAGCCTGATCTTGAAATTTATCGTTGCAAGTAGCCCTCGCCACTTTGCAACTAAACTTTTAAAAGTATCCTTATCTCTTTTACGATCTGCTTTGGAGTTTTGCCCTCCACTTCAACGATATAATCAGCCTTTTTCTCATAGAGCTTTTCTCGCTCCAGATGCAGCGCTTCAGCCTTTTTCAGGTCGCTTAAAAGTGGGCGTTTGGCGAGTTTTTTCTCGCTATTTTTGCTATTTTTTAGCCTTTGCATGATCGCATCAAAGCTTGCTTTTAGATAGATCACGGTGCCTATTTTGTTTAAATTTTTAACTTTCGCAAAGCCTCCACCTGTCGAGATGATCGCATTTTTGACATTTGTGGCTAGAAATTTGGCTAGATCTTTTTCAAGCTGCCTAAAATGCTCTTCGCCAAATTCATCAAAGATAGCCTTTATCTTCATATTTTGTGAGCTCTCTAGCAAGTCGTCGCAGTCAAGGTTCATCGTCTTTAGCGCCTTGCTTAGCGCCCTTGCAGTCGTGCCCTTGCCAACGCCCATAAACCCTATCAAAACGATATTATTGTTCTTTGTCTTCATCACTCTCTCCACGTTTTTTAGGGATTAGCACGATAGGCACGCCAGCTAGACTAAAGCTCTCTCTAAGCTTGTTTGTCAGGTAGCGCTTGTAGCTAAAGTGCAGGCATTTTGGGCGGTTCATTATGAGCGCTATCATGATAGGCGCTGTTTTAAACTGCACTGCGTAGTAAATTTTTACGACCCTGCCTTTATCTCGTGGCAGTGGGTGCGCTTTGGTTGCTTCGCCGATCACTTCATTTAGCTTTGAAGTTTGGATTTTTTGGGTGTAGTTTTTGTAAATTTCAACTATGAGCGGGTAAATTTTATGCACTCTTTTGCCGCCAAGTGCCGAAACACTGATGATTGGCGCGTATGAGAGAAATTTAAACCTATCTTTTATCTCCTTGCAAAGCTCGTCAAATTCTTCGCTGCTTTTGTCCCATTTGTTTAGCACGATGATGACGCCAAGCTCAAATTTTGAGGCGATGCCAGCGATACGCTCATCAAGCTCGGTTAGTGGCTCAGAGCTATCAAGTACAAGTAGCGCCACGTCCGTCTCTTCTAAAATTTTCTCAGTTCTATTTAGTGCGTATCTCTCGATGCCCTCGATCTTGCCACGCTTTCTGATACCAGCAGTATCGACAAACTCAAAAACTCTGCCATCGTGCTCGTAAATTTCATTGACTGGGTCGATCGTAGTGCCTGCCACGTCGCTAACTACGGCACGACTCTCTTTTACAAGAGCATTTAGAAGTGAGCTTTTGCCGACATTTACGCGGCCTATGATGCCAACTCTGATGTTTTTGCTCTCATAGTCTATCTCGTCGCTTAGCTCGCCCTCGTCGTTATAGTTTTCTAAAAAATCATCAAAATCTTCGCTCGTATCGGCCTTTATTTGCACTTTCGCTTCTAAGTGTTTTGCTAGCCAGATGCTAAGCTCATCGACGCCAGTGTTGTGGCTTACTGAAATGCCAAATGAGTTTTTTGCGCCAAAACTTACAAATTCCCACTCTCTTTGCTCGTCTTTTTTGCTGTCGATTTTATTGATGACTAGAGCGATTGGTAAATTTAGCTTACTAAGCTCGTAAAAAATGGCTCTATCCTCATCATCTGGCATCATTTTGCCATCGACCATGTAGAGGATAACGTCTGAGTTTTTAGCCTCTGCCAAGGTCTTTGCTTTTACGTTTTTAAAAAGCTCGCTGCTATCATCAAGCCCGCCGCTGTCGATCAATATGCACTCTTTGCCCTCAACTTCGATCTTAGCTTTGTTTGTATCTCTTGTAGTGCCACTAACGTCGCTTGTTATGGCGATGCGTCTTCTTGCTAAGCGGTTAAAAAGTGAGCTTTTGCCGACATTTGGCTTGCCTACTAATATTACTTTTTGCAAATTTTGTCCTTTTTATGATGGCTGATTATACAAATTTTTCTCTTATATAAAGTATAAAATTACGCTTAAAAGCGCCGAAATAAAAGAAAAAATCAACCAAAATTTAAGCCATTTTTTATTAAAATGAGTGCTTTAAATTTAGAGGTTTTGCGATGTTAAAAAGGTTTTATATTTCACATCTTGGCATTTTTTACATGCTCTTTGCTTGCTTTATGTTTGCCGTGACTGGCGCATTTGCAAAGTATCTGAGCAAAGATATGCCTTCTATCGAAGTTGTTTTTTTTAGAAATTTGATCGGACTTTTCATCGTCATCTACGCCATCTATAAATTTCCATTTAAACAAACTGGCGGGCACTTTTTTTTACTGATGTTTCGCGGTTTTGTGGGCACGGTGGCTCTTTTTGCATTTTTTTATAACGTCGCACACGTAAATTTGGCCACAGCTTTTACATTTCAAAAGACAAATCCAATCTTTACAGCTATCCTTGCAGCCTTTATTTTTAAAGAGCGTCTAAGCTCACTTGGCTGGTTTGCTGTATTTTTGGGATTTGGTGGAATTTTGCTTGTTATCCAGCCAAATTTAGGCATAAGCAAGACTGATATTATCGGCGTTTGGAGCGGCCTTGGTGCGGCGATCGCATACACAAGTGTAAAGGAGCTAAACAAGAGCTACGGCACAAATGTCATCGTGCTAAGCTTCATGCTTTGGGGCTCGTTTTTGCCACTTATTTGCATGGGTTTGGCAGAATTTTTCACCTACGAGCCACTTGATTTTTTGTTTTCAAAATTTAGCATGCCAAGCTGGTATAACGTTGTTTTTATCTTGCTAATGGGACTTAGCGGATATTTTTTTCAGTCGTACATGACAAAGGCGTTCGCGGTTGGTAAAAAGGCCGGAGTGATCGCTGCGGTTAGCTACGCAGACGTCATTTTTACGCTTATAATTGGCTATTTTATGGGCGATGTATTGCCAAATCAAACGGCACTTTTAGGCATCTTGCTAGTAATAGTGAGCGGAATCTTAGTTGTGAAAGAAAAATAAAGGAGAAAAAATGATACTAATAGCAGGGCCTTGCGTCATAGAAAGCGAGCAGCTCGTTTTTGACGTGGCAAAAAGGCTAGTTAAATTTAACGAAGATAAGCGGATAGATTTTTATTTCAAATCAAGCTTTGATAAGGCAAATCGCACAAGCATAAGCTCATTTCGCGGACCCGGGCTGGAGAAGGGTTGCGAAATTTTAGCCAAGGTCAAAAAGGAATTCGGTTTTAAAATTTTAACCGATATCCACGAGAGCTACCAGGCCGCGCCCGTAGGCGAAGTGGCCGACGTGCTGCAAATCCCGGCGTTTTTGTGCCGCCAGACCGATCTGCTCGTAGCTGCGGCTAAAACAAAAGCGGTCGTAAATATCAAAAAAGGACAGTTTTTGGCGGCGTCTGCGATGAAGCATTCGGTCAAAAAAGTGCTAGAAACGCGCGGCGTAAAGGGCGACGGATACGAGGTTGCTAAACAAAACGGAGTGTGGCTAACAGAGCGAGGCAGCACCTTTGGCTACGGAAATTTAGTCGTAGATATGCGAAATTTGGTGCTGATGAGGGAGTTTGCGCCCGTGATTTTCGATGCGACGCATAGCGTGCAGATGCCAAGCGCTCTTGGCGAAAAAAGTGGCGGCGACGCGAGATTCGTGCCGTATCTAGCGCGAGCTGCGGCGGCTGCGGGCGTGGACGGATTTTTTTACGAGACGCATATTAATCCTTGTGAGGCGCTTTGCGACGGACCAAATATGCTAAATTTAGACGAACTAGACGCGAATATAGCTCAAATTTTTAAGATAAAAGACGCCCTGGGCGATGCAAACTAAGGGCTTTTTGTGGGTGTTAGGCGGCGCAGTCGCCGAGTGCGGCTGGGCGTATGGGCTAAAGCACGCATCAAGCGCACCGGAGATCGCGCTCACTGCGATGCTCGTTTGTGTTAGCTTCACGTCCTTTATCATGGCGATGAAATATTTGCCCATTAGTATCACATACACTGTGTTTGTTGGGCTTGGGGCGTTTTTCGTCGTGATCGCCGAGATCGTGAGCGAATTTCGCGCAAGCGGCCAGACGCCCGATCTCTTGCGGCTATTTTTCATAGCGACGCTGATTGCTGGCGTGCTGGGGTTAAAAAGGCTAAAATCTTGACGCATGTTTTAGCTCTTTTGGCGGCCGGGTTCTGTGAGGTCTCGGGCGTTTTTTTCCTAACCAAATTTCAAAAAAGCTTCGGCGTGAAAAAGGCGGCTAATTTTTTGATCTTGGTCGCAAATTTCGCCATTTCTCTCTGGCTTTTGAGCTACGCGATGCAGGCTATGCCGATGTCGGTGGCGTACGCGATCTGGACGGGTATGGGAGCGGTCGGAGCGGTGCTGGTTGGCATGGTATTTAACAACGAAAAGGTAAATTTAGAAAAAGCTCTCTTTTTATCGCTCATCATCATTAGCGCGGCGATGTTAAAAATCGTATAAGTGTTAAATTTAGAAGCATAAATATCAAGTTAATCTAGCAAGATAAAAACAGATTTTTAAAATATATAACTTCAAAATTTATTTACTTAATACATTCTAAAAAATAATATCAAAACCAATTTTAAAAGTTTTCATACTAAAATATTGTTTTACAAAATATTGATTTTTAAATTCAAAATAAATTTATATAAATAACACTACACTTTCAAGTTATTTTTCAAATTTAAGGAGACATTGTGCAAATTTGTAGAATTTTGTTTATCTCTGGTGTGGCGTCCAGCTTTGTCTTTGCATCGCAAGATCTGCTACTAGAAGGTGTTGTTGTAAGTGCGGCTGGTATATCATCGAAAAAAACAGAGCTTAGTAAAAGCGAGTTAAAAAAGGGTCAAATTTTCTCTGAGCGAGATCTTGTGCGAAACGAAACTGGCGTAACTGTTACAGAAGGTGGTAGAAGTGGTAATAATGGATATGCTATACGAGGTGTAGATAGTGATAGGGTTTCTTTAAAAATAGACGGAATGGAAGCCGTTGAGAGTTTTATGCCCCGCTCTTACAATATTTTAGGGATTTTAAATGGAAACCGAAACAGCACCGAGCTTGAAAACATAAGCAGTGTAGAATTTATAAAAGGTGCAAATTCATTAAACAAAGGTAGCGGTGCGATCGGTGGTAGCGTTAGTATGCAGACAAAAAATGTTGATGACTTTGTAAGGGATGGGCAAAATGTTGGTTTTTATAGCAAAAGCGCATATGCATCAAAAAATAGTGAATTTAGACAAGTTGCAGGTGCAGGCGTAAAAGCAGGCGGGATCGAAACACTGTTTCAGCACACGTACAAGCGTGGCAAGCAGACAAAAAATTTTTACAGCGGTAAGTTGGATGATGTGCCATTTTGTGGAATGGGGACTAGTATAGAGGATTCGTATTTGGCAGATAAATACCCAGAACTTTGCTCTTTTGGTAGAATTTTGCCTGATGACGTGAGATTTCGCACACACTCAAATTTGATGAAATTTGGCTATAGGGTTGACTCGCATTTTATAAATACATCCTATGAAGACTTTAGGCAAAACTATTTTACCGAAGAGAAGAGTAATAGCACCGCAACACTTAATAGAAAGCAAACAAGAGATAGCATCCCTTACAAAAGATATGGAATTTACTATGAGTTTGTGCCAGACCATGATGCTTTACTAAGTAATTTAAAGATAAGCTTTTATAAGCAAAGAGTGCAGCAGAGGTCAAATTTCACAAGATATCATGCAAACTATCCAAACGACATGCAATACAACTCAAGTTTTGATCAAAAAGATAGCTATGAATTTTTTCAAGATAAAAAACAGTTCGATATAAGTGGCATGAGTGGTGACATTAATGCAGGTAAATTTTCTCACATCTTGAGTTTTGGTCTTGGTAGGCATATCTCTACCTTTAAAAATAAAAATTTACAACTTAGACAAAGTTTTAATACAAAATGGAGCGGTAGTGGTTTTATTGTGGATCCAGCAAATCCTTTTAAGCCGGTTAAAGCAACGGACGTAACATTTGCTCAGCCAGTAAAAAGCACTCTTGAATATGCTTTTCTAGGTGACGATATGAGCTTAAATGAGGCCTTAAGTCTAAATTATGGAGTTAGGCTTGATAGATATGTATATAAACCAGAGCAAGCAAATATTGCCTCTGGTACAGGATATAAAATGGTCACAACACCAGAGCTACAAAAAAGTAAATTTAAAGCCGTTACCTACAATGCAGGAGTCGAGTATGATATAAATAACAATTTGAGTGTTAACTATGCGTTTAGTACTGGTTTTCGTGCGCCAAGAGTGGAGGAGATGTATTTTGATACACCTAGGGATAGTACAAGATATGTTAGAAATTTGGAACTAAAACCAGAAAAAGCCTTTAATCATGAGGTAAGTTTATTGTCATCAGGTCAGAGTTATGCACTTGCTCTTAGTGTTTTTTATTCTAAATATAGAGATTTTATTGATACTGATTATGATGTTGGTATTGACGAGATAGAAGAACTTGATTTTGATACATGGGAGTTTGTAAAAAAATACAGCAAAAAAAGTCTCGATTTTAAACACGTAAATGTTGGTAGAGCCACCGTCAAAGGCTTGGAGCTAAATTCACGTGTAAATGGGAATGCACTAAATTTAAGTGAAAATTTATATGCAAGCTTAAAGGCGACTTATGCGCGTGGCAAAAAAAATGACGGGACTTCACTTATGGCTATTCAGCCGTTTACTGCAGTGGCTGGACTTGGGTATAGTGATAATAAATTTGATCTCTTATTAACTAGCAAATTTGTAGCAGCTAAAAAAGCAAAAGATGCGGTTTCAAAAATACCACCAAATTTTTCTCAGATAATCGTCGATAGAGATACAGGCAAAGTGACTGGTACAACTCAGCCAGAAGCACATAAATTCCTAAGTAAAAGCTATTTTGTCTTTGACTTAACTATGGGTTATAAGATCAGTAAAAATTTCAGCATCAATGCAGGCGTGTTTAATATTTTTAACAAAGAGTATTCTACTTGGGAAAATTTAAGACAGCTTAGATATAACGGTAACCAAAGCTATGTTAAATTTGATGGTACCGGACTTGAGCGGTATACTGCTCCTGGTAGAAATTTTAGCGTTTCTTTTGAGATTAGATATTAGCTTTAGTTTAAATAAGATTTTGATAAACTAGGCAAAAATCTAAGGAGAAATTAATGAAAATAATCGAAGGAAATTTGGCTCTAAAAGGCGGCGAGAAGGTCGCCATAGTGGGCGCTAGATTTAATCATATCATCACCGATAGGCTGGTCGAGGGCGCGAGGGATGCATTTTTACGTCACGGCGGGGATGAGGCGAATTTGAGCCTCATTTTGGTGCCGGGCGCATTTGAGATACCGATGGCGCTTGAAAAGGCGCTAGCTAGCGGTAAATTTGACGCCGTTTGCTGCGTGGGAGCGGTGATCCGCGGCTCTACGCCTCACTTTGACTACGTTAGCGCCGAGACCACCAAGGGCATCGCAAACGTTACGCTAAAATACGGCAAACCGGTGACATTTGGCGTACTAACGGTAGATAGCATCGAACAAGCCATCGAGCGAGCTGGCTCAAAGGCCGGAAATA
Organism: Campylobacter concisus ATCC 51562; assembly: GCF_000466745.1. Classification (NCBI taxonomy): domain Bacteria; kingdom Pseudomonadati; phylum Campylobacterota; class Epsilonproteobacteria; order Campylobacterales; family Campylobacteraceae; genus Campylobacter; species Campylobacter concisus. The sequence continues at coordinate 503,684 of NZ_ANNI01000003.1, read as the reverse complement.
AGGGCTTTGAAGCGATGACGGGCGTGATCGAGATGCTAAGCTTATATAAAAATTTGGAGGCGTAAAATGGCGACTCGTCATCAGGTTAGGCAGGCCGTCGTTTCGCTGCTCTACTCAAATGAGATAAATCCGGTAACTGCTGCATTTGAAGAGGAATTTCTAGAAGAGAAAAAGATAAGAAACGAGCGAAAAAGTGAGGCACAGCAGACTTTTAAAGAGGTGCTCGCAAATAAAGAAAAACTAGATGAAATTTTAAAGCCATATCTAAAAGACGGCGATTTTAGTAAGGTTGGTGCGACTGAGCTTGCCATCCTTAGACTTGGGCTTTATGAGATGAAATTTAGCCAAACTGATAAGGCTGTCATCATAAACGAAGCGATCGAGCTTGCGAAAGAACTTGGAAGTGATCAGGCGCCAAAATTTATAAATGGCGTACTTGATAAGCTAAAGGGCGATCTGTGAAGCTCTGCGTCGCACTTGATATGGCTAGTTGTGAAGAGAACTTAGCCCTTGCTAGTGAGCTAAAAGGGCTTGATCTTTGGCTAAAAGTAGGACTTAGAAGCTATCTTAGGGATGGGGCAAAATTTATAGAAGAGCTAAAAGGACTTGGAAATTTTAAAATTTTCCTCGATCTAAAGCTCTATGATATCCCAAATACGATGGCGGATGCGGCTGAAGTCGTCTCAAAAATCGGCGTAGATATGATAAATGTGCATGCTAGCGCTGGTGAACGCGCGATGAAGACAGTTATGGATAGACTAGCTGGTCTTGGAAGCCGTCCTTTGGTGCTCGCAGTATCGGCACTTACTAGCTTTAGTGAGAGCGAGTTTGACGCTGTTTATAACGATACGATCGCAAGAGCTGTTAGGAAATTTAGCCAGATGAGTTTTGAAGCAGGGCTTGATGGAATGGTCTGTTCTGTTTTTGAAAGTAAGCTCATCAAAGATGTAACAAATGAAAAATTCATCACTCTTTGCCCTGGCGTTAGGCCTTTTGGAGAGAGCGCTGGAGATCAAAAAAGAGTAGCAAACTTAGTGAGTGCAAAGAAAGAAGATAGCGACTTTATAGTTGTTGGCAGGCCGATTTATGAAAATGCAAATCCAAGAGAAATTTGCGAAAGAATTTTGGAGCAAATTTAAAATTTGAACTTGTGTGAAGTGGTTTTTAACTAAGCTTTTTTACAAAATGTTGCGTGAAGATGATATCAAAGCGAAGTGAGGAGCTAAATTTGAGTGATTTTAAGAAAATCCTCTTGTTGGCTGAGCGGCTAAAGCGTATCTACTAGCACTTGGTTAAGGATATCGCTTTACTAAATGGTGCGCGGATCATAGCAAGATGTTCGAGTGCACAAAGGCGTTTGGTCGCGGTAGCGATAGGCGTTTTTATATGTTTTATCGTATGATTTGCTACTACGCCAATACGCCGCACCTAGACAAAGCCAAGCTAAAATGGTAGCCTTAAAAGGACTAAAATTATAAATTTTTGTTTTTAGATTTTCTATCTGAGGTCTGCAATTGTGAAATGTAAATTTAAGCAAGATATCAGCGGCCTTCAATTATAATGCGATTTCTTTTTATGGACAGATGGGTGAGTGGCTGAAACCACACCCCTGCTAAGGGTGCAGCTCTTAATCGGGGCTCGAGGGTTCAAATCCCTCTCTGTCCGCCACTATTTATAGATAATCATAAATTTTTTATTATTGTTTAACATTATTTTTTAAATATCTTTATATAAAATTTTCCGTGTTAGAAAATTGCTTAGCTAGTAAAACTTAACTATAAGTTTGTAGATTTTAGACTGATGATTTATTTGAAATTTATAAGTAAAATTTTGTGGCGATCGCATATTTTTTGAAAAATTATGATTTTTTTGGTTATATTGTTGTTTCAAACTAATTAAAAATATCTTAAATTAATTTTTTATTATAAAAAGTATTATATTTTGCTTAATTAATTATATTGATAATCAAAAAGCTATTTTTTGATAAAAGCTTATAATTCGCTTTTTACAAACTATTGACATTTGGAATTTATATATTTATTTAATATATTTTTTTCTTAAAAGATAAAATTTCTCATATAAAGTTATATCTTATAAAGATAGTATATAATCACGTAAAAATTTAAATAATACAAAAATAATAATAAGGAGTAATCTTGGCTAAAGAAGCTGGAGTAGTAAAATTTATTAGTGGCAAGGCAGTTGCTATCGATCAAAACGGAAATGAGAGAGAGAGCTAAAAGTAGGTGACATCCTTTATATGGGAGAGAGCATCAAGACAAGTGATGCCGCTGATAAAATAACAATCGTTTCAAATAATGGAAAAGAGATTACGATTGTAGGCAATGATACACTTGCTTTAAATCAAAGTACTATAGGCGCAGAAGGCTTGGCAGATGTTAGTGATTTGCAAAATGCTATTTTAAATGGCGGAGATCTAACAAAACTTGAAGAGACTGCTGCTGGTGGAAACGCTGCTGCTGGTGGCGGAGATGGTGTTAGCCTAAGTGATGCTAAATTTGCTGAGGGTGGCCACTATTCAAATATTAATGCAACATATAGAAATTTAAGTGATGCAAACAGAGCTTTTGCATCATACGATAGCCCAATAAGCGGATACAATGGTGGAGATGATACTATAATCCCAAGCAATCCTCTTGTAACTTTTATAAGCGATCTTAATAACGATGGTACTTTAAGTAGGGTTGAGCATGCACGCGATACAAATTTAAATACGTCAAAAGTTCTTATTACAATTCCAAATGATGGCACAGTAAGGGCCGGAGATATACTAAATATCACTATAACTAAGCCAGATGGTAATACTGAAAATAAAACAATTCCTATCACTCCAACTATTATAAGTAATGGTTATCAGTTTGATGCACCAATACAGACTGGCAAAATTTCAAAAGTTGATGCAACTATTACAAATTTTCAAGGAAATGTTAGTGGCAGAAGTGAAGATAGCGTAACTTCAAGTGGCTTTAGTGCTCCAGAGGTTAAATTTACAGAGGATAACAGTCCTGATAATAATCTATTAACATATACTGAAAATAATAAAGATGGTAATCTAAATGAAACTCCAGTTCTTATAACTGTAAAGGATGTGATTGTTGGAGATATACTTCATGTAACTTTGACAAAACCTGATGGCACAATCGAGCCTAGAAATGTACCTATTAATGAAGACATAATAAAGAATGGATATAAGATAGACGATATGCCAGTTGAACACGGCAAGTCTTCAAAAGTAGAAGCTTACGTAGCAGATAGCACAAACACAATGAGAAGTGCAACTGCAAGTGACTCTACTGTTACCGACGTAAAGCCTACTTTAACATTTACAGAAGATCAAGACAACAATGGCTATTTATATGATCCAGAAAATAGTCAAGACAATAACTTTAGAAGCACGATAGTAGAGATAACTTTACCAAAAGATGTAGTTGTTGGTGATAAGATCGTTATAACTTATACCGATCCACTAACTAAGCAAGATACAACAAAAGAAATTTCTCTTACACAAGAGATGATTGATAATCAAAAAGTAAATACATCTCTTCCGATATTTCCAGATGTAAGAACATCAGCTAGTGTTCATGTGGTAGATAAAAACAATGTTCGAAAAAGTGAAGAGTCAGATCAAGATAGTGTAATGCCTATTGGCAGAAATTTAGAAATGACATTACCAGAAGAAAAGACTCTTCATGAAATTTCAAGACAAGAAAGTACTGATGACAATGAAGTAAATAAAACCACAGCAAGGATTACTCTGCCAAATAAAATTGATAATGGCGATAAGCTTACGCTAACTATTACTGGACCTGATCCTGATGATCCTGTAAATAATCCTTCTAAAACTTATACAAGAGAATTTACTATACATATGGATAGTAAAGGTGTCGTAACTAGTGTAACAGAAAATGGAACTTCTAATGTTTTAACGCCTATAAAAGCAGGTGATAATCAATACATCATCAATGTTTCTGGTATCCAACTAAAGCATGGAGAAGATACGACTATTAAGGCCAAAGTTACAAATTTAAATCCAGATAGACATACATATATAAATGAGCCAGAAGTATCGGCTAGTTTAGAGCATGTAAAAAAACCAGAAGTTATCTTTGATGAAGCTGATGGAGCTAAAACTATGACTAGAGAGCAAGCTATCAGCAAAGATGATCTTAATAGCACAACAGTCACTATAAAGCTTCCTAAAAATGCAGTAAGTGGAGATAAACTAACTGTAACTATAAAAGAGCCAAATGAAGCTACTGCTAGAGAAATAAAATATACTATTGGAAAAGATAATAATGGTAAGTTCTTTGTAAAAGATAGCGATGGTAATAAAGTAGATACAGAAACAGATGGTAGAAGCTTTAAAATTTCTGGCATTAAAACAGCGACTGGTCTAGAAACTAAAGTAACAGCTGAGATAAAAGATAAAGATGGTATTCAGCATGCAGAAGATACAAGCACGGTTACTATCTCAAATATAAACGATATGGCGGTATATTTCAAAGAGGACGCTGACCGTAACGTATCCTTAACAAGAGCAGAGAGCAAGGACGCAGATGGCGACCTACATAAAACTACAGTAGTAGTAAAAGTGCCAAATAATGTTATAGCTGGTGATGTGGTAACTGTAAAAATAGATAATGGCACTTCACCTAAAACTTATAAGGTTACAGGTAGAGATCCAAGCGGTAAAATCATACTAGAAGATACTTCTACTCATACTTCTATAACTGCAAGTGATAAAAATGAGATAGAAATTCCTGGCGTAGAGATAATTGCTGGCAAGACAATTAATGTAACTACTGAGACTACCGATGCAAGTGGCGGCAAGAAAGCCGAAGCTCAAAATCATAATACTCTTGAAAAGCTTCATGAAGATATGGAGATAACTTTTGAAAAAGATACCAATAATGATGGTATTTTGGGTAGTGCAGAGGCAACTGGAGCGACTACTATAGCAACTATCAAGCTTCCTTCAAATTTTGTTTTAGGTGATAAATTAATAGTAGAGTCACACAACGAAGACACGCCAAACAATAAAATGACCAAGACATATGAGATAGTAAAAGACAATAACGGCAAATTAATAGCCAAAAATGGTAGTGAAGAGCTTGATATTACCGACGATGCTGATAGCAATAAGGTAGTCAAATATACACTTGGCTTAACAGAAGATCATAAGACTATCATTAATGCCAAGGTTACTGATAATACTGGTGCTGATAAGGTTGAGACAAATAGCGATATTACGCTTGATGCTCAAGGTAGCGGTTCTGGAACAGGCTTTAGGCTATTTATTGATGAGGATAAAGATAGAAACGGAGTTCTAAGTAGAGATGAAGCTATGAAGGATGGAAATTTAAATACCACTTCGGCAACACTTCAAATCCCAACCACTGTAAATAGTGGTGATACTATAAAAGTTAAGGTAAATGGTGGGGCAGAGAAAACTTATACCGTTGCTTCAAATGATGGTACAAACGTTACCATAAAAGATGCAGGTGGCAGCCTTGTCGCACTTGAGCCAGGAAATAAACTAAAAATTTCTAATGTTCATATAGATAAAGATCATCCAGCAGTGGTTGAAGCTACTATAAATGGAGTAACAAAGACAGCTAAAGCTACATTGGAGTCAGTAGATACTAAAAATTTAAAGATTGAATTTGTTGAAGATAATGCAAGTAGAGACAATGTAATAGACAGAGATGAAGCTATTTTGGACAATGATATAAAAAAGACAATTATAAGCGTTCAGGTGCCGCATAATGTCACAAATGGTGATAAGATAGCAGTAACTATAAAAGAGCCTAAAGCCGATGGTACTACGGCTGATAGGACAATAAATTACACAGTTTCAAAAACTGCTAATGGTAAAATTTCACTTACAGATGATACTACTCATGTTACTACACAGTTAGCAAACAATACTATAAAAATTCCTGGCGTTGCTATGCTTCCAGGTCGCGAAACTAGTGCAGTAGCTACTATAACAAATGGTGCTGAGACTACAACTAGTAGCGAAGCAAAAGCTAAACTTGCACCTTTAAGTGAAGCGGGATTAAGTGTAAGCATAGTTGCTGACAAAAACGACAATGGCATTATCTCAAGAGATGAGTCAGGTAGTAAAATTTCAAAGGTTCATGTTTCTATCCCAGGAAGTGTTATAGCTGGCGATAAGATAGATGTTAAGATAACAAATCCTAACGGATCTATCTTAACTAAACATTATGAAGTTATGGGAAAAGATGTAAATGGAAAAATTACACTTAAAAATTTAGATGATAATTCTCAACAAACGCTTGGCAGAGATACTCCACTTGATCTTGATGCTACTATCGCAGTTGATAAAGAAACAAAAGCTGAAGTTACTCTAACTGACACATTTGGCGAGAGCAAAACAGTAAGCGATACAGCACATGCTGAGACCGATGCTATAAGAGGCATCATGTTTAATAAGGATATAAAAACCTCAGAAAATGGCGAAAGATCTACTACGGTTAAAGTTTATCTTAATGAAGATGCTAGAAATGGAGATACGGTAGAGTTTAAATACACTGATCCAGACAACCACCATGCATTAACTAAGACCGCAACATATACTCTATCAGCTGCAGATATAGCAAAAGGCACATTTGACCAAGAGCTTGATATCAATGCAAGATCAGCCTATGATCTAAATGTTAAAGCCTCACTTAAAACTTCAGATGGCTTAGAGTCCAAGTCTTACGAGCCTTATAAACCACTTCATATAGGCGTTGAAAACTATACGGTTAAATTTGACGCAAGTAAAGACATGAAAGGTGGCGAAGGCAACGATACTTTGGTCTTTGATGGCGACAAAGTTAACTTTAACAATATTTCTAATCTTGATTCAAAAGTGGAAAGCTTTGAAAATCTTGAGCTTAAAGGAAAGACAGAGATCAAATTTAATGTACAAAATATCCTTGATATCACTGATAACCCTGATACGGTGCTTAAGATAAAAGGTGGTGATGTTGATGCTAATGGCAATAAAATCACAAAAGTTGATCTAGATCACAAATGGGATCGTGACTCTAACTACGACGCTAGTGGCTTTAAAGGCTACTCAAGCATAGATCAAATAAATGGAAAGACTATCCATATCCAAATAGACGACAAAATCCACACCGATCTTTAATCCCCAAAATGAGTGCGTAAATTCGCACTCATTTTAAACTCAAACTCACATTATTTTTTAAGTCTTGTTTTACTAATATTTGCTCCTTAAAGGAGAAAATGTGAAAAATTTAATAGCCGTTATTATAGTTATTGCTGCACTTGCTTTTGGTGTTTTTAAGTATATAAATTCATTTGTTGCGCTTGATGAAAATGTAAATGCAAAGTGGTCACAGGTGTTAAATCAATATAAAAGAAGAGCTGAGCTTGTGCCAAATTTGGTTGAAACTGTAAAAGGCTACGCAGCCCATGAACAAAAAATTTTTGAAGATGTGGCAAATGCTAGAAGCAAGAGCATGCAAGTAAGCGTTGATGCAAGTGGTCTTAGCGATGAAGCTAAGATGAAAGAATTTATGACAGCACAAAGCTCATTTGGCTTGGCACTTGGCAGGCTTATGGCAGTTAGTGAGAACTATCCAGAGCTAAAAGCAAATCAAAATTTCTTATCTCTTCAGAGTCAGCTTGAAGGTACGCAAAACCGCATAAGCGTAGCAATGCATGATTATATCGAAGCTGTAAAAGAGTATAACGTAGCCCTTAGAAGCTTTCCAAATAAATTTATAGCAAGTACTTTTTATCCTGAGCTAAAGCCAAAACAAAATCTTGAAATAAGCAACGAAGAGAAGATAAATCCAAAAGTTTCATTTGAGAAATGATGAAGAAAATTTTTGCTCTTTTATTTTTTACATTTTGCTTTTGTTTTGCCATAAATTTTAATGAGCAGATAAATGATGAGGCTCAAATTTTCTCTAAAAATGAGAAAGCTGAGCTTTTAAACTTAGTGCAAAATTACGAGCAAAATAGTACGACGCAAATTGCTATCGTGACGCTTAAATCACTAGAAAATAAAAGCATAGAAGAGATCTCTCTTGAGATAGCTAGAGGCTACAAGCTGGGACAAAAACAAAGCAGTAATGGAGTGCTTTTAATAATCGCTCCAAACGAGAGAAAAGTACGTATAGAAGTTGGTTATGGGCTTGAAGGCGTACTAACTGACGCTATTTCTAGCCAGATCATAAATGATGTAATAGTGCCTAAATTTAAGCAAGGAGATATGGGTGGTGGCGTGATAGATGGCATAAGAGCCATCATAAAGGTAGCTAGTGGCGAAGAATTTGAAAGCGTGAGTGAAGATGAAGAGATACCATTTGGAATAGTTGCCTTTTTTGCTGGCATGATCTCGTGTTTTATCTCTGGCTTTTTAGGTAAATTTTTTATGAGAATTGGCTTTAGTGCGTGTTTTGCAGGGCTTACATCTACGGTATTTGAGCAATTTTTTGGCGTGCAAAATTACTTCATTGTCTTTGCCATCGTGTTTGTAATATTTTTTATTATTTTAAAAAATGCCTTTAAAAAAAATACTCAAAGCAAAAATGCACATAGTGGTTTTAGGCGTGATAGATCAGACTCAAATAGCAGTGGTAGCGGTCATTCAAGTAGCTCAAGAGGTGGTGGCTTTAGTGGCGGCGGAGGCGGTTTTGGCGGAGGCGGAGCAAGTGGTAGTTGGTAAAATTTCATCAAAGATTAGCTTGTAAAGCTCAAACCCTTTAAAATATATAAAAATTTAGGAGCAAAGATGCTAGCTGGTGAGCTGCTTAAAAGCCATTTTGCTAAATTTGATCTAGTGGCAGTGCTTAGTAAATTTTTAGAGCAAAGTCATTTTGATAAAGAAAAATTTGGCCTACTTAAACAAAATAACTTTAAAATTTTAGATAAAAATATAAAGCAAGAGATAGTTGGGACTGCTGGTTTTAAAGAGTTTTTTGACGATAAATTTCAGAGTTTTTTATGCGAGCTTATGCAAAGTAAAGTTTTAATTGTTTCTGGCAAAGAGTATAAATTTAGTGAGCTTGAAATTTATACTTGTTTTGACGCAAATACCTACAAAAGGCAGTGTGAGGTAGGAGAGATTTACTTTCACAACTTTGGCTTTGACATATCTTTTAAAAGCAATCTATCGCTTTATGGTGGCGTTTTAGTAAGAAGCCTAAAGCCCTTAAGCGGGCAAAATTTTATCTTTGGGCCAAGAAAATGTGCCTTGCATATCTTAAATAGCAAAATGAGCAATTTAAACTTTGATCTAAAAGAGGCTAATTTTAGAAAAGATGAGATTGCTTTTACGTCACGTATTAGATCATTTAGCGATGAAAATCAGCAAAAAAATGATCGTCTTAGAGCATTTACTGCTGAGTTTGAAAAAGCCTTAGAATTTGATGAAAATTATAAAAAGAGATTAAATGCCTATAAAAAGGGGTGAAATTCGTCTTTTTATCAGCTTTTGCGGTGATAAATTTAGCCCAAAAATGCTAGATAAAAAAGATCGCAGAAGAGTAAAAAAATACCCAAATTTAATAAAACAAAACTCATTTAAAATATCTCGCTACTTAAAATTTAAAGCAAAGATGCGAGGCAAAATCTGTCTTTCACATAAAGAAAATATCGCAGTTCTAGCCATTTCAAAAGAAAAGATCGGAGTCGATGTCGAAGAGCTAAAGCAGAGAAATTTTGACGCCGTAGCTAGCTTTTGCTTTACAAAAGAAGAGAGCAAAAATTTGACAAATGCAAAAGATAAAACGCAAAAATTTTATGAAATTTATACTGCAAAAGAGGCAATTTTAAAGCTTAAAAATTTATCGTTTAGCGATCTTGGTACTACCAGCTACGATGAAATGGCAAAAAAATACTTAATTATTAATAATTCATTTATTATTTGCCTTGCATTTAAGCAATGCAAAGATATAATTATTAAACTTTTGTAATTTTTAACATTAAAAGGTAAAGATTGCTTATAAAAAAAATAGTCATAATCCTTGCTATTTCGCTTTTTGCTCTTGGATGCGCAAAGAAATTTGATACACCGCAGATAGCAGATTTTGACTTGAAAACATTTAAGGTAAGCTCATCAAAAGGTGTACTTTTGCTTTACGTGCAAAATAGCAAGAATGAGTATAAATTTAGCCTTGTAAACGCACTTGGCGCGCCAGAAGCTAGGCGAGTTTTAAAAGATGGTAGCTTTAAAAATTTAGGTTTTTTACCGCCAAATAGTGCCTACAATGAACTTTTTATAAAAGTGCTAGAGATGATAAAAGATGAAAAAAACGAGCAAAAATTTATGATAGATGATCAATATTATGAGGTAGAAAGTGTTGATCTACGTTAGCAAACCAGCCATTATTAGTGCAGCAGGGAGCAGCAGTAATGAGAATTTAAGCTCGCTTTTAAGTGGAAAGAGATTTCTAAGCCTTAGCAGTGAGTTTCATCCTGAGAATAAATTTTTAGTAGCGAAATTTGATAAGGCACTGCCAGAGTTTGCCAAGAATACAAAAGAACACTTCAAAACAAGAACCAATGCTTTGCTTTTAAATACGCTTCTTGAGCTTGACGATGAGATCAAGAGGGCTATCAAAAAATTTGGCAAAAGCCGTGTAGGTGTTATTTTGGGCACTACAACGAGTGGAATTGAAGAAAATTTTTGGACCTTTAAAGAGTATATAAAAACTGAAATTTTCGATAAAAGCAAGTTTGGCATAGATAGAAACTGTCTTGCAAATGTGACTGAATTTGTGAGCGAATTTTATGGATTAGAAGGTCCGAGTTTTTGTGTTTCAACTGCCTGTACTTCTGGCGTTAAGGCGATTATTGAGGCACAAAGACTAATAAAAATCGATATTTGCGATGCGGTTATATGCGGCGGAGTCGATAGTTTAAACACCTTAACCATAAATGGCTTTAACTCACTTAGCATTTTAAGTCAAAAACCAAGCGAACCATTTTCTAAAAATAGAGAGGGGATAAATATCGGCGAGGGAGCTGGGCTGTTTTTACTAAGCCGTGATGAAATTTCAAACGTCGTTGTAGCTGGCTCAGCTTCAAACTGCGACGCTTTTCATATGACTCAGCCTGATTTTAATGCCAAAATGGCAATTTGTTGTATAGAAGAAGCTTTAAAAAAAGCTGGCATGAGAGGCGTAGACTATGTAAATTTGCATGGTACCGGCACGCAAGCAAATGACAAAATGGAGGCAAAAGCTGTAAACTTAACTCTTGGCTCCGTATATGCTAGCTCGTTAAAGCCGCAGATCGGACACACGCTTGGGGCTGCTGGAGCAATAGAAAGTACCATTTGCGTTATGCTTTGCATGGAGGAAAATAGCACCTTGCCACCACACGTCTATGACGGAGTATATGACGAGAGTTTGGAAGCTATAAATTTAGTAAAAAGTGGTACGAAATTCGACGTAAAAACAGCGATGTCGCTATCTTTTGCATTTGGCGGAGATAACGCCGCGATAATATTTAAAAGAGTGAGATGATGATAAGTGATTATTTGCCGCACAGTAGCGCCATAACCCTGATCGATGAAATTTTAGAATTTACGCCTTGTGAGAGCATAAAAGTAAGAAGCGTGATAAATGAGCAAACTCCATTTTTGGAAGATGGGAAATTTTACACACAAAAGGCAATTGAGATGATGGCTCAAAGCCTTGGAATTTATGACTCAAAGATGCGTGAACTAAGGGGCGAGAAGGCGATATTTGGCTTTTTGCTTGGTAGTAGAAAATTTGAAATTTTTAGGCCGCATTTTAAAGTAGGTGATGAGATAGTGATTATCTCAAAGTGCTCGATCCAAGATGAGAGTGGATTTGGCGTTTATGATAGTGAGCTTTTTGTAAACGGAGAGCTTGGTGCAAGAGCGGTTTTAAATGTGATGAGCCCTGATGAAGAATTTGTAAAAAAGGCACTTAGTGAGTAAGAGAGTATTGATAACTGGATCAAGTAGAGGCATAGGAGCTAGCATCGCTAGGCGCCTTGCTAACGAGTACGAAGTGGTGCTTCACGCAAGAAGTAAGAGCGATGATCTTTTAAAGATAGCTAGTGAGCTTGGGGCTAAATTTTTGACATTTGACGTGGCTGACACCGCTGCAGCTAAGGAGATGATAGAAGCTGACATGGAGGCAAATGGCGTCTACTACGGCGTTATTTTAAACGCTGGCATAACAAGAGATAACACCTTTGTGGGGCTAAGCGACGAAGAGTGGTTTGATGTGATAGATGTAAATTTAAATGGCTTTTACAATGTTCTAAGACCAGCGCTAATGCCCATGATAAGGGCTAGAAAGCCAGCTAGAATAGTAACACTAAGCTCTGTTTCAGGCGTCATTGGCAACAGAGGTCAGGTAAACTACTCAGCTAGTAAAGCTGGCATCATAGGAGCCAGCAAAGCCCTTGCAGTCGAGCTTGCAAGTAGAGGTATAACAGTAAACTGCGTAGCGCCCGGACTTATAAAGACAGATATGAGCGAGGAAATTTTAAATAGCGACTTTTTAGATGAGGTGCTAAAGGCCATACCTGCAAAAAGAGCTGGAGAAGCAGATGAGGTGGCAGGGCTGGTTAAATTTTTACTAAGCGACGAGGCTGGCTACATCACAAGGCAGGTTATCGGTGTAAATGGAGGACTTTGCTAATGCGTGTATTTGTCACAGGTATCGGCACAGTCAGTGCTTTTGGCAACAGCTGGGAGGAGATGAGGGCTAAATTTCTTGAAGGCAAAAACGCCGTGAGATATATGAGCGAGTGGGAGAGTCACAAAGATCTAAACACTCGCCTAGCTGCACCAATTATAGACTACAAATATCCGCAAGAGTGGGATAGAAAACAGCTAAGAAGCCTTGGTAAGGTCTCGTGTTATAGCGTACATGCGGCTGGACTTGCTTTAAAAGATGCTGGATTATTAAAAGGTGATGAGTTAAATGAGTCAAATTTAGACCCAAGTGTACAAGATGGCAGAATGGGCGTAGCTAGTGGCTCAAGTACTGGTAGCACGGACTCTATCCTTGACATGGCAAAGCTAGTTTTGGACATGGATAGTGGCTTTAACGCAAATACCTACATAAAAATGATGCCTCACACTACAGCGGCAAATATCGCGCTATTTTACTCGCTAAAAGGGCGCATCATCCCTACATCTTCGGCATGCACAAGTGGTTCGCACGCCATTGGCTACGCATACGAGAGCATAAAAAATGGCAGCATAGATATGATGCTAGCTGGAGGAGCAGAGGAGCTTTGCGTGAGCGAGGCGTACGTTTTTGACAAGCTTTACGCAACTAGTGTCAAAAACAGCACGCCAAATTTGAGCCCAACGCCGTTTGAAAAAGATAGGGATGGCTTGGTGCTTGGCGAGGGAGCTGGATTTTTAGTGCTTGAAAGTGAAGAGAGTGCATTAAAAAGAGGAGCTAAAATCTATGCTGAGGTCGTTGGCTTTGGCTCAACGTGTGACGGCACACACATCACAAGACCACAAAGCGCTACGATGAAAGCGGCGATGAGCTTAGCGCTTAGGGATGCAAATTTAGAGCCAAAAAGTATAGGCTACGTAAATGCTCATGCGACTGCGACAAAACATGGCGACATAGCCGAGAGTATCGCTACAAACGAGCTTTTTGGAGAGGATATCGCCATTAGCTCACTTAAAAGCTATCTTGGTCATACGCTCGGAGCTTGTGGCGGATTGGAGGCTATCGCTTCTATCATGATGATGAGAGAAGAGCTATTTTTCCCAACTATAAATTTAAACTTGATCGATCCTGAGTGTGCAAAGCTAAACTATTTAAAAGAGCCAACCCCGATAAAAACGGACTTTATTATGAGCAATAACTTTGCATTTGGCGGCGTAAATACATCTTTGATATTTAAAAGAGTTAAAAACATTTTTTAAAAAGGATAAATATGAAAAAATTAGTTTCATTAGTTGCCATTTTGGCATTTGCTACAAGTCTTAATGCAAGAGATGATGTGAAATATCACTCACTTGATTTTCTAAATGGCCCAAAAGCTAAAAATTTCTTACTTCCAAATGTAAGTATCAGCTTTGGCACAGGCTATAGCGGACAGGTAATTGTAAAAGATCTAACATCAAATAAAAAGACAAATGGTTTTAATAAAAGTGATGAAGAAGCATGCCAAATCGCACTTCTTTCGGCCTTAAAGACTTTCCAAGAAAGAGCATTAAAAGAAGGTGGCACTAAGGTTGTAAATTTAACTGGCTACTACAAAAAACAACCATTTAACTCAAAAACTCAGTTTCAGTGTGGAAGCGGTGCTTTGATGTCTGGCGTTACTCTAAAAGGTGATATCGCGAAATAATGAAATTTCAAATTGATTTTTTTGATGCGATAGCTTATGGCGATGTCGGCGAGGATCTGGCTAGATACAAAAAAGAATTTGATCTAGCAAAAATTCCACCAATTCAAAGAAGAAGGCTAAGTAGTGCTGCAAAGTGCGCTTTTAGCCTACTTAGTGGCTTTGATAAGCTTGATATGCCAGTTATTTTTAGCTCATATGAAGGAGAGATAAATCGCTGCTTTGAGCTAGAGACTACGCTGGCAAAAGCTGAGCCAGTTTCGCCTACTTCGTTTTCACTTTCTGTGCATAATGCTATCTCGTCACTTCTTAGTATAGAGGCTAAAAATCACAATGAAATTCTTGCCATATCGTCATTTAGCCCAGTCGAAGATGCCTTGCAAGCAGCATTTTTAAGGCTAAATGACGGATATGAAAAGGTGCTAATACTTGCCTATCATGAGTCGATAAAGCAGAGTTATTTTGATGAGAAAAAACCGTCATTTATGCTTGCTCTTGTTGTTTCAAAGGCAAAAAATGAGAGAGTTTTAACTCTAAAAAGAGCTAAAAAAGAAAAAGAAATTTGCGGGAATTTATTAAAAAGCTTTATTGTAAATTTTGATCCAAAAATATCAAAAAGCTGGCAAAGTTGTAGTTATTCTTCATCTTGGGATTTTAGCTATGAGCCTTAAAATTTTAAGAACCGGATCTTTCTTTTTCTTTTTTGCGATCATTTGCATAAGCGGAGATCTGCTGCTTGTGCCAGTGGTGCTTTTGGGGCTAAATAAATTTAAATTTATACAAAATTTATGCCGTGATCTAGTTAGAATTTCTTGGGGATTTTTCATAAAAGTTACTAGAATTTGTGGGTGTTTGGACTATAAATTTGAGCTTAGTGAGCTAAATGGTGGATCAAATTTAGTCATAGCAAACCACCCTTCGCTTCTTGATGTGGTCTTTTTGGTTTCAAAATTTAAAAGGATAAACTGCATCGTAAAGGGCGAGCTTAGCAAAAATATATTTTTATTTGCTGCAATTAAGGCGTGCAACTATATACCAAACACAAATAACGAGGAATTTTTACAAAAAAGCGTAGAGGTTTTAAAAAGTAGTGAAAATTTATTAATTTTCCCAGAAGGCACACGTACGAAAGATGAAATTATTTTTCATAAGGCAGCAGCTTACATAGGCGTAAAAGGCGCTAAAAATATTGTTTGTATCGGTATTAATATGCATCCAAGAAGCCTTAGAAAAAATGAACCATGGTACAAAATACCAGATGAAAAGATAAAATATCATTTTAAAGAGATAAAAAATTTTGATGTTGATATATTTTTAAAAGATAGGCCAAGCCCCGTGAGGGCCAGGGCAATGCATGATGAGATAAGTAAAATTTATAAGGAGGAATTTGGTGAAAGAGCTAGTTAATGAGATAAAAGAGTTGATCATCACAAGCTTAAATTTAGAGGATATGAAGCCAAGTGATATTGATGAGAATGCGCCACTTTTTAATGATGGACTTGGGCTTGATAGCGTCGATGCTTTAGAGCTTGGGCTTGCGGTGCAGAAAAAATATGGCCTTGTGCTTGACTCAAAGAGTGCAAATCTAAAAGAGATATTTTTTAGTGTGTCTTCTCTTGCAAAATACATTTACGAAAATAGGAAATAACGATGAGCGAAAAAGAAATTTTTGAAATTTTAAAGAAAGCCTTGATCGATCTTTTTGAGATAGATGAGAGTAAGATAAAGCCAGAAACTAGGATATATGAGGATTTGCAGATCGATAGCATCGACGCTATTGATATGATTGATTACATCAAACGTCAAACCGGACATAGGCTGATGCCAGAGGATTTTAAAAACGTAAAAACGCTTGATGATATCGTAAAAGCCGTAGCAAAGAAATTTGAAGCATAAAATAGTAAATCTAGCGCTAGTTTTAGCAAGCATTGCTTACCCTTTAGTGCTATTTTTTTGGCAAGAAAATTCCACTTTGATATTTGGTATTTTATGTGTGCTTTGGGGGCTTAGAGCCTATTTTGAAAGTGGTAAGAAAAGACAGGTTTGCTTAGCGGCTGGGATGTTTTTTGCTGTTTGCGCTATTTTTAGAAGCGTAAATCTAGCACTTTTATATCCAAGTATCGTAAGCCTTGGCTTTTTGGCTCTATTTTTTTACAGCTTAAAGGGCGAGGCTGTTATAACCAAAATCGCTAGATTAAAAGAGAAAAATATAGATGAAAAGGTCGTTAGTTACACAAGAGGGCTAACAAAAATTTGGTGCTTATTTTTTGTATTTAATGCGATTTTAGCATTTGTTTTATCGTGCTTTGAAAATAAATTTTATTGGAGCATTTACTGCTCCTTTATCTCTTATATTTTGATGGGATTTTTATTTTTTGGAGAAATTTTATATCGTAAAGTTTTTATTTTAAAGAGGAAAAATGGAGTTTGAAAATAATCTAAAAGAGTTTAAATTTGTTGATATTGATAAAAATTTATACTCACAAGTTGGTATTTTTGGGGCAAATTTAAAAGAGTATGGCGTGAGTGAGATAGAGATCTATCTAAGTGAAACTTTTGACTTTTGTGTCGCCTTTTTTGGAGCACTTGCAGTTGGTATTAGGCCGATTTTGCTTGCAAAGCCCATTTTTAGTAGTGATAAATTTAATATCAATGATGAAAATTTCAAGAATTTTTTAGCTCCAGCCAGAAATATGGAGCCAAAATTTAATCTAAATTCTACTTTTTTTCTTCAAACTTCAGGCTCAACTGGAAAGAGCAAAAATATACCAAAAAGACTTGGTGCGATGATAGAAGAAGGGCTATTTTTGAAAGAAGAACTTGGATTTAATGAAAGTGATACATTTTTTTCAAGCGTTTCGCATCAGCATATGTTTGGCCTTACTTTTAAGGTATTTTTACCCATCATCTCTGGTGCAAAGGCCGTTAGCAAGGAGCTAAATTACCCAGAGGCGATCTTTGAGCTAGAGCTTGAAAATTTAAGTTTCATAACAAGCCCAGTTTTGCTTCAAACGCTAATTTCTAGCCCAAGAGCAGCTGAAATTTCAGGGCTAAAAAACATCATCTGTGCCGGCTCAGCCCTAAAGAGTGAGCTAAGAGCTAGCATAGCAAAACTAAGCAGTGCGCGTATCATCGACATCTATGGTAGCACCGAAACTGGTGTAGTGGCTAGAAATTTAGGCGAAGAGCTTTTGTTTTTTAGCAAGGTAAAGGCAGGTCTTAGCGAGGACGAGGCATTAAACGTGAGTTCGCCATGGTGTGAGTTTTTTCAAACTAGCGACTGGGCGGAAATAAAGGGCAACAGACTCACGCTAAAAGGCAGGATCGATAGGATCGTTAAGCTAAATGACAAAAGGGTCAATCTAATAAGCATCGAAAATAAGATGCTTGAAAGTGGTCTTTTAAAAGATTGCTACTGTGATACGCATCCAAAATTTAAGCGTCTGGCCGTACTTTTAGAGCTTAGTGAAGAGGGTGTAAAGCTCTTTAGAAATAGCGGTAAAAAGGGCATTGTAGCAAGGTTAAATGAGCTTTTAAGGCCTGAGTTTAAAAATAGTGTTAGGTATTTTAAAATCGTTAGCTCACTTTGTAAAAACGCGCAAGGGAAATTTCTAAAAGCAAATTTTAAAGAGCTTTTAGAAAAAAGTGAGGAGTCTAGCTGGGATAAAAGTAGCGAGGACGGCGTTTATAAATTTAAGACAAAGCTTAGCCCAGCACTTGGCATTTTTACTGAACATTTTCCAAATTTACCGCTATTGCCTGGCTTTGTGCAGCTTGATTTTGTATTTAAATTTGCAAGAGAGCTTGGCGCAGAAATAGGCGATCAGTGCGTGGTGGAGAATCTGAAATTTTTAAAATTTGTAAGGCCAAATGACGAGCTTTGTATAGAAATTTCGCAAAAAGATGAGAAAGTTTATTTTGAGATATTTTGCAATGGCGCTAGAAGTGCTGCTGGTAGGATAAAGCTGGGCTTATGAAGACGCTCTTTCTCATACCATTTTACAATCATCCAGAAAAGATCAAAGCTCTTTGTGAGGCGCTTGCGAGCTATGATCTACACATTTTGATAGTTGATGATGGCTCAAACGAAGCTTCAAAAAAGGCTTTGCAAAATTTGAGCGAATTTGGTGTAGAAATTTTTACAAGAGCCCAAAACGGCGGTAAGGGAGCTGCACTAAAAGATGGCTTTAGACATGCCTTACAAAATGGCTACACACATGCATTTCAGATCGACGCCGACTTTCAGCACGACATAAGCGAGGTAGCTGAGTTTTTGGAGCTTAGCAAAAAGTATCCACACGATATGATAATGGCTGATCCTATCTATGGCAAGGATGCGCCAAAGTCGAGATTTTATGGTAGAAAGATCACAAATTTTTGGGTTAAGGTAAATACATTAAGCACCGACATAAAAGATGCAATGTGTGGCTTTAGAATTTATCCGCTAAAAGAGCTCGAGTGGGCGATATCTCAAAGCAGGTCAAATAGGATGGAATTTGACATGGAAATCCTTGTAAATGCCGTAAGAGCAGATATCAGACTAAGATGGATACCGCTAAAAGTAAGATATGAAAAAGGTGGAATTTCTCACTTTAAAATGCTAAAAGATAATGTGTTAATAAGCCTTATGCATGCTAAATATTTTTTTAGTTTGGTTCCATTTTTGCTGAGCAAAGCCTTTAGGGGACAAAAATACGTATGGTGGCAAAAAGGCGAAAGATCAAATGAATTTTTTTTAAGGGTGAGTTTATTTTTAACCAAGAATTTGCCTATTTTTCTTATAAAACCTATCGTTATGATCGTCGTTTGTTTTTATTATATTTTTTCAAAAATAGAGAGAAAAAATATAAGAGAATTTTTACAAAATGTAGAGAAATTTAGCGGTAAAAAACCAGCTACTGGTGTTTTTAGAAATTTTTATGAATTTGGTATTGCGATTTGCGATAAATTTCGTATCTGGCAAAATGGTGTGCTCGAAAATGAGCTAGATATTGACGAACTTATGTGGATAAAAGAAGAGTTTGAGGCATCAAAGCGTGGCAGAATTTTGCTAACAAGCCATCTAGGGAATGTAGAAATTTGCAAGACACTTTCGCTTAGATCGCCAAGTTTTCGTATGATCATCTTGGTTTATAGCAAGGGAAATGAAAATTTTTATAAAATTTTAGAGCAGATAAGTAAGGGGCAGATCAAGCTAATAAGCGTAGAAAACCTCGATGCAGCAGCTATGCTTGAGCTAAAAGAGGCGGTGGAAAACGGCGTAAATATCGGCATAATGGGCGATAGAACTCCGGTAAATGGCGATAAATTTGTTGAGGTTAGCTTTCTTGGCAAGATGGCTAAATTTAACTATGGCCCATACTTATTAGCTGGCATTTTGGGTGTAAAAATGAGCACGCTTTGGTGCGTGAAAAATGGCGATAAATTTAGTATCGAGCTAAGTGATATCGCAGATGAGATAAAACTAGGTCGCGACCGCAAGGCAAGCGTCATGCCATACGTGCAAAGCTATGTAAAACAGCTCGAGGATCACGCTTGCAAGAACCCATCGCAGTGGTTTAACTTTTTTGACTTTTGGAGATAAATTTGGAAATTTCACACGTTAGCACATTTAAAGTGGCGTTTTTTGATGTTGATAGCATGGAGGTGATGTGGCATGGCAACTACGTCAAGTACCTAGAAATGGCGCGCTGCGAGCTACTTGACAAGCTAGGATACAACTACATCGCTATGAAAAAAGATGGTTACGCCTTTCCTATCGTAAAGCTTGACGTAAAGTACGTACGTCCAGCCTTTTTTAACGACACTATCAAGGTCACGACGACGCTTAACGAGTGCGAAACATTTTTGAAATTTCACTATCTTATAGAAAATGAAAAGGGCGAAAAATTAAGCGAGGCAAATACCGCGCAAGCTGTCATCGATATGAAGAGCTTACAAACTTGCTTTGAGATGCCAGAGGCTCTAATAAAGGCGATTAAAGCTTACACGAAAAAGGAAAATTTATGAAAAAAATAGCTCTTTTTTTAGCCATTTTTATATCTTGCTTTGGCTATGAGCTGGGTGAGCTTAAAAATATAGTAAAAACAGATGGCGTAGCCGGAAATTTCACGCAGACAAAGAGCCTGGCTGGCTTTAATAAAAACATAAAAAGCATAGGCGAGTTTAGGCTTGAAAAGGGTGGTCTTTACTGGGACACGCTAGAGCCAGTCGTCTCAAAGGTTTTTATAAATAAAGATGGCATTTTTAAAAACGAAAATGGCAAGCTTGAAAAGACGAGTGCAAATTTTGACGAAAAGCTCTTTCTGGCCATTATCAGCCTCGATGAAAACGAGCTTAGAAAAGAATTTGATATAAAAACAAGTGGCAGCCTAAAAGAGTGGAGCATAGAGCTAAGCCCTAAAAATTTACTCTTTAAACAAATTTTTAAATCCATAAAGATAAGTGGCGATGAGGCGGTAAAAAAGATCGAGCTTGACGAGGTAAGCGGCGATAAAACGATAAATGAGTTTAGTCTAAAATGAAAAAACTAGCCACGATCTTGGCTTTTATCTTTATTTTTTTAGCCTCGCTTGGATATTCGCTTGCGAGCCTAAAAAACGTACAAACTGACATCTTTTCACTGATAAATTTCAAAGACGCCAAAGAGGCAAAGGTGCTAAAAGAGGTGCAAGATGAGATGGCGTCAAATTTTTTAGTACTTGTAAATTCCAAAGAGCTAGCTAAAAACGTCCAAAATTTAGCTCTTAAAAGCTCGCTTTTTAAGAGCTTTGAGGCGAACATTGAGATAAATTTAAATGATATAAAAAGTGACATCAACCGCTCAAAGATCGCGCTTTTAAGTAGGGCTGATCTAGAGCTTCTAAAAAACGATAAAAACGCCTTTTTTAAAAAGCGCGCAGAGGAAATTTTTAGTAGCTTTAGTTTTAGACTTTTAAATGTAAAAGATGATTTTTTCTCGCTAAGTAGTGGCTTTAGCGTAAAAAATGGCAACGTAAGCTTAAATTTAGCAGATCTCATGCTTGAGGTAAAGGACGGAGAGAAGAGCTTTTTCTTGCTAAAAGGCGAGCTGAAAAAGGGAGCTTCGAGCGAGGGGCTAATAAATTTTTATAACGAGCTAAATGCGCTAAAAGTTGGACAAAACGAGCTTTTTGTGCACTCAAGTGCCATATATCAGGCATTTTCAAAGCAAAAAAACGAGAGCGAGAGCCTTTATATGAGTGTGGTCTCGCTTAGTTTAACCGCTATATTTTTGATGCTTGCCTTTAGAAATTTGCGAATTTTTTATGTGATATTTATCGCTGTATTTGGCTTTATTGTGGCATTTGCAGGCACTTTACTCTGCCTTGGTGAGCTAAATATCCTTACTATTTTAATAAGCACAAGCCTCATTGGACTCATGTTTGACTACGTCTTGCACTGGCTTAGCAAAAACGAGGGCGAAGTGATCAGGGCTAGTAGTATAAAAAATATGCTAAAAATTTTCTTACTAGGCCTATTTATCACGCTTAGTGGCTACCTTGCTTTTACATTCTCTGATCTTAGGTTGCTTAAAGAGGTGGCGCTATTTTCGGCGTTTGCGCTTGTTGCTGCGTTTTTGGCTAGCTACTTTTTCATGCCTTTGGTTTTTGAAGGGGTGAAATTTTATAGATCAAAGCTCTTTGATAGGTTTTTAACTAAATTTTGCAAGCTTTCCGCCCTAGTTGCTAGGCATTTGGGGGTTAAATTTCTAGCTTTTTCGCTTATTTTGTTAGCTATTTTTCTTGGCTTTGATCTTAAAAATTTATCAAAAAGTGAAAACGTAAAAGACTACTCAAATATGCCAAAGAGCCTGCTAGCAGACTCTTCTTATATCTTAAGTCTAACTGGCAATAACCAAAACACTATGATCGTGACAAGATCAAGAGGTGACATTTTGGGTGATGAAAAGAGCCTTTTAACCGAGCTAAAAAAGAGAAATTTGATAAAAGATGAGAGCTCACTAAGTGATATGTTTTTAAGTAAAAGCGAGCAGGGTGAGCTAAAAGAGGCCTTTAAAAAGGTACTTGATGATGAGCAAATTTATGTGATTTATGAGAAATTTGGCTTTAGCAAAGATGAAGTGCGAAGTGAAATTTTAAAGGTTTTGGACCAAAAAGAGCTTAGCGCGAATGAAATTTTGGCTCTAAAATCGATGAGGGATTTTAAGAAATTTATGCTTGATGAAAATGCAAGTGTGGCTTACGCGAGCGGCTTTGTAAAAGTGGCGCAAAGTTATGAGGTGTTGGAGCGCCACAACGCTTTTAGCCTAAATTTTGCTGACTCGCTAAATGAGAGCCTAACTCAGGCAAAAGAGCTTGCTCTAAAGCTAAAAATAGCAGCACTTGTGGTCGCGTTTTTACTGCTATGGTTTTATTTTAGTGCGCTTATCTCGGCACTTGTGATGGGCGTCATCATCTTTGGCGTGCTTCTTACGCTCTTTATCTTTGCTATTTTTGGCATAAATTTAAGCATTTTTGGTGTCTTTGGACTCATACTTGCAAGCGCTGTTGGGATTGATTACATGATATTTGCGCTAAATGATAGCCTTAGCGAAAAAGAGCGAATTTATGGGATATTTTGCGCATTTATTACGAGTTTTATCTCGTTTTTTACGCTATCTTTTAGCCAGACCGCTGCTCTTAGCGTATTTGGATTAAGCGTTAGTCTTTGCGTGCTGATATATGGGCTATGTGCTAGCGTTTTATCTTGTAAAAATATAAAAATTTAGTTTGATTTTTAGACTCCAAGCAGCTTATCTAGTTTATGGTTTTTGGCAAAAAATTTATTAACGGCTAGTTTTGCCTATGTCTGCATTTTATTTACCTCGTTTTGGACGTTTGAGGCTGAAATGAGATCAAATTTATACGGTAGCTTAAATAGCGATTTGTTTAGCTTTTCGCAAACGCTGCCCTTTTTGAAAGCTTTATTTTCCGCTTACAAAAATACACTTATGGCTTACTAAATTTGCACGGCATGAGGCGCCGTAAGCTCGCATAAATTTGGCATAAGAGCTAAACTCACCACTACTAATCTCGCTTATAAATTTATCTAGCCCCAAGCTATTGCCATTTTGAGGAATCTTGCCTTCGCTAAGGTCTATGAGGTCATCCACATAGATGACATAGTCGCGTATTTTATGAGCACTTGTCTATCTTTTTGTGACAACTTCTTTACTCTCTTTATCGGCATATCCATAAAAATTTTGCGCCAATGTATCCAAAGGCGAGTTACTTG
Source organism: Campylobacter concisus ATCC 51562 (assembly GCF_000466745.1). Taxonomy (NCBI): domain Bacteria; kingdom Pseudomonadati; phylum Campylobacterota; class Epsilonproteobacteria; order Campylobacterales; family Campylobacteraceae; genus Campylobacter; species Campylobacter concisus. The sequence goes on along the minus strand of NZ_ANNI01000003.1, from coordinate 480,068 downwards.
CTTTTATCTCTCTCGGCTACATCTTGGTGCAAATGCAAATAACACAGTAATGATGAGTAGTAAAATTTTTAAGCATTTTTTAGCTTCCTAAATTTGGCACTTTTGATCCTTTAATATAAAAATTTTTAGCAAGCTAACTTTCACGAAAGATTTTAAAGACAAATTTTAAGCAAAAAATATCTCACTTTTTAGACGAAGTAGGCATAGATAGGCACTTAGCACGCTTTGCCCTCTTACGTAGTTGCGATCCCCTTTTAAAAGAAGCCTCTCAACCTCGATGTTACCGTCTCTATCGCCAGCTGCGACATATACCGTGCCAACTGGCTTGCTAGCTGTGCCACCACCTGGCCCAGCGATACCGCTAATAGCAAGTGCAAAGTCCGCATTTGTCGTACTTAGCGTACCTTTTATCATCGCCTTTACGCAAGGCTCGCTCACGGCTCCGTAAGTTTCTAAAATCTCGTCCTCGACGCCCAGCCACTCGTGCTTTATGTGATTTGCATAAGTCACCAAGGAGCCATCAAAGCTAGCTGAGATGCCACCATATCTTGCAAATTTAGCTGCCGCCAGCCCAGCCGTGCAAGACTCGGCAAATGAAATTTTAAGCCCCTTTTGCATGAGCTTGTTTGCTATAAAGGCGATCACATCTTTTTGTGGGATAAATTTTTGAGAAAACAGCGTTTTTACACCTTGTAAAAAGCTCTCGATCTGTCCAAATTTATTGCTTTTTGCCCTTACAAGTATCAAATTTGGCAGGATCTGCGCAAGAGTGATATCGACTTCGTAAGTTTTAGCAAGTGGCAGCATAAGGATCCTCGCACTATCAGCGTCGATGTCTATTAGATGAAAGTAGCTAAAATCAGGCTCGTATTCGACTAAAAACTCGCCCAGCTCTTCATTTGGATTAGCTTTTATGAGATTTATCTGAGCGTTATTTAGGCTGGCTAAAAAGCTATTTTTAGAGTAGTCTAAGCTATCTTTAAGCGCGAGCGTCGTGCTATCTTTTAGCTCTAGCGAGCCCCCAGTTAGCGTCGCTACTATCTTTGCAGCGATGGCAAAATTTTCATCCGAGCCAAAAATGCTTACAAAGTCGTAATCTTTTGATAAATTTTCGATGATAAAAGGCAGCTCTTTACTATTTTTTGGAGCAAAACTGACCACTCCAAGCTCGCCAAAATGATCCTCGTAACTTTGAAAAATGTAGTTTAGAAATTCTCTATTTATCTCAAGATCTTCGCCTATTATTAAGATACTTTGTCTCATTTTTAAGCTCCTTTTTTTTGCCTCATTATACTATTTTTCAGTGTGATTTAACCAGCACAGGTGTAAAATTAGCAAATTTTAAAATCAAGGTAAAAAATGGACTACAAAGAGACACTTTTACTCCCAGAGACAAATTTCCCGATGCGCGGAAATCTCCCACAAAATGAACCGCAAAGACTAAAATCATGGTACGAAGACCGCAAGGTTTACAAAAAAATGAAGAAAAATCGCCAAAACGCGGTTAAAAACTTCAACATCCACGACGGCCCTCCGTATGCAAACGGCCACCTTCACATCGGCCACGCGTTAAATAAAATTTTAAAAGATATCATCACAAAAACGCACTATTTTTACGGCGAAAGTGTCCGCTACGTGCCAGGTTGGGACTGCCACGGCTTGCCGATTGAGCAACAAGTCGAAGTAAAGCTTGGCGATAAGAAAAAAGAGCTTAGCAAGGTCGAGATCAGGGAGCTTTGCAGACAGCACGCGAGAGAATTTATAGACATTCAGCGAAATGAATTTAAAAGCCTTGGTATCATCGGCGACTTTGAAAATCCATACATGACGATGAAATTTGAGTTTGAGGCCGACATCTACAAAGCGCTTTGCGAGATCGCTAAAAAAGGCCTTTTGGTCGAAAGAAGCAAGCCAGTTTATTGGAGCTGGGCGGCTAGATCGGCGCTAGCTGAAGCTGAGGTCGAGTACGAGGAGAAAGAGGACTATTCTATTTACGTAGTATTTGGTCTTGACAGCGACGCGCTAGAAAAGCTTGGCGTAAAAGAGGCAAGCGCTGTCATCTGGACGACCACGCCTTGGACACTTCCAGCAAATCAAGCTATAAGCCTAAATCCAGTTGAAATTTACGTCCTAACAGCTGAAAATTTGATCTTTGCAAAGCCACTACTTGAGAGTATCGTAGAAAGCGGTCTAAGCAAGGGCGAGGTCAAAAAAGAGTTTAAATCAAGCCTGCTTGAAAATACTCACGCGATAAATCCACTAAACGGCAGAAAGTCACGATTTTTACTAGGTGATCACGTCATGATGGATGGGGGTACTGGACTTGTTCATACAGCTCCAGGACACGGCGAGGATGACTACTACGTCTGTTTGAAATATGGCTTTAGTGAAATTTTGATGCCGGTTGATGATGGTGGCTGCTACGATGAGAGCATAAAACATCACGGACTATTTAGAAGCGATGTGGTAGATGAGTTTGTCGGTATGCACATCTTTAAAGCAAACGAGAAAATTTTAGAGCTACTTGGCAAAAGCTTGCTTAGCGTCTCTAAATTTAGACACTCTTATCCATTTTGCTGGAGAACGCACAAGCCTGTCATTTATAGAGCCACAAAGCAGTGGTTTATAGCTATGGACGAGGCTAAACTAGGTGGAAAAACACTTAGGCAAACAGCGCGCGAGGAGCTTGAAAAGGTTAAATTCTACCCAAGCGTAGGCATAAAAAGAATAGGCTCGATGATAGAAAATCGCCCAGACTGGTGCATCTCACGCCAGCGTGACTGGGGCGTGCCGATCGCGTTTTTCAGAGATAAAGCGACAAAAGAAGTTATATTTGATAGTGAAATTTTAGACCACATCGTGGCTATCTTTAAAGAAAAAGGCGCTGACGCGTGGTGGGCGCTAAGTATAGACGAGCTTTTACCAAAGGGCTCAAAATACAAGGCTGAAAATTTAGAAAAAGTGATGGACATCCTTGACGTTTGGTTTGATAGTGGCTCGACATGGCATGCGGTCTTGCAAAGCGACAACTACGATGCTGGCAAATACCCTGCAAGCATGTATCTTGAGGGCTCAGATCAGCACCGTGGCTGGTTTCAAAGCTCGCTTCTAGTAAGCACAGCTATAAATTCTCACGCACCTTATGAGAGCATCCTAACTCACGGCTTTACTGTCGATGCTAAGGGCGAGAAGATGAGCAAGAGCAAGGGCAACGTCATCGCTCCACAAGACGTGGCGAAAACTCATGGTGTAGAAATTTTGCGCCTTTGGGTTGGCATGAGTGATTATTCAAGCGACCTAAAGATAAGCGAAGATATATTAAAACAAATCAGCGAGCAATACCGCAAAATCCGCAACACTATACGCTTTTTACTAGCAAACGTAAATGACTTAGAGAGCTTAAATACAGAGTTTAACATCCTTGATAAATGGATCTTAGCACGCGCTAAAAAGGTTTTTGATGAGGCGAGTGCTTGCTTTAAAAATTACGACTTTTCAAAGGGCTTTAACATCCTTTTAAATTTCCTATCAGCCGATCTTAGCGGCGTCTATCTTGACGTTTGTAAAGATAGACTTTACTGCGACGCAAAAGACGCACCAAGAAGAAGATCAGCTCAAAGCGCGATGGCGATCATTACAAAGGCACTTTTGCCACTCATCGCTCCAACGCTTACTTACACCGTTGATGAGGTGATGGATTATGCTCCAAAGATCATCAAGGGCGAGGCAAAAGACGCATTTGATCTAGTCTATGAGCCAATCAAATTTGATCTTAGCTTTGAAGATGAGCTGCTTTTTGCCAGCAGGGAAAAATTTAACGAGATCGTGGACGTTCTTAAAAAAGAGAAAAAGATAAAATCAACCTTAGAGCTAAGCCTAGAGACCACAAGCCACAACATCACAAGCTACGACGAGCGCGAAGTGGCTGATCTTTACATGGTAAGCTCAGTTAGACCTTACGACGATAGCGAGCCACTAGCCGAGTTTGAGCTGGAGGGTGATAAATTTAAGATCATGGTAAGCAATCTTCACAAATGCCCAAGATGCTGGAAATTTAACGCTAGCAAAGAAGATGCGCTATGCCCAAGATGTGAAGAGGTCATAAGTGCTAAGTGAGCCAGTAAGCATAACTATCATAGTCACAACGATCGCTGCGGTGGTCGTTGTTAGCTTGTTTGGCATATTTTTGGTTAATAAATTTAAAGGATAAAAATAGTGGTAACTTTGAAAGAAGCTTTAAAATTTTCAGCTGAAGAGATAAAAAATTTACGAGCTGAGCTTGAAGCAAAGATCATAAAAGAAAAAGAGCTTGGCGCTTATGTTGAGCAACTAGCAAATTTAGAGATCGCAAAACTAGGCGAGGGCGTACCAATCGCTATAAAAGATAACATCCAGGTAAAAGGCTGGAACATCACGTGTGCTTCTAAAATTTTGCAAGGCTATGTAGCGCCATATAACGCAACTGTCATTGAGAAGTTACTTAGTAAAAATTTAGCTCCATTTGGCCGCACAAATATGGACGAATTTGCGATGGGAAACACGACTGAGAGCTCATTTTACGGCAAAACACTAAACCCACTAAATCACGCTCACGTCCCAGGTGGCAGTAGTGGCGGCTCAGCAGCAGCAGTCGCAGCAGGCCTTGCAGTAGCTGCACTTGGTAGCGATACTGGTGGCTCGATCCGCCAACCAGCGGCATTTTGTGGATGCGTGGGACTTAAGCCAACTTACGGTAGAGTGAGCAGATATGGGCTTGGTGCTTACTCAAGCAGTCTTGATCAGATAGGACCGATCACTCAAAACGTAGAAGACGTAGCCATTTTATATGACGCGATCGCTGGGCATGATCCAAAAGATAGCACGAGCGCAGATGTGCCATTTGTGAGCATTAGCGACAAGATAGATGGCAATAAAAAGCTAAAAATTTGTGTCATCAAAAACTACGTCGAAAACGCAAGCGAGCAGACAAAAGCTGCTTTAAATTTAGCCATAGAAAAACTAAAATCACATGGACACAGCGTAACTTACACAAATTTTGAAGACTCAAAATACGACGTCGCAGCCTACTACATCATAGCAACCGCAGAGGCAAGCGCAAATTTAAGCCGCTACGATGGTGTGAGATATGGCAGACGCGCGGATGCTAGAAATTTAAAAGAGCTATATATAAACTCACGATCAGAAGGCTTTGGCGAAGAGGTAAAAAGAAGAATTTTACTTGGTACATTTGTACTAAGTAGCGGATATTACGATGCCTACTATATCAAAGCGCAAAAAGCAAGAGCGCATATAAAAGCTCAGTATGAGAAAATTTTAGAAGAAAACGATCTCATCTTCATGCCAGTTGCTCCAAGCACAGCTTATAAATTTGGAGCACACAGCGATCCGCTTCAAGCCTATCTAAGCGACATCTACACGATCAGCGTAAATTTAGCAGGCCTACCAGCTATCTCTGTGCCAGTTGGCAAAGATGATCAAAATTTAAACGTGAGCGCCCAGCTCATCGCAAAAGCGTGGGACGAACAGACCTTGATAAATGGTGCTAAGAGCCTAGAAAATTTAATAAAAGGATAAAAATATGAAGATAGTAAAGAGAGCTTTAACGTTTGAAGATGTGCTTCTTGTACCGCAGTACTCTGAAATTTTGCCAAAGCAAGTTGATGTGAAAACCAGGATCAGCAAAAATGTCACGCTAAATATCCCGATCGTCTCTGCTGCGATGGATACGGTGACTGAGCATAGAACTGCTATCATGATGGCAAGGCTCGGCGGTATCGGCGTCATCCACAAAAACATGGACATTGAAAGCCAAGCAAAAGAGGTCAAACGCGTCAAAAAAAGCGAAAGCGGTGTCATCATTGATCCTATCTTTATAAATCCAGAAGCGACCGTGGCTGAAGCTCTAAGCCTTATGTCAGATCTTCATATTTCAGGCGTTCCAGTCATCGACAAAGACCGCAAACTAATAGGAATTTTAACAAACCGCGATTTGAGATTTGAGACAAATATGAGCACTTTGGTAAAAGACCGCATGACAAAAGCACCGCTAATTACTGCACCAAAGGGCTGCACTCTTGATGATGCGGAGAAAATTTTCTCTCAAAACAGAGTTGAAAAGCTACCTATCGTCGATAAAGACGGCAAGCTTGACGGCCTTATCACCATAAAAGATCTAAAAAAACGCAAAGAGTATCCAAACGCAAATAAAGATAGCTACGGCAGACTTCGCGTAGCTGCGGCTATCGGTGTTGGTCAGCTTGACCGTGCTAAAGCACTAGTTGATGCTGGCGTAGATGTCATCGTTATCGACTCAGCTCATGGCCACTCAAAGGGTATTATTGATACTTTAAAAGAGGTAAAGGCAAATTTTAATGTCGATGTCGTAGCTGGCAATATCGCAAACCCAGCAGCCGTAAAAGACCTAGCAGAAGCAGGAGCGGACGGCATAAAAGTGGGCATCGGACCAGGTTCGATTTGTACTACAAGGATCGTTGCTGGTGTTGGTGTGCCTCAAATTTCAGCTATCGATGACTGCGCAAGCGAAGCAGCGAAATATGGCATCCCAGTTATTGCTGACGGCGGCTTAAAATACTCAGGCGACGTGGCAAAAGCCCTTGCAGCAGGAGCAGCTTGCGTTATGGCTGGTAGCTTACTTGCAGGTTGCGAAGAGAGTCCAGGCGAGCTTATAACATTCCAAGGTCGCCAGTATAAAGTCTATCGCGGCATGGGCTCAATAGGCGCTATGACAAAGGGTAGCTCAGACCGCTACTTCCAAGAGGGTACTGCTCAAGACAAGCTTGTACCTGAAGGCATCGAGGGTCGCGTGCCATTTGCTGGCAGCATAAAAGATGTAATCCATCAGCTAATAGGCGGTCTAAGAAGCGCTATGGGCTATGTCGGCGCAAAAGATATCCCAACTCTTCAAGAAAGAGCTGAATTTGTCGAGATAACAAGCGCTGGATTAAAAGAGAGCCACGTCCACGACGTAGTTATCACTCACGAGGCACCAAACTACAAAGTTAATTAGTGTTAGATCTGCAAACTAGAACTATTAAATTTAACGAGCCACTCTACCTTGAGAGTGGCCGTATGCTATCAAATTTCAAGCTTATTTACGAGACTTACGGCACGCTAAATGCTGATAAAAGCAATGTTATCGTGATCTGCCACGCCCTAACTGGCTCACACCACGCTGCTGGCACATACGCAGGCGATGAGAAAGCTGGCTGGTGGGACGGGTTAATAGGCAGTAAAAAGGCTGTTGATACCGATAAATTTTACGTTATCTGCGTAAATATCCTAGGTTCATGCTTTGGCTCGACCTCGCCACTAAGTGTGGATAGAAGTAGTGGCAAAGAGTATAGGCTAAATTTCCCAGTCCTTGCTATAAGTGACGTGGTAAAGGCGCAGATGAGGCTATTTAGCGAGCTTGGTATCACGAGGGCAAAAGCCGTGATAGGCGGCAGTCTTGGCGGTATGCAGGCACTTTGCTACGCTATCGAGTTTCCAGAATTTGCGCAAGATATCATAATGCTTGCAAGCACCTATCAGACTAAACCTTGGGCGATAGCGTTTAACAAGATCGCCATCGAAGCCATTTTAAACGATGAAAATTTCAAAAACGGCGAATACGACGCGGATTTTATAAGAAAAAATGGGCTAAAGGGTATGGCTTTTGGCAGGATGGCAGGTCATATCAGCTTTTTAAGCCCTGATAGCATGGATGAGAAATTTGGACGAAACTACGTCGAGACAGACGGCCTTTACGAGCTTTCTGGACGCTTTCAGGTGGATCGCTACATGGAGTACAACGGCTACAACTTCCCAAAGAGGTTTGACCCGCTAAGCTACCTATATATCGTAAAAATGATGAACATCTTTGACTGCACAAGACACTATGATAACTTAAAAGACGCTCTTGCGCCGATCAAAGCAAATTTGCATCTAATTGCTTTCAAAGGCGATCTACTCTTTCCTCCAAGCTGTATGAGAGAAATTTATGACGCACTTTGCGAGATGGGGCGAGGGGAGAATACAAATTTCGTAGAGATAGATAGCAACTACGGCCATGACGCATTTTTGGTCGAGATAGAAAAATTTGATGGATATATAAAAAATATATTAAAAGGATAGAAAATGGAGCAAAAAGAGCAAAGCTTTGAAGAAAAATTAGCCCTAGCAGATAAAATTTTAAACGATCTAAACAAAGATGATGTGAGCTTAGAAAATAGCATAAAGCTGCACGAGCAGGGCAAAAAGCTACTAAATGAGGCAAGAGAAATTTTAGAGAATGCAAAACTTAGCATAAAGCAGGTGGATGATGAGTAGAATTTGTGCTCTTCAGCTACCAACTCAGCCTTTAAGTGAAGCAAGGCTTGATTATTACCTAAAAATTTGTGCGGACGAAAATGCAAGGCTTGTTGTGCTTGGCGAATACGTGCTAAATAGCTTTTTTAAAGAGCTCATTAGCATGCCAAAAAGCCTTATAAAAGAGCAAAGCGAGCGCAAGAAAGAGGCTCTTTTTGCAATGGCAAAAAAGTATGATCTAAATATCGTTGCACCCATTGTAAATCTAAAAGGCAAGGAAATTTTTAAAAGTCTAGCCAAATTTACCCCAACACAAGTAAAGCTATATGATCAGCAAATTCTCATGCCTTACGCTCACTGGAATGAGGCGAAATTCTTTAATAACACAAGCGATGAGCTAAATTTGCCTATTTTTACCTACGATAAATTTAAAGTTGGCGTCATGTTTGGCTATGAGGCACACTTTGATGTGTGCTGGGCCTATATGAGCGCCAAAAAGGTCGATATCGTGCTCGTGCCAACGGCTTGTACATTTTTTTCTCAGGCGCGCTGGGAGGAGCTTTTAAAGGTTAGGGCCTTTACAAACAACGTCTACGTTCTCCGCGTAAACCGCGTAGGAAGCCATAAAAGTGACGATGCGCAGTGGAGCTTTTACGGCGATTCGATGCTTATTAATCCGTTTGGTGAAGTCAAAAATAGGCTTGGTAAAAATGAAGAGATGATGATAGATGAGCTTAGCAAAAAGGAGCTTAGTGAGGCTAGAAGCACTTGGGGTTTTATGCAGATAGAGGCGAAATTTAAAAGATAAAACGCTGTGCCTAGGTAGAAAAGAGCAAATTTAGCAAAAGTTATCACGATTGTGAGTTGAGTAATGTGTCATCACAACTATGATAATGATCGCTCTTTAAAGGAATTTTGGAGTGAAATTTGAAACGAAGTGACGTTGAGGGATATATAAAAGAGAAATTTGACGTTTTAGGTGAGCAAATTTTCCCAAAATATCCAAAATTTAGTGCCTTTCGTCACAAGAAAAATGAGAAGTGGTTTGCACTACTTATGGAGATAAGCGCTAGCAAACTTGGGCTTGAAAGTGATGAGATGATAGAAGTTTTAAATCTAAAATGCAGTCCAGATCTAGCGATGGTGCTAGTCGATGAGATGCAAATTTTTAAGGCATATCATATGAATAAAAAGCACTGGATCAGTGTAAATTTAAACTCCAAAATCTCACGAAAAACCGTTTTTGATCTGATAGATGAAAGCTTTAGCTTAAGCAAATAAAAGCCATTTTCAGTCTTAAATTTAGTAGTTTTTGTTAAAATCACGAAAAACTTAAGGATAAAATTTGCAAGAGCTAAACAACGAGATCAAAAAAGTCCATTTCATAGGCATCGGCGGCATCGGTATCTCAGCCATCGCTAGATTTTTACACGAAAAAGGCCACAAGATAAGCGGTAGTGACATCAAGGAGAGCAAGACGACGCTAGAGCTTCAAAATGAAGGCATCGAAGTCATCACGCCACACTGCAAAGAGGCGATAAAAGACCAAGACTTTGTGGTCTATTCAGCTGCAATAAAAGAGGATAATATCGAGCTAGTGGAGGCCAGAAACAAGGGCATAAAGTGCTTTTCAAGAAAAGAAATTTTGCCTTATGTGCTTGAAGATAAGTGCGTTTTTGCAGTTGCTGGCGCGCACGGCAAAAGCACGACTTCAGCGATGCTAGCAAGCCTTATCGAGGGTTCAGTCATTATCGGCGCCATCTCAAAGCAGTTTGGCTCAAATATGCGCTACGCTAAAAGCGATAACGTCGTATTTGAAGCGGACGAGAGCGATTCTAGCTTTCTAAACTCAAACCCATATCTAGCTATCGTCACAAACGCGGAACCAGAACATATGGAGCACTATGACTACGATCTAGCTAAATTTTACGCAGCCTACAAGGGTTTTTTGGAGCGTGCGAAAGTTAGGGTGATAAATGCTGAGGATGAGTTTTTAAGCACGCTTAAGCTTGATGCGATCAGGCTTTACCCAAGCACCGACATCACGGAGCTTACAATGGTTGTAAGAGACTATCAGCCATACACCAGCTTTAATCTTAAAAATTTAGGCAAATTTGAAGCCTTTGGCATGGGCGAGCACATCGCCATAGACGCATCTTTAGCCATCCTTGCTGCGATGCACGAGACGCCGCTAAAAGACATCAGAGAAAATTTACTAAATTTTAAAGGCATCAAAAAGCGTTTTGATATCCTTAGCGCAAACAAAAATTTCGTCCTAATCGACGACTACGCGCACCATCCAACCGAGATAAAAGCGACGCTAAAATCAGTCTTTGAATACGCCAAAATTTTAGGCATAAACAGCGTCACAGCGATATTTCAGCCACACCGCTACACAAGACTTAGCACAAATTTACCTGGCTTTAAAGAGTGCTTTAAGGGTGTTGATGAGCTTGTCATCTTGCCAGTTTATGCAGCTGGAGAAAATCCGATCGAAGTTGATATGAAGAGCGAATTTAGCGAATATAACCCGATCTTTACCGATAAGGTCGAGAGGGTTGAAGAGGGCATAGAATTTACAGATGAATTTGGCGTGAAAAACCGCCTAAGTGACGGCATCGTAGTTGGCTTTGGAGCGGGCGATATCAGCGTACAGCTAAGGGGTGGATATTAATGGATCTAAGCACTTTCAAGCCTCAAGATGAAAATGAAATTTTAAAAGAGATAAATGAAAAAGAGTTAAGCGAAGATGAAATTTCTAGCCTTATAAATTTAGGCAAAAAAGATATCTTGATTGCGCTTGCAAGGTCGCAAAAGCTAAGTAGCGCTCAGATAAAAGATATGCTACCAAATGCCCCGTATATGGCTGTTTGCTTGCTAGTTGAAAAGCAAGATATTAGCGAGGTTAAGGTAGAAATTTTAGACAAGATCGAGCCTCATGCTGAGCTTTACAAAGAGCTCATCGCAAAATATAAGGGCGTAAAATGGTAAGAAATTTGATCCTAATCGCTGGCTTGATCGTACTTTTTGGAGCGATCTGGGCGATAAAAGATGAAAAGATCAGCAAAGGCATAAAAGCGCTCGTTAGCGCGGTGCTTGTAGCAATCCTTATTTGCGTCTATTTTTACGAAGAGAATTTATCAAAAAACGAGGATGTCATCTCAAAGCTAGTTAGCGATTTTAAACAGGGCAAAACACTAAAATGTGGCGAGTACAACGTAAGCGCTGAGAAATTTAACTACGAATTTGGCACGGCGTCATTTTTAGCTAAAAGAGAATTTAGCGAGCTCTCAGGCGTTATCGTGCCTATAAAAAGTTGCGAGCAATGACTGAAGAGATATTTTTAAAGCTCGATTTGGGCGAGTATTTAGAGAAATTTAACTCCTTTTTGGCAAGGCAAAAACCGCTATTTTTACAAGGCGACAGCAAAATCCACTTTGAAAACATTAGCGAGCTTTCAAAGTATGATTTCAAGGCGCCTGATGAGATAAAAGAGCTTGATGACGCGCTTATGAGACTTAGCAAGCAAGCAGTACTTCATATCAGCGAAATTTACGAGTTTGCAAAGATCATTAAGTATTTTTCATATCTAAAAAAGCAAAAATTTGAAGGCAGGCTTGGCGAGTGGATCGCTAAAGTTGAAATCCCTGAAGCGATGAGCCAGATGGCAAACAGCTTTGATGAAAACGGCGAGTTTAGCGACAGCGTGGATGAGAGATTTCAGGCGATAAAGCAAGCATTTAGCGAGAAAAAACGCCAGATCGACGCTGAGCTTAAAAAGCTCATCTACTCAAAGCATATCACGCCCTATCTAGTCGATACTCAGACACACTATATCAACTCGCAAGAGGCACTTTTAGTGCGTGGCGGCTTTAATCACGCCCTAAAAGGCACCGTGATCGCTAGAAGCTCAGGCGGCTACTTCTACGTCGCACCTGCAAGCACCGAGCGCCTAAAAAAGGAGCAAAGCGAGCTACTTGATAGAAAAGAGGAGATCATTTTTGAGCACTGCAAGAAATTTAGCCTGCAGATGAGCAAGAGTCTGCTTTTTTTGAAATTTATAAATAACGCATTTGATCAGTTTGATGCGTATCAGGCACGTGTAAATTTGGCTAGATCACGTGACTATGAGTTTGTTTTGCCAAATAGCTCACACATTATCAAACTTGAGAAATTTACCCACCCAGCGCTTAAAAACCCAAAGAGTGTGAGTGTGGATTTTAGCAAAAAGGTGCTTTTAATAACCGGCGTAAATGCTGGCGGTAAGTCGATGCTTTTAAAATCAATCATATCAGCCACACTGCTTGCAAAATATTTACTACCTATGCGTATCGATGCAAACCGCTCAACGATCGGCTCTTTTAAAGAATTTGACGCGATCATAGAAGATCCGCAAAGTGTGAAAAACGATATCTCGACCTTTGCTGGCAGGATGGTGCATTTTGCAAAGCTTTTTACTAAAAGATCGATCATCATCGGTATCGACGAGATCGAGCTTGGCACCGATTTTGAGGAGGCTGCGAGCTTATATGGCGTCATGATAGAGCGCCTCATCACGCAAGATATCAAAATGATCATCACGACCCACCACAAGCGCCTTGCGATGTTGCTAGCTAAAAACCCAGAGGTTGAGCTAGTGGCGGCACTTTACGACGAGGCGGCTCAAAGGCCTAAATTTGAGTTTCTAAAAGGCACGATCGGCAAGTCTTACGCCTTTGAAACAGCGGCAAGATATGGTATATCTCAAAATTTAGTGGCGCAGGCAAAGAAAATTTACGGCGAAGATAAAGAGAATTTAAACGAGATCATCACAAAGACGCTAAATTTACAAACTAAGCTTGACGAGGGTATAAAAGAGGTCACGGCAAAAGAGGAGCGGCTGGAGCGCTTGCTTGAGGAGCAAAAAGAGCTAAAAGAGAAAAATGAGATCAAGCTAAATGCGACTATTTCGCGCCTTGAAAAAGAGTATTATGAAGCGATAAATGCGGCAAAAGCTGTTATAAATTTCAAGGACATTAAAGACAAGCAAAGGGCGCTAAACGTAGCAAATGAGAAAAAAGCCGCCATCGTTAAGCCTAAAAAAACTGAGCGTGAGAGCCTAAAAGTAGGCGATAGAGTGAAGTATGAAAATATCAAAGGCACGGTTTTAAGCATCTCTAAAAACGATGCGATGATCGAGTCAAATGGTATAAATTTACGCGTGCCACTAGAGCTTTTAAGAAAAAATGGCAACGAAGTGGTGCTACCTAAAAAAGGCGGTGTAAGTTTAAGCGTAGATAAGCCAAAAACGGCTTCGCTCTCGCTTGATCTGCACGGCATGAGAGCTGACGAGGCGATAGCAAAGCTTGATAAATTTATCTCAGATAGTCTTGTTATGGGGTTTGATGAGGTTAGCGTATTTCACGGCATCGGTACTGGCAAGCTTGCCTTTGCAGTTAAAAATTTCTTAAAAGAGCATCCAAGTGTGAAAGAATTTTTTGACGCACCGGCAAATCAAGGCGGATATGGAGCTAAAATAGTCAGGCTTTAACTTCTTCCTAAAAGTTAAAATTTATTTTAAGGTTGATATAATCAAGGCAAGTACACAAAATAAGGGAAGTAACTTTTGAGTAACAAGGACGAGCAAACGGGTAAAAATCTAAACATCACTAAAACGATTATAGGTTTAGTGTTTGTTTTGGGAAGTATTTTTTTAGTCGAAAACCTGGCAGTTTTTTATTTTAAATTTAATAATGCTTCTGCTGAAAATGGTTTTAATCTTCGAAAGAAAGTTGATTATTTGACATATCAATATGTTGATTATTTCAAAAATGTCAGCAAATATGATGTCGCAAATTTCCAATCTTACATTAACGATAGTGCTATGGGTGATGTCCTTTTATTAAAGGATGATAATAAAAATGGATACAAGGTCGTAGCGTCTTCAGATAAAAGAATAATAAATCAAGAATTTAACGACAAAAGCTGTGGAAACATCTTTGCTCATAATTTCCAAAAAGATTATTTTTGGGCAAAAATTTTGCCAGAAAATGCTGCTCAAGTTTGTATGTTTGTGCCGGTAGGAGAATATATATTAGGCTTTAAAGGAAAGGTCGATCAGCGTATTACTGGCACGCATGATGAGTACTTTTTTGAGTGGCTTTTAAATAATATGGCTTTAACATTTATCTTAAGCTTCGTTGGTGCAATAGTTGCTTTGTCTACTTGTATATGGTACGCAGTCAAGTATATAAAAGAAAAAAATAACTATAACGCATTAAAAACAGATACTAAAAAGCAGATAGAAGAGCTTGGAGAAAAGCTTTATATCGATCCGATGACTGGACTTTTAAATAAAACAGCATTGGTACGTGATATTAATAGCTATGAAAATCCTAAAGTAGTGCTTATAGATATTGATGATTTTGGCAAGATGAATGACTTTTACGGTAAATTTGCATGTGACCAGATTTTGGTAAAGATGGCTGATTTGATCAGTGAATTTGCTAAAGATGAGAATATGAAAGCTTACTGTATAGAAGCAGACAGGTTTGCTCTGGTAGAAGATAGCGATAGCTTTATCGATAGATATGAAGATATGGTTGAAGATTTGATAGAAATTTTTAAAGGTCGTATGCTAAGTATAGTCGATGAAGATGGTAGGGAGATAGAAGGTATCGAGATACATAGTACAATAGGCTTTGCTCTTGATAGTGACCAAACACTAAGAAAAGCAACAATAGCGTTAAAAACGGCAAAAGAGCAAGATAAAGACTATGTTTGCTATTTTAAAGGGCTAAATCAAAAAGAGGAATACGCAACTCAAATAGAACGCTCTAAACTGATACAATACGCTACTATAAATAACAATATTGTTCCTTATTTTCAGCCGATAGTTAATGACCAAAAGGTACCTGTAAAATATGAATGTTTGATAAGGCTTTTGGATAGAGGTGATGTTATATCACCAAATGTCTTTTTAGATATCTCAAAGCGCATTAAGCGTTATGCTGATCTTGAGAAACAACTCATTGTAAAGTGTTTTAAACAACTTGTAGAGGATAAGAATTTAGTACTTTCTATAAATTTAAGTAGTAGAGATATGATCGATGGTGATGTTAGCTCGCTTGTTTTAAATTTATTAAATAAGCACAATGTTGCTGGTAGAGTAGTATTTGAGATCGTTGAAGATGAAGAGCTTAAAAATTTAGAGAGAGTTTCAAATTTTATCGAGCGTGTAAAAAGCATGGGTGCAAAGATCGCTATTGATGATTTTGGCTCAGGATATTCAAATTTTTCTTACATCATAAAGATCAAGCCTGACTACGTGAAGATCGATGGCTCTATTATAAAAGATATAGACATAAATAAAGATTCACACTCTATCGCAAGTGCGATCGTAGCATTTGCAAAAGACCTTGGTATAAAAACTATTGCTGAATATGTGCATTCAAAAGAGATATTTGAAATCTGTAAAGAGATCGGTGTAGATGAGTTCCAGGGCTTTTATTTTGGTGCACCAGAGCGTGCCGGCTCATAAGGCACTTAGTGGTAGTTAGCTTTTTAAAAGAGCTTTTAAGCTTTCGTTCTATCACACCTAATGATGCTGGAAGCTTAGAATTTATCACTAGATTTTTGCCTGATTTTGAGGCTAAATTTATAGAAAAAAATGGCACCAAAAATCTCATACTTTCTAAAATTTATGGAGACGGCGAGCATCTAGCTTTTGCTGGACACGTTGATGTCGTGCCTCCAGGTGAGGGCTGGGATAGTGAGCCATTTACACCATATGAAAAAGATGGCTACATCTACGCAAGAGGCGCACAGGATATGAAAAGTGGCGTGGCTGCTTTTGTTTGTGCTGCTAAAGATGCGAAATTTGATGGGAAGCTAAGCCTCATATTAACAAGCGACGAAGAGGGCGATGGCACATATGGTACGCCTTTAGCACTTGAATATTTACGCGAAATAAATGATTTGCCAAAATTTTGCGTCGTGGCTGAGCCAACTTGTGATAAAGAATTTGGTGATAGCATAAAAGTTGGCAGACGTGGCTCAATAAATGGCAAGATCGTGATAAAGGGCATTCAAGGGCACGTGGCGTATCCTGAAAAGTGTGTAAATCCGGTAAATTTGATAGCTCCACTTTTAAGTAAGATAGCTGATCATGATATGGACGGCGGAAGCGAGTTTTTTAGCCCAAGCAAGATCGTGGTAACTGATATCAGAGGTGGCATGCAAGTTTGCAACGTCACACCAAGCGAGCTTAGCATAATGTTTAATGTGAGAAACTCAAATTTAACCGACGTAAATGACGTCGAGAGCTATCTTAGAGAGGTTTTAAAAGGGCTTGATTACGAGCTTAGTATAAAGCAAAGCTCAAAGAGATTTTTAACAAACAAAGATAGCAAAATCGTAAAAAATTTAATAGCTTCTGTCACAAAGATCACCGGAGTCATGCCAGTTCTAAATACAAAGGGCGGCACGAGCGATGCAAGGCACTTTGCTGAATTTGGCTTAGATGCGATAGAATTTGGCGTCATAAACGACCGCATACACGCCAAAAACGAGCGAGTTAGCGCCCACGAAGTAAATAAACTTTATGAAATTTTTAAAGATTTGATAGAAAATTTCAAAGAATAATATTCGCAAATTTCACTACTTCAAAACAAAAATGCATATCTTTTTATAAGATGACTTTTTAGCCGGTTATGTTAAATTTCTATTGGAATTTTTAAAAAATAAAATCTGTAAAGGTTTGCTATGAATAACTCAAAAGTAGATATTGAAAAAAGACTAGAAGAAATACTAAAACGTAAAGTTGGCACATGCATTGTTTTAGACGGTGAATGGGGCGTAGGGAAAACAACTTTTTGGAAAAATTTTTCTGATTCAAAATTTAATAAAAAATCTGTTTATGTCTCCTTGTTTGGCAAGGAAAGTATTCAAAAAATAAAGCAAGAGATAAGTTTAAAATTTTATAGAAAGAATAAAGTTGTATCAAAGATATCAGAAAAATTTATTCCTACAGGTATTTTTAGTTTCTTTACAAAAAGATTCGCAGATAATAAAATTGCAGAATTTGGTTTAATTATGCTGGACTCCTTGTATACGGATAAGTACAAAGATGCAATAATCTGCTTTGATGACTTTGAAAGAATCTCTGATAAATTAAATTTAAAAGATATTCTAGGGCTGATTTCCGAATATAAAGAGCAGCAAAATTGTCATATAGTTATGATTTTAAATCGCTCAAAGATGACGGATTATGCTAAAGAAATACAAAAAGAAGATGAGGAAAATTTAAAAGATAAAGAGCTTAAAAATGATAGCCAAATAAAAGAGGATAAAACAGAACCAGAAAAAATTTTATCGGAATACAAAGATAAAATTATGGACTACGAATTTTATTATAATCCGACTCCGCAGGAATCTTTTAGCATTATTTCAGGTGAGTTAGTTGGAGATTATCAAGAAGTGGCACGACAATATTTTAAAAAACATGAGATAAGTAATATTAGGGTAATTAGACGAGCTATAAATGCTTTAAATGATTATCATAAATATTTAGAGAATGTAGAAGAAAATCATAAAAAAACAAGGGATTGTATTTTGATGTTTATATTAGGAATATCTGTTATAAACTCTATGAATTCTCTAAGTAAGCTTGAGCAATTCTTTGGTATAAGAAATTTTTATGGTGAATTGGAAGACATATATGGCTTGTTTAAAAACAAAGGTTATCTGAGTAATGTAGATGCACTAATATTTTCTAAAGATGTAGACTATCATCAATTAAGTTTAAATATATTTTCTTATGTAAAAAGATCGATTATAGATGCTGATGAATTTAAGAAAATAGTTGGGAGGCTAATAGAGAGGGAGCAATTTGAAGAAGTAAAAAATAGCATTATAAATGAATATTTTAATGGTATATATGATTTGCAATATAAAAATTCTGACTTTACAAATAAACTTTTTGGTTATTTAGAAAAAATAGGGAAAGAATATTAGAGATAGTAGAGGTTGATTCTTTTTTATTATATATAGAAAAGTTGGAAGAATTTGACGAAAAGCATAAAGAAAAATATCGTAAATTTGCTATCGAAGTATTGTTAAAATATTTGAAATCTATATTTGACAATAAACAATATGAATATTTTGATACAGAAACTATCAATATAATGAATGGTTTTGATGACCAAATTAAAGATTTATACAATGAGCTTATGTATGAAAAAGAAAAATTTAAAATATCTTCTGCTGAAAATATAATAGAAAATATTTTCATGAGTAAGAACCCGATACTAGAAGTATTGTCATCTAAAATAAAAAGTGAAGACTTAGAAAAATATTGCTATGCGAATAGAGATTTTGTATATAGTGCAGTAAAATTTTTACGTCCTGATAGGCATCCGGAAGCCAATGAGCTTAAAAATAAAATCCTAGGGGTGTTTAATAAGATATCAAAAAATGGAAATGAAAGCCAAAAACTACAAATGACTTTATTACTTGAGTTCTTAGAAAAAGAAAAGGGTAAGCCAAGCATGGAGTTATTTTAGCTCACCCCAGTTTTTGGCGATATTTAGCGATGTTTTAAGTGGCACATTTAACGTGTAAATTTCCTCCATCGTCTTTTGTGTCGCCTTGCCAAATTCCTGCGCAAATTCGTCTTTTACTTCAAAGATCAGCTCGTCGTGGATCTGAAGCAACATATTCGCTTTTTCATCTAAATTTGCTCTAACTTTTACCATCGCCATCTTGACAAGATCTGCTGCTGAGCCTTGAAAGACCGTATTTACCGCCTCGCGTTCAAACATCGCTATTTGCATAGGTGTGGCACTTTTAAAGTCAAAGTAGCGCTTTCTGCCAAGTAGTGTCTGCACAAAGCCATCGTTTTTGGCTGAAATTTTTATGCTCTCTAAAAATTCTTTGATCGTCGCAAACGCCTTAAAATAGCGCTCTATGTACTCTTTTGCCTCGGCTCTTGTGATATTTACTTGATTTGCTAGTTTGCTTGAGCCCATGCCGTAAATTAGGCCAAAATTTATACTCTTTGCCACGGCTCTATTTTGTCCGTCGCTGCTACCAAATATGCTAATAGCCGTCCTTGCGTGGATATCCTCATCATTTTTAAACGCCTCAAGAAGTGCAGGATCACGGCTAAAGTGAGCTAGCAGTCTAAGCTCGATCTGGCTGTAGTCAAGCCCTACAAAGCTATATCCCTCGCGCGCCTCAAAGCACTCTCTGACATCCTTTGCGAGGTTGCCACGAGCTGGGATATTTTGTAAATTTGGATTTTTACTTGAAAGCCTGCCAGTGCTCGTGCCAGTTTGTAAAAAGCTTGTGTAAATTCGCGAGCCCTCATCCTTTTTCGCAAGTGCTAAAAGTGGTTCGCAGTAGGTGCTTTGCAGTTTATATAGCTCGCGGTAAGCTAAAATTTTTTCTATCACTGGATGAGCGTCCGTAAGCTCAGCTAGCACGCTCTCATCGGTGCTATATCCTGTTTTTGTCTTCTTTTTGGTCGGGAGCTTTAGGTGCTCAAAAAGTATGACGCCAAGCTGTTTTACGGAGTTTATGTTGAAATTTTCGCCGCTTAGCTCGTAAATTTCACTTGTTAGCGCCTTTAGTTTGGTGTCGTTTTCAAGGATGAGCTTTTGCATTTTGGCTTCGTTTATCTTGATACCGTTTTGCTCCATGTCAAAGAGCGTGAGGATAAAAGGAAACTCGTGCGTATCGGCAAGGGCTAGTAAATTTTTATCAAGCGTGTTTTGAAAAGTTTTATAAAATTTAAGCGTTATCCAAGCGTCCTCACTTGCGTATTTAGCGGCATTTTCTAGGGGCAAATCGCCAAAAGTTTGTCCCTTTTTGACCACATCTTCAAATTTGATCGTGTCGTAGTCATAAAGTCTCTTTGCCAGCGCGTCCATGCCGACACTTGAGTTTGGATCGCTAAGCCAAGCAAGTATCATCGTGTCTTTGAAATTTGCTGGAGGGTTGAGCCCAAGGTTGTTTTTCACGATCTCAAAGTCATATTTTAAATTTTGTCCGATCACGCAGCCTTTATAAATTTGCGCTACCGCCCAAGTGGCAAATTTTAGGTCTATTTGCTTTGGCGCGCCTAGGTAGTTATGGGCCACTGGCACGTAGTAGGCGTCCTCGTCGTTAAAGCAAAAGCTAAAACCAACGATCTTTGCGCTCCTGCTATCAACGCCTGTGGTCTCGGTGTCAAAGGCGACGATGGTCTCTGGCGTGACGTCTGATAAGAGCTTTTCTACGCTAGCCTCATCAAGGAGTAAATTTGCTCTAAAGCCAAGCTTAAATTCAGCATTTTCCTCTTTTTGCAAGCTCTTAAGAAGCCTATTTAGATCGTACTCTTTTAAAATTTCTGAGATATTTATCAAAGGATTTTGCTCTGGAAATTTAGAGTGCTCAAGATCAAATGAACTAACTGCGTCATCAAATAAAGTGGCTAGCTTTTTGCTCAAAAATGCTTCGTCTTTTGCGGCGGCAAGCATATTTTTAGTGCGCTCGTTTCTAAGAAGGGATAAATTTTCATAAATTCCCTCTAAGCTGCCATACTCAGCCAAAAGCTTCTTAGCTCCCACTGCGCCGATGCCTTTGACGCCTGGGATGTTGTCTGAGCTGTCTCCAGCGATGGCTAAAAAGTCCCTCACCTGAGCTGGATAGACGCCATACTTTTCAAAGCAGCTTGCACTATCATGATCAATCTTGCTTTGTGGGCTGTAGATGCTCACTTTGCCGTCCTCTATGAGCTGGTAAAGGTCTTTATCATGCGTAACGATACGCACAAATATATCTTTATCTTTGCAAAATTTAACCGCACTTGCGATGATATCATCGGCCTCGTAGCCCTCTCGGCTAAGGCTGTAAAGCCCCATTTTTTCTATCATATCTATGCAAACTGGAAGTTGTTCTTTTAGCTGAGCTGGTGGCTCGCTCCTATTTGCTTTGTAATCACCTAAAATTTCGTGACGTAAGGTCTTGCCCTTACTATCAAGTGCGAAGATGAGATAGTCGCTTTGGTATTCATCTTTGAGGCTTGCTATAAAATTTGCAAAGCCACTTATCATTCCGCTTGGCTTGCCCTCACGGTTTTTAAGTCCGCTCATGGCGTAGTAGAGCCTAAAAAAGAAACCAAAAGTATCAATAATTGTAAGTGTTTTCATTTTTATCCTTTGTGTAATTTTATGAAATTTAGGCAAAAAATAGGCTGATTTATAAAAATTTTTGATATTATGGCGGACATTACAAATAAAAAATCACAAAACAAAAAGCTTTGAGGTCATGAAAAAAATAGTTTTTTTACGTATCAATCCAAACGCAGTCGGTGGTGCCGAACGCTATTTAAGAAGGCTTACTAAAGCCCTAAAAGACGTAGGTATGGACACTTCTATACGCTCATATCTAGGGGAGGCTAGGATCTCGTCATGGAAAAAGGCTTTGAAATTTAACGCACAGGTAAAACGCCAGAAACAAAACGATGAGGTATATTTTAGCTTAGAGCGAGTGAGCTGCACAGATATTTATAGAGCAGGGGACGGTGTACATAAAATTTATCGTGCTACAAAGCCATTTTGGTGGGTTAATCCTCTAAATTTTGTCTATCCATATTTAGAAAAACGTTGCTTTAAAAATTCTAAAAAGATAATCGCAAATTCAAACTATATAAAAGAGCAAATCATCTCAGCTTACGGTGTCGATGAGTCAAAGATCGTTACCATTTACAACGGTATAAATTTGCCACAAAAAGTAGAAAAAGGTGAAGCAAAACTTAGCGTATGCGAAGAATTTGGACTCGATTACAATTTACCAATTGTGCTTTTTGTCGGAAATGGCTTTAAAAGAAAAGGGGTAAAGGACTTTTTGCTTCTTGTCTCAAAGCTAAAAACGCCAGTAAATGCGCTAATAGTAGGCAAAGATAAAAATTTAAATTCATATAAGAAGCTAGCAAAAAAGCTAAAGATAAATGCATTTTTTACAGGTGAGCAAAAAATGACTGCAAAATTTTATGAAGCAAGTGATATTTTTATATTTCCAACACACTATGAGCCATTTTCAAATGTCGTTTTAGAGGCACTTAGCTTTAAAAATATTGTCTTTACAACGGCTCAAAATGGGGCAGCTGAAATTTTAGAAAATCGTTTTATCATGCGTGAACCAAATGATGAAAGTATACTGGAGCTAGTGGAGCAGGTGCTTAATGATAATGACATGATGAGAGAGCTGCAAGAGAAGTCATTTTTACTTTCGCAAAAATTTAGTATAGAAGAAAATGCAAGCAAAACTCTTGAAATCATAAACGAAGTGCTAAATTTGGAGTAAAAGTGAGAGTGTTTATAGAGCTTCCAACTTGGCTTGGAGATGCTGTGATGGCGAGCGGGGCGATAGAAAATTTAAGTAAAAATGCTAAAAATATTGTATTTTTTGGCTCTTATGTGGCCTGTGAGCTTTACAAATCACATCCAAAGTGCGAAAAAGTAGTCATTGACGATAGTAAAAAGCAAAACTCAAGATATTTAAGCCTTATAAAAACGGCTATAAAGCTTGGAAAATTTGATATCGCTATTAGTTTTAGAAGCTCATTTGCTAGTAAATTTTTGCTATTTTTTCTAAAAGCAACGCAAAAATTTTGCTTTAAAAAGAGTAGCGAGAGCTTGCATCAGGTGCAAAAATATCTAAATTTCATAAAGCAAAGCCTAAATTTAAAAGAAATTTCAAACGAACTAAAAATTTATTATGAAGCTAAAAAAAGCGAACAAAAGCTCCTCGTGCTAAATCCAGGTGCTAGCTACGGAAGCGCTAAAAGGTGGTATCCGCACTATTTTGCAGAGGTTGCACTGCATTTTAAAGATGAATTTGATGTAAAGATCACTGGCTCAAAAGCTGAGCTTGAGATCTGCAATGAAATCGAGCAAATGCTCTTACAAAATGGTATGAAATGTGAAAATTTGGCTGGAAAAACAAGCATAAAAGAGCTTTGTGAGGTTATAGGCTCTATAAAAAATGGCATCTTTTTGACAAATGATAGTGGTCCTATGCATATCGCAGCTGCCTATAAAGTGCCACTTGTGGCTCTTTTTGGACCGACTAAATTTAAAGAGACTAGCCCATGGCAAGATGAAAGTGCGAAGATAGTGCATTTAAATTTAGAGTGTATGCCATGCATGAAGCGAGTGTGTCCTATAAAAACACATGCCTGTATGAAAGAGCTTACGCCAAAAATAGTTATTGCTGAAATAGAGCTACTAAGAAAAAAATTAAATTTTTGAAATTCTAAACATAATTAAATATATACATACAAAATTAAAAATTTTAGTTTTTATTTGATTACATTTTTACTAAACATTTGACATTGGTTATCAATATAGCTATAATCACGCAAAAATTTTTGCTAAGAAGGTATTATGGAGCTAATTAAACATCACATTGATCATGTAATTATTGCGATTTTAGGCATTATGAGTTTTTTTGTACTTTGGTATACGATTGAGCGTATTATTTTTTATTCACGCGTTGATATAAAAGGCTATAAAAGTATTGAAGCGCTTGAAGAAGCACTAACCAAAAATTTAACCACACTTTACATTATCTACTCAAATGCACCATATGTAGGACTTCTTGGTACAGTTGCTGGAATTATGATCACATTTTATGATATGGGTATGGCAGGCGGAATCGATACTAAAAGCATAATGGTCGGACTCTCTCTTGCGCTAAAGGCAACTGCTTTTGGACTACTTGTGGCGATACCAACTTTGATGATTTACAATGGTTTTGTCAGAAAAGTAGATGTAATGCTAAATAGATACAAGGCTGAAAATGCGTCTAAATAAAAAAGATGGGTTAAATATTGTCCCATTTATTGATATTATGCTTGTTTTACTCGCCATCGTGCTTAGTATTTCGACTTTTATTGCTCAAGGCAAGATAGCTATTGATCTTCCAAGTGCAAACAGTGCCGAGCAAAGTAAAGAAGACGATAAAAAGGTAAGCGTAGTAATTGATAAGGATAATAAATTTTTTATAGATGATGTAGAAATTTCTGAGAACGAACTCAAAGATAAGCTAAATGCGGTTGATATAAAGACATTGATCGAACTAAAAAGCGATA
The DNA here is from genome assembly GCF_000466745.1 of Campylobacter concisus ATCC 51562. Taxonomy (NCBI): domain Bacteria; kingdom Pseudomonadati; phylum Campylobacterota; class Epsilonproteobacteria; order Campylobacterales; family Campylobacteraceae; genus Campylobacter; species Campylobacter concisus. The sequence continues at coordinate 455,647 of NZ_ANNI01000003.1, read as the reverse complement.
AAAATTCGAAATTTGATAGCTTTGTCAAAGTAATTGATACATTAAAAGAGAAGGGCCACGAAAATTTTGCAATCCAAACAATCTCTGAATAAAATTTCAAATTACAGCGGCTTAGCTGTTTCGCTTGTAGTGCATGGAGCAGCAGTATATTTTTTGCTTTCACATAATTTTGATGAGATAAAAATAGGTGAGCAAAAACCGATAAAAATAGCTCTTAATTCATTTACTCCAGTGCCACAAGTCTCAGCACCTCAAATAGCGGAGCAAATGCTTATACCAGAGCCAACTCCACCAGCTCCACCGCCACCACCAGAGCCACCAAAACCTGAGCCAAAGCCGGAACCAAAACCTGAACCTAAAAAGGTGGAGAAACCAAAGCGTGAAATAAAAAAGGTAGAGCCTAAAAAAGAGAAAAAAATAGAGCCCAAGCCTGAACCGGTAATTGCTCAGCCAGTGCAGCCTATTGTACCGCCAGCTAGTGTAAATACAAATTTGCCAGCCAATAACAAGTCTATCGCTGCAGCTCCAGTTCAAAATGTAACACCTGAGCTAAATTTATCAAATTCGCAAGGTGATGAAGATTTTACGAAGGTTATAATCGCAGTTAAGAGGCATAAAAGTTACCCAAATAATGCAAGGCGCATGAAGCATCAAGGTGTTGTAGAAGTTAGGTTTTTACTTAAACAAGACGGCAGTATAGATGAACTTAAAGTTAGTAAAAGCTCTGGTTTTGAGTCGCTTGATAATGGTGCTTTAGAAAATATTCAAAGAGCAAGTTCTGAGTTTCCAAAGCCTAAACAAGATCGTTATCTGCGATTTCCTATTTCATATACACTAAAATAAATTACAAGCTTATTTAAGCTCGTAATTTATTATCTACTTTGTAGAATTTCTTTTATATTTAAAGTCAAAATAGAAAAACATAACTTATTTTATTTAAAAAAGTGTGTATTTTAAACTTGTTTTAAATATTAAACATGTATAATCTGACTTTCTTTAATGAGTGGTTGGATAGCTCAGTCGGTAGAGCAGCAGACTGAAAATCTGCGTGTCGGCAGTTCGATTCTGCCTCTAACCACCATTAACCTTTCCTTAAACATCAATCATTTTTCTCTTGGTTCTATTAAATTTCGTATTTACAAGGCTTTTATACTATTTTTCTAGGTTATTTATAAAATTTAAATAAATTTTTATTATTAATAAATTTAAAATATAACAATGCTATTTTCATTTTATATATTCTAAGACAAATAAAATCTTCAAGATCAAATAAAAATTTTGTAAAAGACAATCTTGTAAAAATTTATCCTAAATAAGCCTTATTAATCAAAATGTTATATTTGTATCAAATCATCCTTAAAATATAAGTTTAATCTAAATCCATAAGAGATATAATCTTGATTAAATTTATATTAACTTAGGAGGTTTCATGGATTTTCTCATGAATTTAAGTGAAGGCATGCAGTTTGTTATCCAGCTTCTCATCGTCCTTATCTGTTTGTTCTACGGAGCTAAAAAAGGCGGTATCGCGCTTGGTATGCTAGGCGGTATCGGTCTTATAGTTCTTGTTTTTGGATTTAACATCGAGCCTGGTAAGCCAGCTATTGATGTTATGCTAACTATCCTTGCTGTAGTTGTGGCAAGTGCTACGCTTCAAGCTAGTGGCGGCCTTGATGTTATGCTTCAAATAGCAGAAACCATACTTAGAAAAAATCCAAAATATGTAAGTATCTTGGCTCCTTTTGTAACATGTACACTTACTATTTTATGCGGTACTGGACACGTTGTTTATACTGTGCTTCCTATCGTTTATGACATTGCTATCAAAAATGGTATCCGCCCAGAGCGACCAATGGCAGCAAGCTCAATAGCTTCACAAATGGGCATCATAGCTAGCCCAGTTTCAGTTGCTGTTGTAACTCTTACAAGCTTTCTTATTAATGCTAAAACTCACTTAGCTGGCTTTGATGGATATTTGGATCTTTTAAAGATTACGATTCCATCAACATTTTGCGGTGTTTTGGCGGTAGGAATTTTTAGCTGGTTTAGAGGCAAAGATCTTGATAAAGACGAAGTATTTCAAGCAAAGCTTCAAGATCCTGAGTTTAAAAAATATGTTTATGGCGATAGTGCGACGCTTTTAGGCAAAAAGCTTCCTGGCTATCAATGGGCTGCGATGTGGATATTTTTAGGCTCTATCCTTGTAGTCGCCCTTCTTGGATATTTTAAAGATCTTCGTCCAAGCTGGACTACTTACAAAGACGCAACAGTCGTTCAAGTAATAGCCAATCTGCCAACTGAGCAAAAAGTCTTAAAAACCTTAAAAATAAAAGATGCTAGCATCCAAACAGAGGCGGCTGAGCTAAAAGTAGCAAACGATAAGCTAAATGCCAATCAAAAAGCCCAATCAGTTAAAATCATCGGTAAAGACGCAAATCAAACTCTTACTCGCACAGCTGATGGTGCAGTAACATACATAAATGAAAAAGGTGCTAAAGAAGAATTCCAAGGTGCTTACATTAATATAAGCAACAAACAAGCATCTTCAAAGAGCCTAAGTATGGTTCATGTCATCCAAATTTTCATGCTTTTAACTGGTGCTATCATCTTAATCTTTACACCAACAGATGCTAGCAAGATCGGTAAAAACGAGATATTTAGATCAGGTATGATTGCTCTTGTTGCAGTATTTGGTATCTCTTGGATGGCTGAGACTATGTTTGCAGTGCACACTCCGATGATGAAAGAGGCGCTAGGAAGCATCGTAAAAGAGCACCCTTGGACTTATGCGGTTATGCTCTTGATTATCTCAAAATTTGTAAATTCTCAAGCTGCAGCCTTGGTTGCATTTGTGCCATTAGCATTAAATATCGATGTTAATCCTGCTATCATTCTAGCCTTTGCACCAGCTTGCTATGGATACTATATCCTGCCAACATATCCAAGCGACCTTGCGGCTATCCAGTTTGATAGAAGCGGTACGACACATATTGGTAAATTTGTTATCAATCACAGCTTTATCATTCCGGGTCTTATTGGTGTTATATCCTCTTGTATATTTGGCTATATTTTTGCAACTGCTTTTGGATATCTATAATATATAAATTCTCTTGCTGCTAGTAATTTCTAGTGGCAAGAGTAGAATTTATCAAAGTTTATCTTTAAATTTTTGTTTATTGCTCATATAAACGAAGCTTAGCACTTCGGCCACGGCCCTAAAAAGATGTGCTGGTATCGTATCATCAACTTCACAAATTTTATAAAGCTCTCTTGCGAGTGGTGGATTTTCATAAATTTGCACACCATTTTCAACGGCTATTTTTTTGATTTGCAGTGCTAAAAAATCAACACCTTTTGCAAGTATTATAGGTGCTTCGTCACGACTTTTATCATATCTTATCGCCACGGCGTAGTGAGTAGGGTTTGTGATGACTACGTCAGCTTGTGGGATATTTTGCATCATTCGACGCTTGGCTGCACGCATTTGTGCTTGACGAATTCTGCCTTTTACCTGCGGATCTCCTTCCATTTGTTTATATTCATCTTTTATCTCTTGTTTGCTCATACGAAGGTCCTTAAAATACTGAAAACGCACGATGAGAAGGTCGATAAGGCCGATCACAAAAAGTATAAAAAGCATAACGCTAACTAGGATAATGAGCTTTTCTTTTAGCCAAGCAAGCTGATCAAACATAGAAAAAAAGAGCGTGTGCGGTAGCTCCTTTATAAACTGCAAGAAAAAATAAAATCCAACTCCAAAGACGATGCTAACTTTTAGCACGATTTTAATGCTATCTATCACTTTTTTCATCGAGAATAAATTTTTTAGCCCTTTTAGTGGGTTGATCTTGCCAAAGTTTGGCATTATAGGCTTTGTGGTAAAGATAAATCCAAACTGCATTACATTTGCGATGACACCAGCGATCGCCACACAGATACAAACTGGAAGTATCATAAGAAGCGACCTTGCAAAGGTATTTACGACGATCATTTTTACAGTTGGCAAGGTAAGTGGCTGACCGATAAATTTTGAGTAGTAGATATAAAGTGAGATGATCTGTTCTTTCATAAAATTTAGCATCGCAAGCAGTACACCAATAGCGATGACAAGGGTCACGAACCCGGCTAGATCCTGACTTTTGGGGACGTTACCATCCTTTTTGGCATCCTCTATCTTTTTGGGGGTCGCTTCTTCGGTTTTTTCCTGATCTTCGCCTGCCATTATTATCCTGAGTTTGGTTAAATTTTGGCGATTATATCTAAAGCGAGGTTAAATTGAAGTATTTCTTATGTAGTCAAGCTATAGTAAATCTTATACAAAGTAGATTAATAATTAATACTATTCAATAAAAATAAATAAGATATATCTTATCTTGAATAACTAAAACTACTTAAAAATAATTTATAATAAATAATAAAATTTATTTATATTTAACTATAAAACATTATAATTATGATCTAATTCTATTTTTAAAGGAGCATTTAATGAAAATTAAGTCAGTTTTGTTGGGTTTGGTTGCGTTAGCGACGGCGCTAAACGCTCAAAATTTGATCCAAGACGCGCTAGATGCGGGTCTAGTCGCTATCCCTAGCGATCTAAAGGCGCTAACCAAAGCGATAAACGAAGCTTCTCCGGATGCTGAGAAATATCCAACCACTATGGCTGCTTACGAGCTTGGTAAGAGGCTCTATTTTGATCCGAGATTATCAAAATCCGGCATTATCAGCTGCAACACCTGTCACAACTTGGGCTTAGGCGGAGCGGACGGCGTACCTGCATCTACAGGTCACAAATGGACCCCAAACCCTCATCACGTAAATGCTCCGACGGTTTACAACTCCGTATTTAACTCGGTGCAGTTTTGGGATGGACGCGCCGCTCACCTAGCCGCTCAGGCTGCCGGCCCGATGACTGCGATGCCGGAGATGGCTTCTACTCCGGAGCTTGTCGAGCAAAGGCTAAAATCGATCCCAGCGTATGTGAGCGAGTTTAAGGCCGCGTTTAATAGCGACGTGAGCTTTGAGCTGGTAACGACGGCCATAGGTATCTTTGAAAGAACGCTCGTAACTCCGTCTAGATTCGATAAATTTTTAGAAGGCGACGAGACTGCGCTAAACGGCGCTGAGAAAAAAGGACTAAAAACCTTCATCGACAAGGGTTGCGCTACATGCCATAACGGCATAAATTTAGGCGGTACTTTACAACCGTTTGAGGTTGCGGGCAAATATGAATTTGCAAATTTGGGCGACTTTAAAGGCGATGCAAACGGTCTAGTAAAAGCTCCTACGTTACGCAACATCGAGCTAACGGCTCCGTATTTTCACAACGGTGCAGTTTGGTCGCTAAAAGATGCCGTCAAAATGATGGGTAGCGTACAGCTAGGTATCGAGATAAATGACAAAGAAGCCGCCGATATCGTGACGTTTTTAAATTCACTAACAGGCAAAATGCCTAAAGTCGAATATCCGTCCTTCCCTGCATCTACCGAAAAGACCCCAAAACCGGAGCTTGACTACTAAGCTAAACAAAAAGGCGGATAAATTTCCGCCCCATTCAACTTAAATTTATAAATTTTTGGGTATCATCCGTTTCTTACAACCAACAAAGCTCCCCAAGTCTTTTGAAATCCAAAAGCGCTTTTTGGTCTTACCAAATTTAGAAAGGTAGAGTATGTCAAAATACGCTATATTTAAGCACGGCGGCAAGCAGTATCGCGTCAGCGAGGGTGAGTACCTTAAGCTAGATCACTTTAGTGCTGAAGCTAAATCAACCGTTGAGATTACAGAAGTTTTAGCTGTAAATGACGGCGAAGTAAAGGTAGGTGCGCCATTTGTTAAGGGTGCAAAAGTTGTTCTTGAGGTCGTTAATGAAGGCAAAGACAAAAAAGTAGTTATCTACAAAAAACGCAGACGTAAAGACTCAAAACTAAAACGCGGCTTTAGAAGACAATTTACACGTGTAAAAGTCGTAAGTATCGCAGCTTAAGGAGATAAGATATGGCACACAAAAAAGGTCAGGGTTCAACCCAAAATAACCGTGATAGTATCGGACGCCGATTAGGTGTTAAGAAATTTGGTGGTGAGTTCGTTCGTGCTGGAAATATAATCATCCGCCAAAGAGGAACAGCAACTCACGCTGGAAATAACGTAGGTCTTGGCAAAGACCACACAATTTTTGCATTAGTCGACGGCTTTGTAAAATTTGAAAGACTCGATAAAAACAGAAAAAAAGTATCTGTTTATCCAGCTGCATAATACCAGGGGCACTCGTCCCCTCTTTTTTATATTCATTAAATAACTTCAAAGATTATAAATTTCGATATAATTTATACTGATAATCATATTTTAGTAAGTTAAATGCAGTCTTTTATGATGAAAATAGATAAAAGCGAAATTTTAAAATATCTTGTAGAAAATATGGTAGATAAAAATCTGCTAACAGATATAAATACTCTTATTGACGACAGTATTAAATCTTTAAAAATTGACATAATGGACAATAAAATAAGTTCTAGTGATGCTGAAAAAGTCGTAAAATATATACAGGGTAGCGATAAATTTAAAAGTTTAATCGACAAAGTCATAGAAAAAGATCAGTCGCCCGCTAAATCTAATGGCGGATTTTGGTTTGGTATGATTATAGCTGGAGGATTAGCTTACGGCGGGTACGAGATGTTTTTGGAGCGTTATACGATAGAGCAGGAGTATGCGTTTATATCCTCTTGCGTCGGTGAGTATGGCGGTTATTATCAAAAAGATTACTGCGTTAAGCGTCTAAAGGAGTGCTTGAAAGATGATAAAAAAATTAGCGAATGCTCCTATTCGTTGCTTGGTCGCTAAAATTCGCAGTCAACTGCCGACGCTCATTTAGTCGCATGGTTGGGTGTCGTAATTTTTATTGATATTGCTAAAATTTTTTTCAGAATTCGTCGCTATATTTTCGTAAATTTCATCTCCTAAAATTTCTCTTTCAAATTTATCGTCGGCGAGCGGCTTATAGTCGTTAAGCTTTTTGTATTCGTCTTTGTCGAGTAAAAATTTATAAATCACTTTTAGCTTATCAAACGTTTCTTGAGTGCTTGACTTTTTGTTTTTAACTCTTTGCATGAGCTTTTCATATCTTTTTGCTCTTCTTTCCACATCTTTTTCACTGTGTAAAATTTCATCAAAATCTACAAAAGATTTTAAAAAATCTCTCAGCGTACATCTTGTTTGGCTTACACCGTTTTGTATATTTTCTACAAGTTCTTTGCATTCATGCTCATAATTTTTTGTCGCCATATGTCGCCCGGCCTTTTTGTAAAATTCCAAAATTATACCACAAGAAAGGAGGTGATAAGAATGGATACGTCAGGTATGAGTCAAGAAGAGCTTAATTTGTGGTCGGATATAAACAATCCAAATAATGACGCTAATATGGATGACTGGGCGGATGCGCATAATCCAAACAACATGATTATTTGGGTGATGATGCCGACGACGAGTAGCTTTGGTATTTGCAAAAGTAGGTTGCGGCTAGCAAAATATATTTATGCAGTCTGCTAATTTTATAGCCGATTTTGAACGGCTAAATTAAATAAAAAAGGGTTAACAATGGCAAAATCAGGAGTAAGACCGCCAAATGGTCCGAGCACTACAGGTAATCCAAGTGGTAAAGGTCGCGGAAACAATCCGCCTAAAAAATAGATGTTCTCCTCCTTCGGGAGGAGCAAGCTTAAGGAGTGAATATGAAAATAGCTTTATATTTTGACTGTCAAAATGTAAGCCACGTTTTCTTGCGTGATGTAATAAGTTATTGTCAAAACGAGCACTACGAGATCATTATAAAAAAAGCGTATAAAGATTTTACTAAACATTGTGGATGGGATGAGGTTTTGCAGGCCAGCGACATAGAATTTGTTCATGTTTTTAATTGCAAGTCTAATTGTGCCGACTTATCACTTTGTTTAGATGCACTCGAGGATATTATGGTGTCTACCCAAATAGATGCCATAGGTATCATTTCAAGCGACTGCGACTTTATGCCGCTTACTATAAAGCTTAAAAAATTGGGGAAAATAGTTTTGGGTTTTGGGGAGCAAAAAACCAAACAATCGGCAAAGGATGCATATTCAAATTTTATTTTATTACACCGCCAAATAGATAAAATTTGCGATCTTTCCGACATTGTTCAAGCAGTTAAGGAAAGTAGCGGTAGCAACAGCTATGTTTGCAATGCTAAAGTAGTGAACTTTTTACAAAACAAAGGCAATAAGGTAAAACCAACTGACTATGGTTTTACGTCTTGGAAAAATCTCTATGAAAGCAATGCTCAAATTTTTAAGATAAAATCCGATTTTAAAAGTGATCTTGCCGTAGCATTGGTATAGTTTTAGTAATTTTAGATATAATCTCTTTAAAAACTAAGGTAAAAAATGTTTATAGATAGTGCAAGATTGACTCTAAGTTCGGGGCATGGTGGAGCTGGAGCTGTGAGTTTTCGCCGCGAAAAACATGTCATTTTGGGTGGTCCTGATGGCGGAGATGGCGGAGATGGCGGAGATGTTTATTTTGTTTGTGACAACAATACCCATACTTTAGCAAACTATAAGGGTAAAAGAGCCATGAAGGCTGGCAATGGTGAAGCTGGCATGGGCAAGCGAATGACTGGCAAAAAGGGCGAAAATTTAGAACTAATAGTCCCTCCTGGCACAGCTGTTTATGATGCACAGACAAATGAACTACTCTGTGACATAGTTAGCGAGGGGCAAAAGACACTATTTTTAAAAGGCGGTAAAGGTGGACTCGGAAATTTTCACTTTAAAAGCTCTATCAACCAAGCTCCAGAATACGCACAAAAAGGTATGCCAGAAGAGAGCATAGAGGTCAGGCTCGAGCTAAAGCTCATTGCTGATGTTGGTTTAGTGGGCTTTCCAAATGTTGGTAAATCAACGCTTATTTCAACAGTATCAAACGCCAAACCACAGATCGCAAACTACGAATTTACCACGCTTACGCCAAAGCTTGGACTTGTTGAGGTTGATGAGTTTAGCGGCTTTGTTATGGCTGATATCCCTGGTATTATTGAGGGAGCTAGCGACGGACGCGGCCTTGGCGTGCAGTTTTTAAAGCACATCGAGAGAAATAAAATTTTGCTTTTCATGGTAGATAGTGCGAATTACAGAAGCATGAGCGAGCAGTTTAGTGTGCTAAAAGAAGAAGTCGCTAAATTTTCAAGCGTACTTGCTAGCAGGGACTATGCTATCGCTATCACCAGAGTCGATGCGGCGGAAAATTTAGATGAAAATATAAAAGAATTTATGAAATTTTTAAAGCTAAAGCCAGAGCAAAACGGTAAATTTATCTACAAACAAGATTTACTCGGCTTTGATCATTTAAAACCATATTTTATTTTGCCGATCTCATCAGCGACAAACGAAAACATCGACGAGCTTAAATTCGCACTTCTTGAGCTACTTAAAAATGAGCTTTGAGTTGTAACTTTTTGGCGCTTTGAGCATAGAAATTTGAGAGTATAAAATGAAGAAAATTTTTTGCATTATACTATTTTACTTTAGCGCATATAGCTGTGATCCAGCGGATCCGGCATATATGTTTTTGGATTACAATGACATAGATCGTGACGGCATGCTAAATTTAGGTGAATGGACGGCTTGCAAGGTGCCACCAGAACTAAAAATAGCACCAGATTTATGCACTAGTGAGGAATTTAAAAGGCTGGATCTTGATCGTAGTGGCAAAGTTAGCATTAATGAGCTAGGAAGTTTGATATTTCAAAAGATTGACTGGCAAGAAGATCCATGCGCCTCTTGGCTGACTAACAGTAAAAACGTAGATCAAAATAAAAGTCGTTGAAATTTAAAGGAAAGTGATGAATGTAGTTTTTATGGGGACGCCTGATTATGCGGTTAGGATACTTAGGCACCTAAAAGAAGCCGGCTTTAATATAAAAGCGGTCTTTACTCAGCCTGATAAACCAGTTGGCAGAAAGCAAATTTTAACCCCAAGCGAGGTGAAAATTTACGCACAGAATGAGCTAGCAGGCGTACCAGTCCTTACACCAAATACGCTAAAAAATGAGGCGGTAGTTAACGAACTAAAGGCATTTAAGCCCAAATTTATTGTAGTAGCGGCTTATGGCAAAATTTTACCTCAAAGTGTCCTAGACGTCGCCACCTGTATAAATTTGCACGCTTCTATCTTGCCAAAATATAGAGGTGCGAGCCCTATACAAAGCGCGATCCTAGCAGGCGAGAAGCAAACTGGCGTCACAGCTATGCTAATGGATGCTGGGCTTGATACTGGCGATATGCTAGACTTCATCTACACGCCTTGCGAGACTAAGATGTCAAGTGAGCTTTTTAGTGAGCTAGGCGAGCTAGGCGGCGAGCTAATCGTAAAAGTGCTTAAAAATTTTGAAAATTTAAAACCACAAAAGCAAGACGATGCGCAGGCCTCGCACTGCAAAAAGATAAGCAAGAGCGACGGACTTTTTAGCTTTGATGAAGAGGCGGGACAAATTTATAATAAATTTCGTGCGCTCACACCTTGGCCGGGGATTTATCTAGCTAGCGGACTAAAAATTTTATCGCTTGAGCTAAGCAAAAAAAGTGGCAAAAGCGGAGAAATTTTGAGTGTAGAAAAAGATCACGTTGTGGTTGCTTGCAAGGGTGGGGCGGTCAAAATTTACGAGCTTCAAGAGCCAAGTAAAAAGCCAACAAACGCAAAAGCATATATAAATGGTAAGCGTCTTAGTGTTGGCGACAAGATAGAGTAATAATCAAATTTAATAGGAGAAAATATGAAAAATGCGCTAAGTATAGCAGGTGTTGATCCAAGCGGCGGAGCTGGAGTTTTAGCTGATATAAAGGTCTTTATAGCACACGGTGTATATGCGATGGGAGCGATCACGGCGGTCACTGCTCAAAATACAAAAGGTATATTTGGCATGCAGCTAGTTGAACCAAAGCTCATCGAGGATCAGATAAGAGCGATATTTGATGATATAAGAGTTGATGTGATAAAAATAGGCGTTGTCCCAAGCGTTGAGATCATTAAAAGCGTCGCAAGAACGCTAAGAGAGATCAAAAATTTACCGCCAGTCGTGCTCGATCCTGTAATGAGCTGTAAAAATGGCGACATCTGGCTAGAGGGTGCTGCAAAAGACGCGATTGTGGAGGAGCTTTTTCCGCTTGCGAGCGTGATCACGCCAAATATCTTTGAAGCGCGTGAAATTTTAAAGCATGAGCTAAAGAGCGAGAGTGAGCTAAAAGAGGCTTGCAAGGAGCTTTTGAAATTTGGCACAAAAAGCGTCTATCTAAAATGTGGCGAGATAGAAGGCAAGTCGCTTGATATATTTTATGATGGCAGTGAATATGAAATTTTTAGCGATGAGCGTATAAAAACGACTGCGACACACGGCTCAGGCTGCTCGCTATCAAGCGCTATAGCTTCAAATTTAGCAAATGGCCAAAGCCTAAAAGAGAGCGTAAAAAATGCGCATGATTATATCTTTAACGCTATCAAAAATGCGGTCATCATCGGCGGTGGACAAAATCCGGTAAATCACTTCTATAAATTTAAGGTGTGATTTGAAAGTAGAGTTTTTTCAAAGTCTGCCTTCGACGCAGGAATTTTTGATAGAAGCCCTAAAAAACGGCGAGATAAAAGCTCCGTATATGGTCGTGGCGTATAATCAAACAAAAGGGGTCGGCAGTCGCGGTAACAGCTGGGAAGGGCTTGGCGGAAATTTGTTTATGTCATTTTGTATAAGCGAAGATGAGCTACCAAGCGACATACCTCCGCCCTCGATCTCGATATATTTTTCTATGCTGATGCGTGAAGTCTTGAGCGAACTTGGCTCAAAGTGCTGGTTAAAATGGCCAAATGACTTTTATGTGGACGAGCGCAAGATAGGTGGCACTTTAACAAATAAAGTAGATGAAATTTACATTTGTGGCATGGGGATAAATTTAGCTAGCGCGCCTGAAAATGCGGGCATTTTGGATATAAAAACTAGCGTAGATGAGCTAGTTTGGGGCTTTATTAGCATGCTTGATAAAAAGATTTTATGGAAGCCAATTTTTAGCAAATTTAGGATAGACTTTTGCAAGTCAAAAGGTTTTATTACGCATATTGCAAATAGAGCTGTTTCGCTTCAGGATGCTGAAATTTGCGATGATGGAGCGATCTTACTAAATGGGGAAAAGGTATATTCTTTAAGATGAGCGAGATAATAACAATAGCTAATCAAAAAGGCGGCGTTGGCAAGACCACAACAGCCGTAAATTTAGCCGCATCACTGGCGGTTGCTGAAAAAAAAGTATTATTAATAGACATCGATCCACAGGCAAATGCGACAACCGGACTTGGTTTTAGCAGAAGTGACTATGAGTTTAACATCTATCACGTCTTAACAGATAGAAAAAAGCTCTCGCAAATCGTATTAAAAACTGAGATCCCAACACTTTTTTTAGCTCCGTCAAATATAGGACTTGTCGGTATTGAACAAGAATTTAACGATCAAAATAAGGACTATAAACTGATCCTTAAAAATAAAATTTCAGAAGTTGTAAACGACTATGATTTTATTATAATTGATAGTCCTCCAGCACTTGGTAGCATTACGATAAATGCTCTTAGTGCAAGTGATAGTGTTATCATCCCGATTCAATGTGAATTTTATGCACTTGAAGGCTTGGCTCAAATTTTAAATACGGTTAAGATTATTAAGAAGACAATAAATCCAAAGCTAAATATAAAGGGCTTTTTGCCGACTATGTTTAGTTCGCAAAATAATCTCTCAAAAGAGACCATTGCAAATTTAAAGCAGCATTTTGAAAATAAGCTCTTTAAGAGTAAGGACAGCAAAGAGGAATTTGTGGTCGTTCCAAGAAATGTAAAACTTGCTGAAAGCCCAAGTTTTGGCAAGCCAGTGATACTTTATGATATAAAATCACCAGGCTCGATCGCGTATCAAAATTTGGCATATTGTATTTTAAACTAAAAATTAAGGAAAAAAATGGCTAAAAAAGGTGGATTAGGGCGAGGACTTAGCGCGATACTTGAAGATGTAGAGCAGGCCTACAGCAAAGAGATTGCAAATTTAAATGACTCTGAGATAGTCGAAGAGATAAATATAGATGAAATTTTACCAAACCCATACCAGCCAAGAACGCATTTTGACGAGGAAGCTTTAAAAGAGCTAAGTGCCAGCATCAAAAGGCATGGACTAATACAGCCAATAATCGTCATCAAAAAAGATGATGGCTACATGCTAATAGCTGGTGAGCGCAGATACCGCGCCACAAAGTTGCTTGGAGCAAGCAAGATAAAGGCGATCATCGCTGACATTAAGTCTCAAAATTTAAGAGAGCTTGCTCTTATCGAAAATATCCAACGTGAAAATTTAAATCCGATCGAACTTGCAAAGTCGTATAAAGAGCTCATAAATGAGTATAAGATCACACAAGATGGCCTAGCAAACATCATCCATAAGAGTAGAACTCAGATAACAAATACGATGAGGCTTTTACTTCTTAGTGACTATACACAAAAACTTTTACAAGAAGATAAGCTCACACAAGGCCATGCTAAAGTTATAGTTGGGCTTAGCACTGAAGAAGAAAAGATGGTTGTTGATACGATAATTGGTCAAAAGCTAAGCGTTAGAGACACAGAAATTTTAGTAAAAAAGATAAAAAATAAGGAAGAGATAAAAGACAAAAAGCCAAAAATTTCTGAGGAAATGAGCAAAAAATTATCAAATTTACAAGAAATTTTTAAAAATTTAAAGATAAAGACAAAAGTAAAATCTGGTAATCTAGTTTTAGAATTTAATAATATTTCACAGGTGGAAGAATTTATTTCTAGGCTAAAATAGAATTACAAATTTATTTTTATTTTTAGTAATTTATTGTAAAATCAGACTTTAATTTGAATATTAAATAAAACTTAATGATAAAATAAGGAGAGTGGATGTTAGAAATAGATGTGCCATTGATGCTTTTAACGGCTGTCGTTTTCTTGGTATTGATCGCTATTTTGAATTCCTTGCTGTATAAGCCAATGCTCAAATTTATAGATGACAGAAATGCTTCTATAAAAAATGATGAAGAGAGTACTAGCAAAAATGCAAGTGATCTAAGCGTTCATGAAAAAGAGATTGAAGAGATTATATTAAACGCAAGGACTGAGGCCAATAAAATAAGGCAAGAAGCCTTAAATTTGGCAAAAGAAGAGTCTTTAAAAGAAGTAAATGCCGTAAAAACTAGTTTAGAGGCTGATTACAATGAATTTTTAAATGCTCTAAGCTCTCAAAAAGATAACCTAAAGGCAGATCTATCAGCTAAACTACCTGAACTTAGAGCGGCTTTAAATGCCAAGCTCTCTAAAATTTAAAGGAATTTTATGAAGATAAAAATTTTATTTTTTCTAGCACTTCCATTTCTAGCATACTCTAGCGAGCATGGTGGAACAAACTACGACATAGTCGAGAGAACGCTAAACTTCTTACTTTTCTTTGCTATTTTGGTCTATTTTGCTGCTAAGCCACTAAAAGCTCTTTATCAAAGCAGGATCGATAGGATCGCAAATAAGCTTGAGAGTATCCAAGAGAAGCTTCGTGAGTCAAAAGCTAAAAAAGATGACGCTCTAAAACGTGTAGAAGAGGCTAAGCAAAATGCAAACTCTTTAATCGAAACTGCTAAAAAAGAGGCTTTAAATTTAGCTGCTAAGGTTAAAAGTGATGCTCAAAATGATATAACAAATCTTCAAAAGAGCTACAAAGAGCAAAAAGAATTTGAAGAGCGCAAGATGACAAAAGGCGTTGTAAATGAAATTTTGAGCGACATTTTCTCGAGTGATAGCCTAAAAGTCGATCAAAAAGAGCTTGCAAATATCATACTTAAAAAGGTTAGCTAATGAATGAAGTAGTAGCTAAAAAATACGTAAAGGCGATCTTAAGCGACGTAAAGTCCAATGAACTTAATGCATTTGTTGAAAATTTATCAGAGCTAGCTGCTGCTTTTGCTAGCGATAAATTTAAAAGCATTATAAGTTTGCCGACATTAAAGGCTTCACAAAAGGTTAAATTTGTACTATCTTTGGTTAAAAATCAAGATGCTAAATTTGCAAATTTTATTAAGCTTCTTGGCGCAAATAAAAGACTGGAACTTATCCCAGCGATCTTAAACGAGATGAAGATAGAGCAATCTTTGCTTGAAAATACATATCGTGGCGAGGTTATTGGAAATTTTGATCTAAGCGCTGAGCAGCTGAAAGCTTTGGAAGAGAATTTCTCTAAGAAATTTAACTCTAAGATCAAGCTTAATGGCTCAAAGAGCGATTACAACGGCGTAAAAGTTGAGTTAGATGATTTAGGTGTCGAGGTAAATTTCTCTATCGATAGACTAAAAAGTCAAATGAGTGAATATATATTAAAAGCAATTTAAAAAGGAGTGAAAGCGTGAGTGCAAAAATTAAAGCTGACGAAATTAGCACGATAATCAAAGAGCGTATCGAAAATTTTGATTTAAGTGTTGATGTAGAAGAGACCGGTAAAGTCATCTCAGTCGCTGATGGCGTTGCTAACGTTTATGGTTTGAAAAACGTTATGGCTGGCGAAATGGTTGAGTTTGAAAGTGGCGAAAAGGGTATGGCTCTTAACCTTGAAGAGAGCAGTGTTGGTATAGTTATCCTTGGAAAAACTAGCGGTATCACAGAAGGAAGCTCTGTAAAAAGACTAAAAAAACTTCTACGTGTGCCAGTTGGCGACGTATTGATCGGCCGTGTTGTAAATTCACTAGGTGAGCCAATCGACGCAAAAGGCCCAATTGAAGCTACCGAATCTCGCTTTGTTGAAGAAAAAGCAAAAGGTATTATGGCTAGAAAGAGCGTTCATGAGCCACTTCAAACAGGTATCAAAGCGATTGACGCACTTGTGCCAATCGGTAGAGGACAAAGAGAACTAATCATCGGCGACCGTCAAACTGGAAAAACAACAGTTGCTATCGATACTATTATCAACCAAAAAGGTCAAGATGTTATTTGTATCTATGTAGCTATCGGTCAAAAACAATCAACCGTTGCTCAAGTCGTTAAAAAACTTGAAGAGTATGGCGCTATGGACTATACAATAGTTGTAAATGCTGGTGCTAGTGACGCAGCCGCACTTCAATACCTTGCCCCATACGCTGGTGTAACAATGGGTGAATATTTTAGAGATAACTCTCGCCACGCGCTAATAATCTATGATGACTTGTCAAAACACGCGGTTGCTTACCGTGAGATGTCTTTGATCTTAAGAAGACCACCAGGCCGTGAAGCTTATCCGGGCGACGTTTTCTATCTTCACTCAAGACTTCTAGAAAGAGCAAGTAAGCTAAATGACGCACTAGGTGCGGGATCTTTAACAGCTCTACCTATTATTGAGACTCAAGCAGGAGACGTTTCAGCTTATATTCCAACAAACGTTATTTCTATTACAGATGGTCAAATTTTCCTTGAGAGTGACCTATTTAACTCAGGTATCCGTCCAGCGATCAACGTTGGTCTTTCTGTATCTCGTGTTGGTGGTGCGGCTCAGATCAAAGCTATCAAACAAGTTTCTGGTACACTAAGACTAGACCTTGCTCAATACCGCGAACTACAAGCGTTTGCTCAATTTGCAAGCGACCTTGACGAGAGTTCGAGAAAACAACTAGAGCGTGGTCAAAAGATGGTTGAAGTGCTAAAACAACCTCCATATTCTCCACTTCCAGTTGAGAATCAAGTAGTTATCATATTTGCTGGCGCTAAGGGTTATTTAGATGATGTTGCAACTGCAAATGTAACAAAATTTGAGGCTGAGCTATATCCATATATTGAGGCAAAATACCCTGAAATTTTTGAGCAAATCAGAACTAAAAAGGTTCTTGATAAAGAAGTAGAAGAAATTTTACATAAAGCGTTGAAAGATTTTAAAGCGACTTTTGCCGCTAACTAGGGCTGAGATATGTCAAATTTAAAAGATATAAAACGAAAGATCAAGAGCGTACAGAACACTCAAAAGACGACGCGTGCGATGAAGCTTGTCTCAACAGCGAAGCTTCGCAAAGCCGAAGAGGCTGCTCGCTACTCTAGAGTTTACGCTCTTAAGATCAATGAGGTTTTATCAGAGATAGCTTATAAGATCAATCAATATGCTTCAGTTATGACTGAGAGTAAATTTTTTAATACAACAAAGAGTGTAGAAAAGGTTGATATTATATTTGTTACCGCTGATAAAGGGCTTTGCGGTGGCTTTAATGTCCAGACTATAAAGACAGTTAGGCGCATGATCGATGAGCTAAAAGCCAAAAAGATCAAAGTTAGACTAAGAGCTGTTGGTAAAAAAGGTATAGAATTTTTCAATTTCCAAGGCGTTGAACTACTTGAGACTTACGTCGGAGCTAGCTCTTCTCCTACATATGAAAAAGCTCAAAAGATCATAAAAGACGCCATTGATGACTTTACAAACAGCATAACAGATAAGGTCGTACTAATACACAATGGCTATAAAAATATGATTTCTCAAGAGATTAGAGTAAATGATATTGTGCCTATTGAGCCGTCTAAGATAGTTGCGGTTGAGACAAATTCTTTGATGGAATTTGAGCCAGAAGACAATTATACTAAGATCATGGATGAATTGCTTAATAAATATTTTGAGTATAGTATGTATTATGCTTTAGTTGACTCTTTGGCGGCTGAGCACAGTGCTAGAATGCAAGCTATGGATAATGCAACAAACAATGCTAAACAACGCGTTAAACAGTTAAATCTTGCTTACAATAAAGCAAGACAAGAGTCTATTACCACTGAGCTTATCGAGATCATCAGTGGTGTTGAATCAATGAAATAAAAGGAGTATGAATGAAGGGTGTTATTAGTCAAGTTATGGGCCCTGTGGTCGATGTTGACTTTAATGACTACTTGCCGAAGATCAATGAAGCTATCGAAGTTTTCTTTGAGGTTGAGGGCAAGAAACATAAACTAATATTAGAAGTTGCTGCTCACCTAGGTGATAATAGAGTTAGAACGATCGCTATGGATATGAGTGAGGGTCTGACTCGTGGTTTAGAGGCTAAAGCGCTTGGTGCACCTATTAGCGTCCCGGTCGGCGAAAAAGTTTTGGGAAGAATTTTTAACGTCGTCGGTGATTTGATCGACGAGGGCGAGGGTATAAATTTTGATAAGCATTGGTCTATCCACCGCGATCCTCCTCCATTTGAAGAGCAAAGTACAAAGAGTGAAATTTTCGAAACTGGTATCAAGGTAGTTGATCTTCTAGCTCCTTATGCAAAGGGTGGTAAAGTTGGTCTATTTGGTGGTGCTGGTGTTGGTAAAACAGTTATTATTATGGAGCTTATCCACAATGTTGCGTTTAAACATAGCGGCTATTCTGTATTTGCAGGTGTTGGTGAGAGAACTCGTGAAGGAAACGACCTTTATCACGAAATGAAAGAAAGTAACGTTTTGGATAAAGTTGCCTTGTGCTATGGCCAAATGAACGAGCCACCAGGAGCAAGAAACCGTATCGCGCTAACTGGTCTTACAATGGCTGAGTACTTCCGTGATGAGATGGGACTTGACGTTTTGATGTTTATTGATAACATCTTCCGTTTTTCTCAATCAGGTGCAGAGATGTCAGCTCTACTTGGACGTATTCCGTCAGCTGTTGGTTACCAGCCAACTCTTGCAAGTGAGATGGGTAAATTCCAAGAGAGAATCACATCAACTAAAAAAGGTTCGATCACCTCTGTTCAGGCTGTTTACGTTCCAGCTGACGACCTTACAGACCCAGCTCCTGCAACTGTTTTTGCTCACCTTGATGCTACGACAGTTCTTAACAGATCGATTGCAGAAAAAGGTATCTATCCGGCTGTTGATCCGCTTGATTCTACTTCAAGAATGCTCGATCCTCAAATTTTAGGAGCAGATCACTATAAGGTAGCTCGCGGCGTTCAAGCTGTGCTTCAAAAATATAAAGATCTTCAAGATATTATCGCTATCCTTGGTATGGACGAGCTTAGTGAAGAAGATAAGCTAACAGTTGATAGAGCAAGAAAGATCGAGAGATTTTTATCTCAGCCGTTCTTCGTTGCTGAAGTATTTACAGGTAGCCCTGGTAAATATGTAAGTCTTGACGAAAATATAGCTGGCTTTAAGGGAATTTTAGAGGGTAAATATGATCATTTACCAGAAGCAGCATTTTATATGGTTGGAAATATGGATGAGGCTTTAGCTAAAGCTGAGAAACTTAAGGCTTAAATTTAAAAAGGAAGCGTAATGGATAAATTACATTTAGAGATCGTAACTCCTCAAGGTCAGATATTTAATGATGACGTGAGTAGTGTAGTGCTTCCAGGTAGCGAGGGCGAGTTTGGTGTTTTGCCAAACCATGCCTCATTAATATCTCTTTTAAAAGCAGGTATTATAGATATAGAACATAAAAATAAAAAACATGATGTTGTTGCGATTAACTGGGGCTATGCAAAGATTGACGAAGGTAAGGTAGTAATACTTGCTGACGGTGCGGTTTACGTCTCTGGTGATAGTGAAAGCGAGCTTGCAAATTCATTGGAAGCTGCTAGAAATTTGATAGAGAGCATGAGTAGTGATACAAATGCTTTCGCAGCAACTATATCTAAAATGGAAAATGTAGTGAGAACTAGATAAGTGGGCGGTATAGATTTATTTTTAAATTACATTCAAAGAAGTAGTTTTATTACAATTATTGTTTTAACTTGGCTGTCAATATATTTTATAGTTAGTTTCACAATTCTTTTTTCAAGAATGGCTGGTATTGGAGCTTGGCAAAAACGTGAGCAAAATGCACTTGAAGCATTGCTTATGGGTGCTAAAAATATTCCAAATGATTCGTCTTTGAGAAAATGTGCAAATGGAAGAATTTCAAGAGAAAAACTAAATGTATGTATAAGTATAGCCGAGAAAAATGCTACAAGTGGGCTAACGTGGCTAAGTGTAATAGCATCTACTTCGCCTTTTATTGGTCTTTTTGGAACCGTTGTTTCTATTTTAGAGACATTTTCACAGCTTGGAAATGGTGGAGGTTCATCACTTGGTATTATCGCTCCAGCTATTTCAGAGGCACTTGTTGCAACTGGTTGCGGAATTTTTGTTGCCATCCCAGCATATACATTTAACTTACTCATAAAAAGAAAAGCTTATGAATTAATGAGCGTTATCGAGCGTCAGGCTGATGTAATGATAGCACTTAAAAAAGATGATGAGATACTATAAATGGCCGTTAAATTTACCGATGAGACACCAGAGCTAAATATAACTCCTCTTGTTGATATTATGCTTGTTTTACTAGCCATTTTAATGGTTACTATGCCAACCATAACATATCAAGAGGATATTACTCTTCCGGATGGTTCAAAGGCGAAAACTTCAACATCTAAGCAAAAAGACCTTATAGTATCTATAAATTCGCAAGGACAAGTTAGAGTTGATCAGAGTACTATGAGCCTTGCTGAGTTTCCTGATAATATCGCATTAATGAGTACAAAATACGATAAAACCTCGCCTATCTATATAAAAGCTGATAAAAATTTAAAATACGATGATGTTATGTTTGTATTAAAGACTTTAAAAGGTGCTGGTTTTAACAAAGTGGCTTTAGAGACAAACGGCTAAGATGTCAAATAAAGTTAAATTTCCAACGCTTAGTTCGTTTCTTGTAGCGTTTTGTATTTACGTTACAATTATACTTATTTTATTTATAAAGCTTACATTTTTTGTAGAACCTCCTAAGAAATATACCGATGATAAAGATGCTATTATGGATGTGGTTATGGTTGATAGGGAGATTGATCAAACCATTAAAGCTCCAAAACAAGCAGATGAAGTAGTTAAAGAGACAAAGCCTGAACCTAAAAAGGAGTCAGAGGAAGATAAGCAAGAGACTACAAATAAGCCTGTTGTACCAGATGAACCATTGCCAACTCCAAGCTTACCAACTCCTCCAAAAGAGGAACCAAAACCTGAACCTAAAAAACCAGAACCAAAACCAGAAATTTTAAAACCAAGTGAAGAACCCAAAGAAGATATTAAGCCAGAGCCAAAACCTGAGCCTAAGCCTGCACCAAAGCCAGTTGAAAAGCCAAAACCAAAAGAGCCAAATATAAAAGATCTCTTTAGTGATATAGATCCTACGAAACTTAAAAAAGACGATGGTATAAAAAAGACCGAAAATAAAGTTCAAAGCCGTAAAAAAAGCGAAGCTTCTAGTTCAAAAGCCGCAAAAGAAGCTAGTGATATAATAAAGAGTTTAAAGATAGATCAAAATCCAACTGCTCCAAAATCACAATCTACCGGTACTTACGATCCACTAATGGGTGCGATAACAAAACAAATTCAAAGAAGATGGCAAAGCTATAAGGCCGATTCTGCAAATTTGGCTAAAGTTAAAGTTATGATAGATCAGAGCGGAAATTTTAGCTATGAAATTTTAGAGCTATCATATAATGAAGAATTTAACGCAAAAGTAAGAGAGTGCTTAGAAAAACTTACAACGGAGAAATTTCCATTCAATCCAGACAAAAGCACTACTTTTAATTTAAATTTAGAAGATAAAATAAACTAAAATTTATAAAATTATGGAGTAGAGATGAAGAAAATTTTTCTTTTTTTATGTGTTGCTCTAGGGCTTTATGCTGCTGATGCGACCATATCTGTTGTAAATCAAGGTATTGCCTTGCCAAAGATAGCTTTGCAAGATGCAACAACTGCTGTTAGTGATATGGGTTTTAAAGATAAATTCTTTAAAATCATGCTAGGAGATCTAAAGGTTAGTTCCGATTTTGAAGTAATCGAAGATCATGTGCCTTCTACCTATGAAGGGGATGCGACTACTAATACAATGAGTGATAAAGGCGTCGAACTTATCTTTAGATATGCTCTTGAAGGCTCTATGGGCTCACCTCTTACTTTAAGAGTAAAACTGATAAATGCTAAGACAGCAACTACAAGATATGAGAAGGTTTATACTATGCCAGACGGCGCAAAGTATCCGTTTTTAGCGCATAAAAGTATAGTTGAGCTTACTAATGAACTAAATTTACCACCAGTTGGCTGGATGGAAAAATTTATTATTCTTTCAAAATATACTTCAGCTCGCCAAAGCTCTATTATAGTTGCAGATTATACACTTACATATCAAAAGACTATAGTAAGTGGCGGTCTAAACATTTTCCCAAAATGGGCTGGAGCTGATCAAATTAAATTTTACTATACATCTTATGTAAACAATAAGCCAACTTTATTTAGGTATGATCTAAATTCTGGTACAAAAACAAAGATAATTGATAGCATTGGCATGCTTATAGCCTCAGATGTTAGTAAAGATGGAAGTAAAATTTTATTAACTATGGCACCAAAAGATCAACCAGATATATTTATCTATAATACAAATAGCAAAAATTTGACGCAGATTACTAATTATCCAGGCATAGATGTAAATGGAAATTTTGTAGATAATGATAGTAAGATAGTTTTTGTATCAGATAGGCTTGGTTATCCTAATGTTTTTGCAACTCCTGCGATTTCTGGCGGAAGCGTTGAACAAATGGTATTTCATGGTAAGAATAATAACTCTGTAAGCACATTTGAAAATTATGTTGTTTATTCAAGCAGGGAAGCAAGCGGTAGTTTTAATATATATCTAATTTCAACTCAAACGGATTTTATACGACAGCTTACAGCAAATGGCAAAAATAACTATCCAAGATTCTCAAGCGATGGGCAAAGTGTTGTTTTTATAAAAGAGCTTGGCGGTCAAAGTTCACTAGGTGTTGTTAGGCTAAATGAAAACAGAAGTTTTCAGTTTCCTTTAAAAGTAGGAAAAATTCAATCTATAGATTGGTAATATTCTGATAAAATTTAAGATTTTTGTGATATAATTCGACCAAATTTCTAAAAAAGGATAAGGAATGAAAAAAGTAGTTCTAGCAAGTGTTGCAGTTGCAACTTTATTGTTGAGCGGTTGTAGCTCAAAAAACCCTGAAGTTGATATGAATTCAAATTCAAATCAATCTGCAGACAATTCAGGTAGCATGAGCGATGCTGATAGATTAGCAGCTCTTATTGCTAACATCGAGAGTCAAGTTAAAAGTGTATACTTTGACTTTGATAAATTTAATATAAAAGCTGATCAACAAGGTGTTGTTAGCTCAAATGCATCAGTATTCAATCAAGCTGACGCTCAAGCTCTTTCTATAAAAGTAGAAGGCAACTGCGATGAGTGGGGTACAGATGAGTATAACTATGCTCTTGGTTTAAAACGTGCTAAAAGTGCTAAAGATGCTCTTGTAAGAAATGGCGTTAGTGCTGATAGAATCGCTGTAGTTAGTTTTGGAGAAAGCAATCCAGTTTGTACAGACAAAACAAAAGCTTGCGATGCTCAAAATAGACGTGCAGATTTCAAAGTACTTCCATAATTTATAGGTAATAATGAATAAAAAAATAATTGTAGTGGCTCTGATTGGAGCCACTATCTCTATTACCTCCGGCCAAGAGATTTCAGCTTTTGATGCAGGCAATATGGATAGTGCGAATCCATATGGTCTAACTGACAATGAAAAAGTTACCCTAAATAATAAGCGAAGTGTTCAAAATATTGAAGAGAATATGAATAGTGTTTTAGAACAACTTCAAGGTTTGCAAAGCTTGATTGAGAGCATGAGTGCTAGAATGAATAAGCTTGAGCAAAGAATAAATGATATAGAGACGAAGGTAAATGGTGGCATAAGTGATTCTGGTGTAAGTTTGACATCACTGAAGGCTTATGTTGATGAAACTAGAGATATACAAGACAAAAACTACAAGAATATCACTGCTGCCTTAAATAAATTAGGTGCAATAATGGATAAAAATGCTGCTCAACCAAAGCAAAATGCAAATCCAAAAGAACAAAGTAAGCCAACTTCAAATTTTAGTGGAAAAAGCGATAAAGATATTTTGGCTGATGGCATTAAACTTCTAAATTCTGGTAATAGCACAGAAGCAGCTGGATATTTTGAATATTTAAATAAAAAAGGCTATAAAACTGGTGCAACAAATTATTATTTAGGTGAAGTTGCTTACAGTCAAAAATCATACAGTACAGCTATACAATACTACAAAAAAAGCATACAGAACGAAGATAAGGCTGACTATACACCAAAACTTCTATATCACACAGCTATAAGCTTTGATAAGATAGGTGATACGCAAAGCGCAAATAGATTTTATAAAGCTTTAAAAGTCGGCTATCCAGATAGTAAAGAAGCCAAAGCCTCTCCTAATAGAAACTAAATTTTAATCTTTTTTAGATATAATCCCACATTAATCAAGAAACCAAATCTAAGGAGATTATTGTGAGTAAAGATCAAGTTATAACTATGTTTTACGAACTAAAAGATGCTAACACTGGTGAAATTCTAGAGTCAAACATGCAAGAAGGTGGCCAAATTTCATTTATAACAGGGCATGGCCATATTATAGAAAAGCTTGAAGAAGAAGTAAGTAAACTAAAATCAGGTGAAAGAGCAACTATAAGCGTAAAGGCAGCAGAGGGTTGTGGTGAATATAATAACGAAGCCATTCAGTCGTTACCAAAAGAGCAGTTTGCTGGTATAGATTTACATGAAGGAATGGAACTTTTTGGTCAAAATGAGGATGGCTCAAGTGTTCGTGTCATTGTTAAAGAGATCAAAGATGACGAAGTAACGGTTGATTTTAATCACCCATATGCTGGTAAAGATTTGCTATTTAATGTTGAAGTTTTAGAAGTTAGAGATGCGACAGAAGATGAAAAAGCAACAGGCATGGTAGCTGGGGCTCATACTTGCGGTTGCGGTGGTCACGATCATGAGCATGAACATGAGTGCTGCGGTGGTCATGGACACGGGCATGGACACGGACACGAGGATGGTGGTTGCGGTTGCGGTGGACACGGACATCACCATCACTAAGAAGCTAAAATGAAAAAATTTGCTTTTGTTTTTGCGGGCCAAGGCTCGCAAAGTATTGGTATGGGAAAAGACTTTTACGAAAATTTTTCTACTTCTAAGTTACTTTTAAATGATGCTTGTAATGACACTGGCATTGATTACAAAGAGCTTTTATTTACACAAAACGATAAGTTAGATAAAACAGAATTTACTCAGCCAGCTATTGTTTTAAACTCGCTAATGACTTATTTGTCTTTTTCAAATTTTATTAAAGAAAAACCAGAATTTAGTCTCGGGCACTCACTTGGAGAATTTACCGCTCTTGCAGTTAGCGGAGCATTTAATTTTATTGATGCGATTAGGCTTGTGAATTTACGTGGTAAATTTATGCAAGAAGCTTGTGTTGGTAAAGATGCTGGTATGATGGTAGTTCTTGGACTTAGTGATGAAGTGGTTGAAGAAATTTGTAAAAAAGCAAGAGAAGAAGGTTTACAAATTTATGCTGCAAACTACAACTGCGATGGACAAATCGTTGTCGCTGGTGTAAGAGCTGATCTTGCTAGCTATGAAGCAAAATTTAAAGAAGCTGGCGCAAAAAGAGTAATGCTTTTAAATATGTCAGTAGCAAGCCATTGTCCGATACTTGAGCCAGCTAGTGTTAGACTAGCAAGCGAGCTTGAGAGTACTTTGGCTACCAATTTTTCTCCAGTTGTCTCAAATGTAAATGCTAAAATTTATACTGATAAAAGCGAAGCACTAGTCCTACTAAAAGAGCAGCTAATAAAACCAGTTTGCTATAAACAGAGCATTAAAAACTATGAAAATAATGTTGATTGTTTTATCGAGCTTGGTGCTGCGACGTTAAAGGGCATCAATAAAAAAAATACTGAAAAGCCAACTTATAGTATTACTGATATGGCAAGTCTTGAAGAAGTTGTGAAAATTTTGGAGGAGAGATGATAGCGATACTTGGAGCTATGCAAGAGGAGATAACACCGATCCTTGAAATGGTTGGTGAATATAAAACTGTTCAATATGCAAATAATAAATTTTACTTAGCAAACTATAAGGGAAAAGAGCTAGTCATTGCCTATTCAAAGATAGGTAAAGTAAATGCAGCCATAACGGCAACTTTAATGGTAGAAAAATTTAAGGCCTCAAAATTGCTCTTTACTGGCGTAGCTGGCTCACTTGATGAGAGTTTAAAAATAGGTGATATGCTTTATGCTACTAGCTTGGTGCAACATGATCTTGATATCACGGCTTTTGGCCATCCTTATGGCTATGTGCCAGGCACAAGTATCTTTGTCAAAAGTGATGTAGGGCTAAATGAACTGGCAAAAAAGATAGCTGATAAAAAAGATATGGGCTTAAGCGCTGGTGTTATTGCGACCGGAGATCAGTTTATCTGCGATAATGAAAAGAAAAATTGGATAAAAAAGATATTTAATGCGAGCGCTACCGAGATGGAAGGTGCTAGCGTTGCACTAGTTTGCGAAACACTTGGTGTGCCATTTTTTATACTAAGAGCTATCAGCGATGGGGCTGGTGATGCAGCAGAGTTTGACTTTGATAAATTTTTGCAAGATTCAGCAAATGTTAGTGCAAAATTTATACTTGAAATGGTAGAAAATTTATGATAGAGCTTAGCAAAAGGCTTCTTAGGCAAGTTGGTCAGACAAATGCCAGATACAAGATGATAGAGGGCGGAGATAAGATATTGCTTGGCCTTAGTGGCGGTAAAGATAGCCTTGCACTAGCTCACGTACTAAAGCATATTCAAAACGTCACACCTGAGAAATTTGAGTTTAAAGCAGTAACTCTAAGTTATGGCATGGGTGAGGACTACGCTTATCTTACGAAGCATTGCAATGAGCACGGAATAGAGCATGAGGTGATAGATAGCTCAATCTTTGAAATTTCAAAAGAGAAAATCCGTAAAAATTCTAGCTTTTGTAGTTTCTTTTCTCGTATGAGAAGAGGTTATCTTTATACTTACGCCTTAAAGCATGGTTTTAATAAGCTCGCGATTGCTCATCATTTAGATGATGCAGCGGAGAGCTTTTTTATGAATTTTACCTATAATGGTGCACTAAGGACGCTTGCTCCAAAATATACTGCAAAAAATGGCATCACAGTTATTAGACCGTTTATCTTCGTTCGCGAGAGACAGCTTCGCGAAAATGCTATCAAAAATGAATTAAGAGTTATCGGTGATGAAGCATGTCCTGCAATGAGATTTGACGTAAAGATGCCGCATGCTAGATATGAAACCAAACAGCTTCTAGCAACTTTAGAAAAAGAAAATCCAAAACTTTTTACTTCGCTAAAAGCAGCATTTGAAAATATCCATACTGATACTTTTTTTGCTCTCAATAGTAGTAGTGAAGAGTAAAATTTTACTTGCTTCTTGGGACTAATCCCAAGAAGCAAGTTATAAATATTTCTATCTTAATTGGCTTTTATCAAAATAAATAAAAAATGTATGAATTGATAAAATTTTTGTACTTGTGCATAAATCAAAAGTGTAATATACAATAAATACAAATGCATTTAGTACAAAAACTACTGGTTAGAATTTTATAACTTAGAAAATTTAAGCTTAAAAAATAGTCATAATAGAGTTTAAAGCCCGTCAAGTAAAATTTTATAAAGGCGGTTTATCTCATCGTCATTTAGCTCGATCGTACTTTTTGTATCAAACAAATTTTTGATCTTGCTAGCGTCAAATTCGCTCCTATCAAGGCAGTGCTTGTGAGAGGGTAAAAAACCACGAGTTAAGCAAAGCTCGCTCTCTATCTCCTCGTCGCAGATGAAGCACTCAAGCTCGCTGTGAAGCCTACCTTCATACTCTAAAATTTTAACGTAGCTTTCGATGATAAGGCGTTTTGGATTTTGTAGCTGCATCTGTTTGGCGCAGCGATCAAGCTCATTAAAGTAAATTTCATCAAGCTGCTCGACCTCTTTTAGATGATCATAAAGTAGGCGCATAAACTGCTGCCAAATGATGAGCTTATCGCGCTCTAGCAGCCATTTAAAGCCAAGATGAAGTATGCTTCTAAGCTTTGGTAGAAATTTTACCTCTTGCTCTAGCTCAAAGTCGATCTTGTAGCCAGTCATGATGTTTGAGTGGCGAGCGCCAAAAAATCTATACGACTTTACGAGCAAATTTGGCGTTAGCACAAAGACTAAAAGGTCCTCGTCTCTGACCTTTTGCACGCGCAGGATATAGCCTTGCATCTAGGCAAAAAACTCCCTTATGCGCTCTCTCATCACTGTCGCGTCTTTGATGAAATTTATATCGTTTCTAAAGGTTGTTGCACCGTCGATGCCCTTGCTGTACTGATGCAAATGCTTTCTAAATATGCAAAGTCCATACTCTCCGTAGTGCTCGATCATCGCATCAAAGTGAGCTAGGATTATCTTTTGTTTTAGCGCCTTATCTACGCTAGTTTTGGTCTTTATCTCGTGAAATATCCAAGGATTACCAATACTTGCTCTGCCGATCATTAGGGCATCGCACTTTGTAAGGTTTAAAATTTCATCTGCATTTTGTGCATTTATATCGCCATTTGCAACGACTGGAATTTTTACACTCGCCTTTACTCTAGCGATCGCTTCG
Source organism: Campylobacter concisus ATCC 51562 (assembly GCF_000466745.1). Lineage (NCBI taxonomy): Bacteria > Pseudomonadati > Campylobacterota > Epsilonproteobacteria > Campylobacterales > Campylobacteraceae > Campylobacter > Campylobacter concisus. Next base: position 427,048 of record NZ_ANNI01000003.1, on the reverse strand, counting down.
TAATCAACCTTTGCACTATATCCGCCAGCTCTTGTGCGTCCATGTACTGCGATGTAGTCTGCGCCGGCTTCTTCGCAAGCTTTCGCGATTTTTTCTTCATTTTTATCGTTAAAGCCAAGTCTAAATTTAACACTCAGGCTCTCTTTGTTTGAGACGCTTTTTATGGCTGAGATTATATTTTGAAGTTTGTTAAGATCGTTTAGTAAAGCAGAACCCGCTCCTTGTCTAACGACCTTTGGTACGGGGCAGCCGCAGTTTAGATCCAGCCCATAAATCCCATCAAATTTATTGATAATTTGCACAGCTTTTTTTATATTTTCTGTGTCATTGCCAGCTATTTGAACGACATAAGGCTCTTCGTTTGGGGATTTTTTAATCATTTCAAGAGTTTTATCACTACTCTCATATACTAGAGCATTTGCGCTGATCATTTCGCTAACAGTGACATCACAGCCAAATTTCTTAACTACGCTTCTTAGTGGCAAGTCAGAAAAGCCAGCAAGAGGTGCTAAGAAAAGTGGCTTTTTGCTAAAGTCTATCATTTAAAAAATAGCGAGCTAGGCACCATTTTGCCGTTATCTCGTAAAAACAGCAAGACTTTTATCTCTTTAAACTCATCTGGGTCGCTACCTTCGATAGCCTCTCTTACTTTATCAAGCATCTGAAGCTCAAATAGCGCATATACGTAAGCCTCATCAGCATCAGCATGGATGCTTTTTAACTTCTCAAAGATGCTGATAAATGCGTCTGGTTTTAGCTTATTTTTAAGCATTATGGCTGCTTTGTCGTATTGTGCCTTTGTCACTTTTGCGTTGTTTAAAAGATCAAAAATTTCATCACTGCTTAGATCGATCTCGTCATTTACAAAGCGGGTAATAATAAGCATTGTATCTTCACTCGCTAGTTCAAAATTTAATCTTTTGATCTCGCTAAAAGAAGCTACTTTTATGAGTTTATCAAATGCAGCTTTTTTAAGGCTCTCATTTTGATCTTGATTTTTAAGTATGTCAAGATAGTAAGTAGGTAGTTGCTCGATTTTATTTAGCTCATTTAGGATATTCAACTTGCTATCTTTTGCTAGTCTAAATTTCTTTAGATCGACAATCTCTTTATTTTTTATACTTTTTATAGTTTGTAAGATATTGTTTATCTCGGCATCATCTACACCGACATCTTTAAGCTCGCCTACTGGTGAGATAGAACGAGTAAGCTGTGAGGCGATCTTGTAAGTGTCGGTTTTGAAGTCTTTGTTGCTCTCAAAGCCAAGAAGCGTCTCTTTGGCTAAGTCTTTATAAAGCTGGCTATCTTTTTTGATCCATTTTTTATATCTATAAAAAGCATATCCATGATAAGCGATATGAAGTAGGGCAAGAAGTGCTAAAACAGCTACTGGAAGAGCGACCCAAATAGCAATTGGCAAAGTTATAGTTTGGCCTAAAAGCTCAAATGTGTAATCAGAACTATTAAGAGAATAAGTAAGCCCTGCAACAACTACTATGTAGATTATGCAATAGACGAGAAATTTTCTGGTTTTCATGTTTTCTCCTTAGTTTTTTGCTGTTTTTTCGATTATTTCACGGCAAGTTATGCAGTATTTTGCATGTGGTTTTACCTTTAGTCGCGGTATGCTGATCTCCTCCTCACACATATCACAAATTCCATAAGTTTTATTTGCTATCTTCTCTAGTGCTTCATCTATCTCTGATAGCTCCGCTCTTTGTTGCGTCGAGATGGAATGCTCTATTAGCTGGTCTGTATTAACTGAAGCTATATCAAACTCATCGCTTACACCACTATCTCTTAAGCCATTTACTTCAACAGATGAATCATAGATATTTTTTTTGATCTGTAATTTTCTTTCTTCAAGTAATTTTTTAAAAAAATTTAGCTCAGTTTGTGTCATTTATATTCCTTTATTTGTGATATGGGTGGTTTGCATTTATGCAAAGTGCTCTAAAAATTTGCTCAAAAAGTACAAGCTTGGCAACCTTATGCGCCATCGTCATCTTACTCAAACTTATGATTTTTTGCGCTTTATTCTTTAAATTTTGGCTAAGGCCATAAGCTCCACCTATGAAAAAGTTAATTTGTGAATTTGAGTTTAAAATTTGTGCAAATTCTTGGCTATCAAGTTGCAAGCCATTTTCATCAAGCATTACGCAAAAGCCTTTTAAATTTGGCTCATAAATTTCATCATAGGCTCTTAATGCTTCGCTTTTTCCAGTGCTTTGAGCTTTTGCTATTTTTTCATTGAAAAAGACTTTATCGTTTATCTTGGCAAATTTTGCACTCATTTTTATATATTCTTGTATCTCGTTTTCAAAGTTATCACGTGATGATTTTTGAATGCTAAAAACTGAAATTTCCAAATTTAGCCTTTGGTTTTTAGCTTTAGTTCAAAGTTGTTTTCACTCTCGTCTTGTTTATCTTTTTGATGTATTGTCTTGTTATTTGTGAGAAATTTAACCATATCGCTTATATATTTTTTATGTTCGCTTCTTGGCACAATAGCATCGATTAAGCCATGTTCTAACAAAAACTCAGCCCTTTGAAAGCCCTCTGGGAGATCAGCACCTATGGTTTGTTTGATGACCCTTTGGCCAGCAAAGCCTATTAATGCGCCAGGTTCAGCGATTATTAGATCTCCAAGCCAAGCAAAAGAGGCACTAACGCCACCCATTGTCGGATCAGTAAGTATTGAGATATAAGGCAGCTTTGCTTCATCAAGTAGTTTTAAAGCGGCTGATGTCTTTGACATTTGCATCAAAGAGAATGTACTCTCTTGCATTCTAGCTCCACCTGAAGCACTCACTATGACTAAAGCTTGGCGTTTTTCTATTGCTCGTTTTATCGCTCTTACGATCTTTTCACCCTCAACTGAAGCTAGCGAACCACCCATGAAGCCAAAGTCAAAAACAACTAGCTGGATCTCTTGCCCGTCGCATTTACCTTCGCCACATATCACTGAGCTTGTGCGTCCTGTTTTTTCTTTATTTTCTGTGATTCTTTTTTTGTATGATTTTTTATCAACAAAATTTAATGGATCTACTGGTTTTAAATTCGCGTCAAATTCTACAAAGCTATCTTCGTCACAGATCAAATTTATACGATCGGTAGCTTTTAATCTCATATGATAGCCGCATTTTGGGCATACATTAAAACAAGCTTCAACTTCTTTGTAGTACATCAGTGAGTGACAATTATCGCATTTTACCCAGTGCGTAGGTGCTTCTTCTGGACGAGGTTGAGCTTTTCTTATCTTTGAAAAAATGTCTGAGAAATTCATCTTTTTACCCACTTATATTAAAAATTGTGGGATTATATCTAATGTTAGCCTTGCTTTTTCTTATATGACTTAAAGTTTGTTTATTTGTAGAGGTTTGAAGGGGTAAGTTAGCCCCTTCAAAGTATCTTATTAGAAGCGTCTTCCGATAGTAAATTCGAATGTATTTGTATCATCACCCTCTTTAGGTTTAAGAGCTTTTGCGAAGATTAGTTGAAGTGGTCCGATAGGTGTTATCCACTCTATACCTGTACCAACTGATGATCTTTTTATCTCATTTAGGCTATTCTCACCGATCATGCCGTAGTCATAAAATAAAACGCCACGCATTTTGACACGATCTATTATAGGGAAGCTTATTTCAGCTGAGTTATTAAATGAAGTTTCGCCGCCGTATTCGTAGTAATCGCCATTATATTTTACCTTTGGAGATACGGTTCTGCTCTCGTAACCACGTAAGCTTCTTATGCCGCCAAGGTAAAGTCTTTCGTTGATTGGAGTATAACCTCTTTCCCAAATTTTACCAAAGCTTGCTTTATATCTTAAGATAAGATCGTAGTCGATGTATTCTCTAAGGCCTAGATAGTAGTTAAAATTTGTGCGGTTTTTAACAAAGTCTATATCGCCACCAAGTCCAGCTATCTCAAATGATGTGCTAGCTATAATGCCACGTCTTGGCAAGTAATAATCGTCGGTGCTATTATATGTTAAAGCCGGAGTTATAGCGCTTTTTATAGCTTTACCTTCTCTATAAATTTCTTTTTTTGTTTTTGTGTTGATATCTCTTAGTTCATCATCTTTTAAGGTAATTTTGCTTTGCTCAATGTTGTAAGTAAGCGATGCGCTTAAATTTCTAGTTAGTTTTCTACCTAGTGTTGTGCTAAAGCCATAACTTCTCTCTTTATATGTTCTCCAGTCATAGTCATTTGCGTAAAGTGTTCCACCAAGGCTATACTCTGAGTCAAAAATTCTTGGGTTTGTAAGACTTATCTGACCTGAAAGCTCTCTGTCACTTTTATCAACACTTACTTGTCCTTGAAGGCCAGAGCCAAAGATATTTGTGTCAGAAAGTGCCGCGTTTAGTAGTAGTCCGTCACTGCTACCGTATCCGATACCACCGCTTATTGAGCCAGTTGAGGCTTCTTTTACTTTTACTTTTAGATCAACTGTATTTTTATCAACTGGATCTTCTTCTATCTCAACGTCATCAAAGTAGCTTGTTCTTTTTAGTGCATCTTTTGAGTCTTGAAGGTCGGTTCTACTATATAAATTTCCTTCAGTTAGATAAAGTTCACGTCTTACAACGCGGTCAACAGTTCTATCATTTCCTGAAATTTGAACATTTCTTATATATACTTTTTCACCAGGATCTACTTCATAATCAATATCGACAGTTTTATTTTCATCAAATTTATCAGTCTTTGGATAGACTTTTACAAACGCATAACCTTTATCAGCAACCATATCATCGAGCTTTTTCATATCTTGGCGAAGTCTTGCTGAGTTCATCGTATCACCAGCCTCAAGCCTAAAGTCATCTATGATCTTTTTAGTATCAAGCTCTAGCTCTTCAGGTGCTGTAATACTTACATTTGAAACCTTATAAGGCTCACCCTCATGAACATAATAAGTAAGATCAGCCGTGTAATTATCAAACGATGAATTTAAATAAGGTGACGAAATAGTCGCGTCTAAATAGCCTTTTTGGAAATATTTGTCTTGTATTCTTGCTGGATCATTTTCAAGCTCGAAAAGTTTAACTTTACCATCATTTCTGCCCCAAAGCCAGCCCATAAATTCTCTACTTTTATTTGCAACTACTGGCTCAATGTCGTCATAATCAAACTCTTTTGCACCAACTAAATTTACATTTTTGATTATCATATTTTCGCCGCGGTTTATATTGAGTGTTATAAAAAGTGAGCTGTCGTTATCTGCAACTGGTTGTTTTTCTACGTCTACAACGGTATCAAAATATCCCTTCGACTCATAATATTGACGAATTCTCTCTTTAGTTTTTTCTATTGTAAGCTCATCGTACATATTGCCTGGTTTGATGTTGATTAGTGACTCTATGGCAGTTTTGTCATTTGTTACGACGCCTTTTAGATCGACCCTAGCAACACTTGGCTTCTCTTTTACAGCTACTAAAAGATTACCATTGCCTGTATCTTCTATATAGATATCGTCGAAATAGTTTTGTTTGTATAAATTTGTGATCGCCTTATCGCTAAGCTTTGGAGTCAAATCCTGACCGACTTTTAAGCCCATTATTTGGCTTGCCACTTCAGGCGAAAGGTGAATTAGGCCTTTAAAATTTATTGACTGGATTGTTTGTGCGCTTAGGCCACTGAAAGCTAATGCTAATAAAAATAATTTCTTTTTCATTAAATTTAACCTAGAGTTTTAGTATAAGTGCGTATAATATCATATTTTATTTTTAATAAATTTAAATTTTATAATTTTGAAGGTTTTTTATGAAAATAGGTATCATCGGACTTGGTCTTATGGGTGGCTCGCTTGGTCTTGCACTAAAAGATGAAAAATTAATCTCTTGTGTTAGCGGATATGATAAAGATGAAAATCACAGCAAAAAAGCGCTCGAACTTGGCTTGGTGCATGAAATTCTAAGCATCGATGAGATGAAAAAGAAGTGTGACATCATCTTTTTAGCTGTGCCAGTAGAAGCTATCGTAAGCATTGTGCAAAATTTAACCGATATTAGCGAAGATACAACTATTGTTGATTTTGGCTCAACCAAACAAAAGATCATCGAGGCTGTGCCAGAAAAAATTCGTAAAAATTTCATTCCAGCTCATCCAATGGCAGGTACCGAGTATTCTGGTCCAGAGGCTGCCTTTAAATCACTTTACACAGGAGCAACTGTTATCGTTTGTGACTTTGCTGAGAGCGCAGAAAAACACGTAAAAAGAAGCGTGGAGTTATTTTCTTGTCTTGGCATGAAGATCATTTTTATGAGTGCGAAAGAGCATGATCATCACGTGGGTCTTATTTCACATTTACCTCATGCGATTGCATTTTCGCTTGCTAGTGGGATTTTAAAAGAAGAGGATAAAAGGCACATCGTAGCACTTGGTGGACCTACATTTAAGGGCATGATACGTGTTGCAAAGAGTTCGCCTTTTATGTGGAGTGATATTTTTAAGCAAAATAAAAATAATGTTGTTGAAGCCATAAATATGTTTGAAAAAGAGCTAAATTTGTGTAAAGATCTCATAAAAGATGAACGCTGGGATGAACTTTTTGCTTGGATGAGCGACGCTAGAGCCGTAAGAGAAATTTTGTAATTAACTAAAAATTTATTGATTTACGTGTAAAATTTTGCAAATTAAATTTAAGGTAAAAATATATGTATAGACGTGGAGTTGGCGGATTTGGTATTGTTGTGCTTTTGCTAATTTTAATTTTAGCCGGTGGTTTTGGCTACGCTTTGATGTCAAAAGATTTTGAGCGAAATGAACCGATAATCGGTGTTGCTGATAAGGTTTATTGGAATCTTAGAACCCCAATGAATATCAAATTTAAAGACGATAGCGGTATAAAATTTGTACGAATTAGTATGAATGATGGGAAAAATGATCTAAATTTATTAAATCAAATCATACAAAATCCAAGTACCGAGCTTGATGTAAATTTAACCTTTCCAAAGACTGGCTTTTTTGCTCAAAAAGATACCTATGAGATGAATATCGAAGCTGTAGATACTAGCAAATGGAGCTTTTTTACTGGCAACAAAGCTAGCAAAAAGGTTGAAGTGGTGCTTGATACTTCAAAACCTGATCTTTATGTGCTTTCGCAGTCTTATTCTATCTCAAAAGGTGGTAGCGCGGTTGTGGTCTTTAGAGCAACTGATAATCAGCTAAAAGAGGTCTATGTCCAGACAAATTTTGGTAAGAAATTTAAGGCAGTGCCATTTTATAAAGAGGGCTTTTATGCAGCACTCGTTGCTTGGCCAGTTCAGGTTGAAAATTTTAGTGCTGAGGTCATTGCAAGAGACTTTGCAGGCAATGAAAGCAAGTCACATGTCAGATATTTTTACGAAAATGTAAAGTATAAAACTTCAACTATTGCATTAAACGATAGATTTTTAGATGGCAAAATAGTCGATCTAACTGATCAATATGCAAAAGATCCAAGCGCGCTTTCAAGGCTTGAGAAAATGAGATTTGTCAATGAAACGCTTAGAAATTCAAACGAAGAAAAAATAACAGCACTTACTACAAATCCTGGTGATGAGATGTTAACTGGCTTTAGTGTGACACCATTTTATCCACTAAGAAATGGTAAAAAAGTGGCTGACTTCGCCGATCACCGATACTATACATATAATAACGAGCAAGTAAGCGAATCATGGCATATGGGAATAGACTTTGCAAGTGTGGCAGCGGCTCCTATAATAGCTAGTAATGCCGGCCGTGTCGTACTTGCATCTGAAAATGGAATTTATGGATTAAATATTGTGATCGATCATGGATTTGGGCTTTATTCGCTTTATGGACACTGCTCAAGCACTAGAGTAAAAGAGGGCGATATGGTGGCAGCTGGCGATCAGATAGGCACTACTGGAACTAGTGGTCTTGCACTTGGTGATCACCTTCACTTTGGAATTTTAGTCCAAGGCGAAGAGGTAAGACCTCAACAATGGATGGATAAAAAGTGGATAAAAGACAATATCACAAGTGTCTTAGATGCTGCAAAAGCGATGATAGACAAGAACTAAAAAATTTGCAAAATTGATTTTTTAGTGCTATCATAAGCGGATTAAAAATATAAGGAAAATTCTTGAAACAAACTACTATCGCAAGACGCGTTGAGACCGTTGGTATAGGGCTTCATAAAGGTGAGCCGATAAGACTTATACTAGAACCTCTTGATGCAAATTCTGGTATTATTTTGCACCGCGAAGATCTTGGTATTAGTTTTAAAGCTGAACCTAAAAATGTTATAAATACGCAGATGGCAACCGTTGTTGGTAACGAAAAGGGCTTTATTAGTACGATCGAACACCTGATGTCAGCCATAAATGGTTATGGTATTGATAATATTAGAATCTCTGTTGATGCAAATGAAATTCCAGTGATGGATGGCAGTGCGATAAGCTTTTGTATGCTACTTGATGAGGCTGGCATAAGATATCTTGATGCTGGCAAAAAAGTAATTCTTGTCCGCCGTGAAGTTGAAGTCATTGAGGGTTCTAAATTTGTACGAACTTCACCTTCAAGAAGTCCAAAATTTGACTATACGATAAAATTTGATCATCCAGTTATTGGTGAACAAAGATATGTTTTTGATTTTAGTAAAAGCTCGTTTATAAAAAATATAGCTCGTGCTAGAACTTTTGGATTTTTGAAAGATTTACAACGTTTGCAAGCTCAAAATCTAGCCCTTGGTGCATCGCTTGATAATGCCGTGGCAATCGATGATACGCATATCCTAAATCCAGAGGGTTTGAGATTTGAAAATGAGTTTGTAAGGCATAAAATTTTAGATGCGATTGGCGATTTAAGCTTGCTTGGAGCACCTTTGTTGGGCGATTATACAGCATTTGCTGGAAGCCACGATCTAAATCACAAATTAACTCTTGCTTTGATGTCCGATGAGAAAAACTACGAGATCGCAACTCTAAATGGTGAACTTCTAAAAGAGTATCAAAAGGTATTTGCATAGAAAATATTGAAATTTTAGTTGTCTCTTTATCTACTCCGCTTTTAGTTGGAGTATATAAAGATGGCGTAAAATTTGATGAAATTACGACTGATGAACATATCAGTGAAGCTTTGATAAAAATCTTAGAAAATTTATCCTCTAAATTTAATATCACAAAAATTATCTATGCAAATACGCCAGGAAGCTTTATGGGGCTAAAGGTGGCCTATGTCATCTTAAAGACTTTCTCTTTAGCAAAGGGTTGCGAATTTTATGCGGTTAGCGGCTTTAGCTTAAATGGCAGCCAAGCGATCAGAGCAAATAAAAATTTAAGCTTTGTTTTAAAAGATGGCGAAATTTCACTTGAAAAAGTAGGGCCAGTAGGATTTAGTTTGCCTTTAAATTTAGATGAATTAAAACTAAATTCAGATACACTACCAGATTATATCATCCAAGCAGTTTAGGAGAAATTTTGAATATCTTAGTCCCTGCAACAAGTGCAAATTTGGGTCCTGGTTTCGATGCTTTGGGGCTTAGTCTGAAGCTTTTTAATAGCGTGAAAATCGAGCCAGCAAAATTTAGCTCAGTATCGATAAACGGCGAAGGCAGTGGAAGTATAAATTTAAAGAGAAATAATATATTCTTAAGCATTTTTAATGAAATTTTTTTTGAGCTAACTGGTAAAAATGAAAATTTTAGAGTCGTTTTTGAAAATAATATCCCATTTTCAAGGGGACTTGGCAGTAGCTCCGCTGTTATCGTTGGAGCCATTGCTTCAGCGTACGAAATGGCTGGCTTTAAGGCAAGTAAAGAAACAGTTTTAAATAAAGCTATCATCTATGAAACCCATCCTGATAATATCTCGCCAGCAGTTCACGGTGGATTTATCAGCGCGATCGTAAAAAATGGCAATGTTTACGCAAATAAAATAAGTTTAAGCGATGAGATAAAAGCAGTAGTTGTCATTCCAAATAAACCAATGAGTACATCCTCGTCAAGACAAATTTTACCAAAGAACTATTCGATGAAAGAATGCGTAAATAACTTATCTCATGCTGCTTTTTTAACATCTTGTTTTTATGAAAAAAAGTATGATCTTTTAAAAATAGCAAGCAAAGATTTGATGCATGAAGAGCGTAGAATGCACGCTTTAGAAGAGCTTTTTGAAGTTAGAAAAGTAGCTTATGAAAATGGTGCTTTAATGAGCACGCTTTCAGGCTCAGGCTCAAGCTTTTTAAACATCGCTTACAAAGATGATGCTAAAAATTTACAAGATATTTTAAAGAGTAAATTTAGTGATTTTAGGGTTGAGGTTTTTTCATTTGATAACGATGGATACGAAATTACGCAAAGCTAAAAACAAGTTTAAAAAGATATAATGAACAAAAATAATCCTGTAAGGACATGTGTCGCTTGTAAAATTAAAATTTCTCAGAACTTGCTAAAAAGATACCGCTTGGTAGGTAAAAATTTAGAGCATGGCAAAGGAAATGGTCGTAGCTTTTATCTGTGCGACAAATGTATACAAAAAGATATAAAAATTTTAAAAAAAATAATTGATAAACAAACTAAAGGTGCTTTTATTTGTGATGCACCGAAGTTAAAGGAGATACTCTTAAATGAGCAATGTTAGGATTTCAGAGATCGCAAACGAGCTTGGCTATCCAAGTAAAGAGATAGTAGAAAAAGCTCAAGAGTTAGGATTAAAAGTCAAAACTCACTCAAATGCAGTTAGCCTTGAAGAGGCCGAAGCTATATATGAATATGTTCAAACTGGCGTGATACCAGATAAATTTAAAAAGAAAAAGAGTGAACCTAAACCAAAAAAAGAGTCTAAAAAAGAAGTAGAAAAAGAGTCAGTAAAAAAAGAAGAAAAGCAAAAGAGTGAACCTAAAAAAGCTACTACTAAAACTGAGTCAAAGTCGGTAAAAGCTGAGCCTAAGAAAGAGGCACAAATTTTAGAAGAAAAACAAAAAATTGAGCCTAAAAAAGAAGAAATCAAAGTAGAGCAAAAACAAGTCGAAGCTCCAAGACCAAAAGAGAGCTTGGCCGATGTGACTCAAAAAAGACGTGGCCTTGTGATAGTAAAAAAGAAAAAAGATTATGAAGCGCCAATTGCTACAAAAGAAGAGAAAAAGCCTGAACCAAGCATAGCTAATATAAGCGATTTTAAAAGTATGTTTTCAGCAAATGATGAAAATTTAGCTAAGAAAAAGAAAAAAGATAAAAAAGTAGTTGTTGCAAGTAAAAAAGATAGTACTCAGAAGATGGACCTACTTGGCGGAAGTGACTTTGGTGATATCGTGTTAGAAGATGAAGATGTAGTTGTTCTTCCTGATTTTAGTTTTAAAACCCCAACACCAGCACCAGCTCAAAAGACAAAACAGCCAAATGTTATGAGAACTACGGTCAACAATACGATAAATTCATTTGGCGAAGGCGGCATTCAAAGAAGAGCTAGAAAAAAACACAAAAAGCCTGAAAATAAACAAAACAATGAAGCTGTGACATCTATAAATATTCCAAAAGAAATTCGTGTTTATGAATTTGCTGAAAAGCTAAATAAGCAGCCAAGTGAGATTATTGGTAAGCTTTTCATGCTTGGTATGATGACAACAAAGAATGACTTTTTGGATGAAGATGCAATAGAAATTTTAGCTGATGAGTTTAATGTAGAGGTTAATATCATCGATGATCAAAAAGAATTTGACTACGTAGCAGCCTATGAGGAAGAGATAAAAGACGATGAAAATCTCCAGCCAAGAGCACCAGTCATAACCATCATGGGCCACGTTGATCATGGTAAAACTTCATTGCTTGATTACATAAGAAAATCACGTGTAGCAGCAGGAGAGGCTGGTGGTATCACTCAGCATGTTGGTGCTTATATGGTAAATAAAAACGGCAAAAATATCACATTTATCGACACTCCAGGTCACGAAGCGTTTACTGCTATGCGTGCAAGAGGCGCTGGCGTGACTGACATAGTTATCATCGTAGTTGCAGCAGATGATGGCGTAAAACCACAAACAAAAGAGGCGGTCAGCCACGCAAAAGCCGCAGGCGTACCGATAATCATCGCTATAAACAAAATGGATAAAGAGTCAGCAAATCCTGACCTGGTAAAGACTGGTCTTGCTGAGCTTGATATCATGCCAACAGAGTGGGGCGGAAAGTATGAATTTGTGCCAATCTCTGCAAAAACAGGCATGGGTATAGATGATCTTTTAGAGATCGTGCTTTTACAAGCTGAGCTTTTAGAACTAAAAGCAAATCCAAAGGCAAACGCAAAAGCAACTGTTATCGAGAGCTCACTTCAAAAAGGTCGTGGTCCAGTAGCTACTATCATCGTTGAAAATGGTACGCTTCATGTTGGAGATACTGTCGTAGCTGGTGTTGCATATGGAAAGATAAGAAGCTTGCTTAATGACCAAGGTAAGCCTTTGCAAGATATAAAACCAGGCGAATGCGGTGTGATAGTAGGTCTTAGCGAGATAGCAGAGGCAGGCGAGACGCTAATAGGCGTAAAAACTGATAAAGAGGCTCGTGAATACGCGCAGAAAAAGGCTGAATATATCCGCCAAAAAGAGCTTAGTAAGAGCACGAAAGTTAGTATTGACGAGCTTAGTGCTAAGATCGCTGAGGGTGAGTTAAAGACGCTTCCAGTCATTATCAAAGCTGATGTTGGTGGTTCACTTGAAGCGCTAAAAGCAAGCCTAGAAAAACTAGCAAATGATGAGATCAGAGTAAATGTCATCCACTCTGGTGTTGGCGGCATCACACAAAGCGACGTGGCACTTGCTAGTGCGAGCGAAGACTGTATAATCCTTGGTTTTAACATAAGACCAACTGGCGAGATAAAAGAAAAGGCAAAAGAGAGCGGCGTTGAGATTAAAACTTACAACGTTATTTATAATCTAATCGACGACGTGAAGGCGATTTTAGGTGGACTAATGTCACCAATCATCAGAGAAGAGCAGCTTGGTCAAGCTCAGGTTCGCCAAGTGATCCATGTGCCAAAAGTTGGTGCTATCGCTGGATGTATTGTCACTGAGGGAACGATAAACAGAGGAGCAAAAATTCGCCTTATTAGAGAAGGCGTGGTCGTTTATGAGGGCTTAGTAAGCTCATTAAAACGCTTCAAAGATGACGTCAAAGAGGTTGCTAAAGGTTATGAATGTGGCGTTGGTATCGAAAATTTCAACGATATTAGAGAAAATGACTATATCGAAAGCTTCAAAGAAGTCAAGGAGAAAGCTACTCTATGAACGCTAACGAGATAAAGCGTATGAGAACAGAGAGTGTGCTAAAAGAGCTCATCCCAGAGGCTTTAGCTACTCTTGAAGATAGTATTTTAAAGGGGCTTTGTGTCACTGATGTCGAGTGTAAAAAGGGCAGATACGACGCCTTTGTTTATCTTGATAAGATGGCTTTTGATGAGCGTGAACAAGAGTATATTTTGGGACATTTAAAGCGAGTTTGTAGGCATTTGCAAAACCACTGCATGGCGGCTGAGGGCTGGTATAGATGCCCAAATTTTCACTTTAAATTTGACGATAGATTAGAGTATCAAAACCATATGGATAAGTTGTTTGATAAAATTTCAAAGGATTTAAACAAAAATGGATAATTTAGACAAACTAGTACGCGAATGCGGTGTAGAGCTTTACGACAGCGAGATCGCAAATGAAAATGGTAAGGCTATTTTTAGAGTTTATATCACGAAAAATGGCGGAGTGAGCCTTGACGACTGTGAAAAAGTGAGTCGATTGCTCTCGCCTATTTTTGACGTGACACCGCCAGTTAGCGGGGATTATAACCTCGAAGTTAGCTCACCTGGCCTTGAGAGAAAGCTTAGTAAGCCATCTCATTTTAAAGCGAGCGTTGGCGAGCTTGTAAAAGTTCAAACAGAGGCTGAAAAATTTGCTGGAAGGCTTGTAAAAGCGGACGAAGAGAGCATCGCAGTAGAAAACGAAGAGGGAATTTTTGAGATCAACATCAGTGAGATAAAAAAAGCAAAAACATATTTGGAGTGGTAAATGCTAAGCGACATCGAGATAACTCATCAAACAAAACTAGAACACATTAGTAAAGTTGCCGCAAGACTAGGTTTAGGCGAAGACGAGCTTGAACTTTATGGCAAATATAAGGCTAAAATTTCTCCAAGGCTTGAGCCATCAAACTCAAAGCTTATCTTGGTTACTGCGACTAATCCAACCCCATACGGTGAGGGCAAAACGACTATGTCTATCGGTCTAGCCGACGCACTAAATTCGCTTAATAAAAAGGTTTGCCTAGCACTTCGTGAGCCATCTTTGGGGCCAGTTTTTGGCATAAAGGGTGGAGCAGCAGGTGGCGGCTACTCACAGCTTGCACCGATGGAGGATCTAAATTTACACTTCACTGGAGATTTTCACGCGATAACATCAGCAAATAACCTTATCTCGGCGATGATAGACAATAGCCTCTATCAAGAAAACCCACTAAAAATAGAGAAAACTTTATGGAAGCGCTGTATGGATATGAACGACCGCGCGCTTAGATTTATCACTGTGGGTCAGGGCGGTAGAACGGATGGCGTGCCAAGAGAAGATGGCTTTAACATCACTGCAGCAAGCGAGATCATGGCTGTACTTTGTTTAGCTACGAGCTTATCAGATCTAAAAGAGCGCGTGGCAAATATCATGGTTGCCTACGATAGCGATAAAAAGCCTATCTACGTGCGTGATCTAGGCTGTCAAGACGCTGTTTGTATACTTTTAAAAGACGCGATCAAGCCAAATTTATTTCAAACGCTTGAGCACACACCTACGCTCGTGCATGGTGGTCCATTTGCAAACATCGCGCACGGCTGCAACTCAGTCATCGCAACAAAAACAGCTCTAAATTTAGCTGACTACGTCATCACTGAAGCTGGCTTTGGCTCTGAGCTTGGTGCGGAGAAATTTTTAGATATAAAATGCAGGGTTGCTGATATTAGGCCAAGCGCTGTGGTACTTGTAAGTACGATCAGATCGCTAAAATATAATGGCGAAGCAAATAAAGATGAGATTACAAAACCAGATATGAACGCTCTTAAAAAAGGTATCGAAAACCTTGGCGGGCATATTGAAAATTTAAAAGGTAAATTCGAACAAAACGTAGTTGTGGCGCTTAATAAATTCGGCTTTGACACCGATGAAGAGATAAATTTCGTAAAAGAGTACTGCCGTGAGCTTGGCGTAGAAGTGGCAGTTTGTGAGAATTTCTTAAAAGGTGGCAAAGGCGCGATTGAGCTTGCCGAGCTAGTTTTAAAAGCGTGCGACAAGCCAAGCAAGATAAATTTTACATACGAGATGAGTGACGATACGAAAACTAAAATAGAAAAGGTCGCTAAGGAAATTTATGGAGCTTGTGAGGTTGTCTTTGAAGAAGCTGCTCTTAAAAAGATTGAGATGATAAAAGAGCTAAATTTGAGCCATTTGCCAGTTTGTATCGCAAAAACTCAGTATTCATTTAGCGACGATGCGAAGCTTTTGGGTAGAGCAAAGGGCTTTACATTCAGCGTAAAAGACCTTGATATTAGAACCGGGGCTGGTTTTATCGTCGCGGTTTGCGGTAAGATCATGCTGATGCCAGGACTTCCAAAAGTGCCAGCTGCAGTAAATATGAGGATAGATGCCAACGGTAAGATCGACGGCTTATCGTAAATTTATAAAAAACACACCGGCACTTGCTAGTGTGTTTTTGTTTAAGAGGCTCGGATGAATGAAGAATTTTACATGGATCTTGCTTTAAGTGAGGCTTGGAAATTTCAGATCCTGACCTACCCAAATCCAGCTGTTGGATGCCTTATTCTTGATAAAAATGGTCAAATTTTATCTTGCAAGGCTCATGAAAAGGCTGGATATTTGCATGCTGAGCCAACGGCGATACTCTTTGCGCTTTGCAAAAAAAGTGAAAAATTTAAAGATGATTTTATAAAAGCGTATAACGATAAATTTAGCTCTAATATAAAAGAGGGCGAATTCGACCTTTTGGAGCCAAAATTTACCTATGAATTTATACTAAAAAATCACTCAAATTTACTAAAAAATGCAAAAGCTTACGTCACTCTTGAGCCTTGCTCGCATCATGGCAAAACGCCACCTTGTGCAAATTTACTAAAAGAGCTTGGCTTTAGTGAGGTCATAATTGGCAGCCATGATGAAAATAAAATAGCAAGTGGCGGTGGAAATTTACTTCAAATCGCTGGTGTGAAAGTTAAATTTGGCATTTTAAAAGAGCGCTGTGATAAGCTTCTTGAGCCATTTTTGGCATATCAAAATGGTGGCTTTAGCTTTTTAAAAATCGCAATTAGTAAAAATGGCGTAGCAAGTGGTGGCATCATCACAAATGAGCTTAGCCGCACGCACGTCCATAAACTAAGAAGCATCATAGATACACTAATAATCGGCGGCAATACAGTGCGAGTTGATCGCCCAAGGCTTGATAGCAGGCTAGTAAGCGGCGGCAAAAATCCAGATGTCATAATCTACTCAAGAAGTGATAAATTTGATAAGACGATACCGCTTTTTAGCGTGCCAGGGCGCAAAGTTGGTATTCAAAAAAAGCTTAGCTTAAAAGGACTTAGTATGTTTGAAGGTGCTGGTGAGTTTTTAAAACTTGCAAAAGATGGCAAGCTATCAAACGTAAAATGGCTACTTATCTATCAAAGCTCAAATTTTAAGGATGGTAAAAGCTTGAGCCTTGATCTAAATTTAAAGCCACTATTTAGTGGGAATTTTGGAAACGATAGCTACACTTGGTATGAAATTTTGGATTAAATATCTAGACCAAAATAGTGCTTAACTAAAAAGCCAATGCCAAATGAAATGATCGCAACACCAAAAGTTATCACACACATTTCAACCACTCTTGGCAAAAATTTAAGCTCTTTTGCCACGCTTATGTAAAAGTTGTAAGTGATGATGGCAACTAGCGCAAAGAAAAACATCGACAAAACAGCGTAAAGACTGCTTGAAAAAATAAAAAATGGAAGTATCAAAAACGCCGTTGTTATGATGTACGAACCGCCTGTATAGAGCGAATAGGTAAGCGGCTTGATCTCGTCACTTGGATTTTCTTTTGACTCAAGATATGCTGAGCCAGCCATGGAAAGAGCAGCTGCAATGCCCATGATAAGACCTGTCGCACCAACTGATTTTGTATTTGAAAAAGCTAGAGCGATGCCACTTAGCGTACCAGTTAGCTCAACTAATGCGTCATTCATACCAAGAACAATACCACCGGCATTGACTAGTTTTGTATCTTTTAGCATAGAGATTAAATTGTTTTCATGATTTACTTCTTCGTCATAAATATCTCTAGCCTCAGGATACTCATCAACGATACCAAGATAAAATTGCTCTGCGTCTTCTTCGCGTGACTCCATAAATTTTAAAGTAAAAGAGGTTCCAAAAATTTTAACGAGTATCGTATAGAAGATAACTTTGAATAAATTTGCAGTTCTACTCTCACCTGTTATCTTTTGGCAAAAAGCATAGTGTCGTTTTTCTTCAGTGATTAATTTACGAAGTATTTTTTTATTTTCTTCATTTTTTTCACTAGCTTCAAGTAACGTATAGATAGCGGTATCATCTGCTTCATTTTGTAGCTGTTTTAAAGCACGTTTTTTATCTAGCATAAATTCCCCTTTTTAAATTTTGTAAGATTTTGGATTTTGAAGTGTAAGATTAGATGGTGCGATCAGCGAGACTCGAACTCGCACACCTAGCGGCACTACCCCCTCAAGATAGCGTGTCTACCAATTCCACCATGATCGCAAAAAGAGTAAAAGCCCCAAAGAGGGGCTAAATTTAAGCTTTACGCTTAGCCAAGCATTGGGTTTGCGTAAAGAACGATAAGTGTAATAACAAGTGCGTAGATAACTTGTGCTTCAATCATCGCAAGAGCGATAAACATTGTAGTCATAAGTTTGCTACCAACACCTGGGTTTCTAGCTGTTCCACTGATAGTCGCAGCAGCTGTATTGCCCATACCAATAGCGCCACCAAGGGCTGCAAGGCCAAGGCCAATACCACCAGCGATAACTGAATATGATCTAATCATCTCGCCGTCAGCGCCAAATGCGAATGCAGCAAGACCAAGAATTAAAAACACGATCTTTTTCATCGTTGCTCCTTTAAAATTTTAAAGCTCTTTCGGATCTGTCCCCTACTTAAACTTTATGAGCCGTAATATTACAAAAACAAAACTTTGTTTCAAATAAAAACACTAAAAATTTAAATTGCCCATAAAAAATTCTTAGCTTAGAAAAATAAAAGTTTTTTTATGTTATCTTTGAAAAAATTAATTTATTCTTAATCTCAGGTAATCAATGATAAATGAAAAATTTTCAAAAATAGGCTTTGTTCTTGCGATGGCAGGATCGGCTGTTGGACTTGGTAATGCATGGAAATTTCCAACAATGGTGGGAAACAATGGCGGTTCAGCATTTATAGTTTTATATTTGCTTCTCACGTTTGCTATCGCTTTTGTAGCGTTTTTAGCGGAGCTTAGCATTGGTAAGCTTGGTGAGAGTGACGTTGTAAGCTCCATTTATAAACTTGCTCCAAAACATAAAAAAATATGGTCCCTTTCAGGCTTTTTTATGATAGGAGCGATACTTATTGCTTCGTTTTATATGGTTGTCATTGGCTGGATATTAAAGTATATTTATCTTGGCTTTTCGCCACTTTTGGCTGATACTAAAGAAGCAGCAGCGCAGTTTAATACGCTTTTATCAAATGATTTAAGTAGTGCTATTGTTTGTTTTAGCTTGGTTTTTTTAATGGTATTTTTTGCTGTTTCAAAAGGTGTGAAAAGTGGCATTGAAAAGCTAAATATCTGGATGATGCCGAGTCTTTTTATACTGCTTGTTTGTATACTTTTTTATGCAATTAGCATGGGTGATGGCTTTGTTAAGGCGGCTAAATTTTTATTTGTACCAAATTTTAGCGCGATCACGCCAGATGTTGTTTTGCAAGCTCTTGGACTCGCGTTCTTCTCGCTATCTATGGGTGTTGGCGTCATACCGACATACGCTGCAAATTTACCAGAGCAGACAAATCTTATAAAATCAACGCTTTCTATCATCTTTATAAACATATTAATAGGCATTATGATGGGACTTGTGGTCTTTACATTTATATTTGCTTATGGAGCTGATAGCACGGCAAGTGGTCCAGGGCTTATTTTTATCTCACTTGTTACGCTCTTTGCAAAACTTGGGATAGTTGGCAATGTCATGGCTATCGCATTTTTTGTTTCGCTTTTATTTGCTGGTGTTACAAGTGCTGTTTCGATGATAGAACCATTTGCTTATTATTTGGTTAGAAAATTTGAAATTTCACGCAAAATGGCTCTTGTTTATATTGGAATTTTTGTCTATATTTTAGGCCTTTTTTGTATTTTCTCATATTATGCGCAGACGGCTAATATCTTTAGTATTTTTGGCAAGCCAGTCTTTGATGCACTTGATTTTCTTACTTCAAATATAATGATGCCAATAGGTGCCATAATTTTTAGTTTTTTTGTTGGCTATAAACTTAAAAAAGAGAGCTTATATCTACTCTTTGGCGAATTTATGGGAAAAGCATTTTTTGAAATTTGGTACTTCACTCTAAGATACATCGTTCCAGTTGCAATTTGTGCCATCATGATCTATCAAATAGCAGGTAAATGATGGATAGATTTAGTAAAGTTGGTTTTGTTCTTTCTATCATTGGAGCGGCTATTGGCCTTGGTAATGCATGGAAATTTCCATATATGGTCGGTAGTAACGGCGGTTCAGCATTTATTCTTATATATCTATTTTTTGCTTTTGTTGTTGGACTTAGTATATTTTTTGCTGAGATGGCAATGGGTAAAATTTCACGCCTTGATACGGTTGGAGCGTTTAAAAGCCTAGCTACAAAAGGGTCAAATTCTTGGAAATTTGCTGGTATTGTGATGGTGACAGGGTTATTCATTGCCTCTTTTTATACGCTCATTATCGGCTGGGTTTTAAAATACGTTATCTTAAGTCTTGGTGAGCTTCCAAAAGATATGGCAAGCTCAGAAGCGCTTTTTGTAAATTTTACTTCAAAGGGCATAGAGGAGCAAATTTTATATTTTAGCATCGCTTTTTTTGCCTACTTTTTTATACTTACAAAAGGTATAAAAAGTGGAATAGAGCGTATAAATGTATTTCTTATTCCAGCACTTTTTATTTTACTTTTGCTTATGCTTGGCTACTCTTTTGGCATGAATGGATTTGATGAGGCGGCTAAATTTTTACTTGTGCCTGATTTTTCAAAGATAGATCAAGGCGCTATCTTAAATGCTCTTGGGTTAGCTTTTTTTACGATGTGTATTGGTATTGGTTGCATTTTAACTTACTCATCAAGCCTAGGCAATGATACAAATTTATTCACTTCATCACTTTATGTAGTCTTTGCAAATATAATCATTAGCGTAATTATAGGGCTTATAGTTTTTACATTCACCTATGAATTTGGCTCAGAGCCATCAAAGGGTGCAGGGTTAGCATTTATCTCGCTTCCAACGCTTTTTGCAAAACTTGGTTTGCTTGGAAATTTCTTGGCTTTTGCATTTTTTACATCTTTATTTTTTGCTGGTATAACATCGGTTATTTCGCTAGTCGAGCCATTTATATTTTTCTTAAATAAAAGTTTGGGATTTAGTAGAAATAGATCAATTATTATTGTCGGTGCTGTAGTTTATGTTTTAGGGATTTTATGTGCGTTAAGCGGTATTGGCGATTTTAAAGAAGCACTTACATTTTTTGGTAAGAGCTTTTTTGATTTGCTTGATTATATTAGCTCAAACATTATGCTACCACTTGGTGGCATTATATTTGCCCTTTTTGTTGGGTACTTTATGAAATTTGAGCTTTTAAAAGAGCTATTCTTGCCTTATATGGGTAAGGTTGTTTTTAAAATTTGGTATTTTTTAATAAGGTTTGTAGCACCAGTTCTAGTTTTTGTGGTGCTAGTAAGGGAGATTGCATAATGGCAAAAGAACAGTTTTCTAAAATAGGTTATGTTTTAGCAGTTGCAGGATCAGCTGTTGGACTTGGAAATGCATGGAAATTTCCATATATGGTCGGTGAAAATGGCGGATCAGCATTTGTTATTTTATATCTTTTGATAACGTTTTTAGTTGGCATACCTATCTTTATGGCAGAGCTAAGTATTGGCAAACTTAGTGAGAGCGATAGTGTAAATGCCTTTAGAAAGTTGGCGAATAAAAATAAAAATTTATGGCAGCTGGTTGGAATTTTAGCTATGGTAACCGCAGCTATAATCTCATCTTACTACATCGTGATCATCGGTTGGGTCTTTAAGTATTTCACACTATCTTTTACCGGTCTTCCAAACGATATAGAAAGTTCAAAAGTAATATTTAACGAGCTTCTTACACATGGTCTTGGCGAGCAGACACTTTATTTTGTTATAGCATTTGTAGCTTGCTTTTTTATCCTTTCAAAAGGAGTGAAAAGTGGCATTGAAAAGCTAAATGTTTGGATGATGCCAAGCCTATTTATCATGGTTTTAATCATGCTTATTTTTTCTATGACGATGAATGGCTTTACAAAATCGGCTGAGTTTTTACTTGTTCCTGACTTTAGCAAAATTTCATTTAACTCGCTCTTGCTTGCTCTTGGGCTTGCTTTTTGGACACTATCTCTTGGTATGGCAGCGATCATTACATATTCAGCTAGCTTAAGTGATGATACAAATTTAGCTACTTCTACGCTAAGTATCGTTTTTATAAACATCGTCTTAGCCATCATGATGGGTCTTGTTATCTTTACATTTATATTTGAATTTGGTGCCGAGCCGTCTCAAGGACCAGGACTTGTCTTTATCTCGCTTCCAACGCTCTTTGCTAAGCTTGGTGTGATAGGTCAAATTTTAGCTGTGGCATTTTTTGCAGCACTTATCTTTGCTGGCATTACTTCAGCTATCTCTATCGTAGAGCCGTTTGTATTTTTCTTGATCAGAGAGTATGGCATTAGCAGGATAAAAGCTCTTAGCATAGTTGGAGCCGGTGTTTTTGTTTTAGGATTTTTATGTCTTTTATCAAATATAGAAAATGTTGGCGACAAATTTATGCTCTTTGGTAAAAATTTCTTTGATTTTCTTGACTTTACCGCTTCAAATGTTCTGCTTCCAATTAGTGGTATAGGTGGAGCGATATTTGTTGGATATTTTATGAAAAGAGAAGCACTTTATGTGCTATTTAGTCCATATATGAGCGACTTTGTATTTAGTGCGTGGTATTTTTTATTAAGATATGTGGCGCCAGTTTGCGTCTTTATCATCATGATAAATAAATTGTTTTTTTAAGGGTTGTTTATGCAAAAAGTTGAGAAATTTTTTGATAAGGTCGGCGATATAGTCGGCTATATTTGCATGTTTATTATGGCTTTGATGATAATAGACGTCTTTTTTAACGTTGTGGCAAGATACTTTTTCTCTTATGGAAACGTTGCATTTCAGGAGCTTGAGTGGCATTTTTTTGCTGTAATATTTTTGCTTGGCATGAGCTATGCATTAAAAGAAGATGCACATGTTAGAGTTGATATCTTTTATGCTAAATTTTCACCAAAAAATAAAGCTCTTGTAAATATGATAGGAACTGTTATTTTTGTAATTCCATTTGCACTTTTAGTTTCAAATTTATCGTTTGAATTTGTGAGTGATGCTTATACTTCAGCTGAAGCTAGTGCGGATCCAGGCGGTCTTACTCACAGATGGATCATAAAAGCACTTATTCCTTTTTCTTTTTATCTACTTGTATTTTTTGCGATCGGCTTTTTTATAAGAAATTTTAATCTTTACAAAAAAGCTAAAAAGGGGGAATAATGGCTGGTTTGATAATGTTTATAGCCGCACTTTTGATGCTAGGCATTGGTTTTCCAGTAGCCTTTACCTTTGGTGCGGTTTCGATGATATTTGGCATGATTGGTAGTATTGTTGAGAGTATTGGAGACGGAGACGGACTACTTGGAAGTATCGAAGTTTTCAAAGATATGTTTAACTTCATGCCTTATAGAATTTTCTCTATAATGGAGAGTAGAATTTTTATAGCAGTTCCACTTTTTGTCTTTATGGGCGTTGTGCTTCAAAAGTCAAAACTAGCTGAGAGGTTACTTGAGAGCATGGGCATGCTTTTTGGAGAAATTCGTGGAGGCATTGCTATTAGCACTATCTTGGTTGGAGCACTTCTTGCAGCTTCAACCGGTGTTGTAGGTGCAAGTGTCGTTGCAATGGGCGTTATAAGCTTACCTGTTATGTTAAAGTATAAATACGACCAAGCGCTAGGTTGTGGTACTATATGTGCCGCTGGTACGCTTGGACAGATTATTCCACCTTCTATCGTGCTGATTATTTTGGGTGATATATTTTCAGTGCCAGTTGGTGAGCTTTTTCATCAAGCCATCATCCCAGGACTCACGCTAGTAGCAGTTTATATCATTTATATTTTGATTGTTGCTTATTTGAAACCAGATACTGCACCGGTAGTAAAAGATGAGAGCGGTGTTAGTAAATTTAAGCAGATCATGAGAGCACTAATCGCTATCTTTCCGCCGCTTTTGCTGGTTATTTGCGTGTTGGGCTCTATATTTGCAGGTATCGCTACACCAACTGAAAGTTCAGCTTTTGGCTGCGTTGGAGCCATTATTTTAGCTATTTTTTATAGGACATTTTCATTTTCTATGATAAAAGAGGCATTGGTAGAAAGTGTAAAAACTACAGCACTTGTCTTTGCCATACTTGTTGGTGCGACAGCTTTTTCTATGGTATTTAGTTACACTGGTGGAGATGAGATTGTTGAAAAATTTATGACAAATTTACCAGGCGAGAAGTGGGGCTTTATCATTTTTAGCATGGTTGTCATCTTTGTGCTTGGCTTTTTTATCGACTTTGTTGAAATTTCATATATTGTGCTTCCTATTTTGGTACCAATAGCTGCAAAGCTTGGTATAAATCCAATTTATCTAGCAATCTTAGTTGCGATGAATTTGCAAACTTCGTTCCTAACACCACCATTTGGTTTTAGCTTATTTTTCCTAAGGTCAGTCGCACCAGCTGAGATAAAAACGACTGCTATTTATAAAGGCGTTGTGCCTTATATTTTTATTCAGCTTGCTGTACTTGTATTTTTCTGCGTCTTTCTAATGGAATTAAAGCCAATGCTTGATGCGAGCCACGGCGGATTATTAAACTTCTTACTCTCACTTTTTAAATGATATAAAAGTTTTTGGTTGTAAAATACCAAAAAACAAGCAAAATGGCTAATTTGAGTTTCTAATCAATTTAGCCATTTTCTATGAACTCTTTAAATAAATTTATAAAATTAATGAGGTGGGTGATGGCGAAGAAATTTATCGATGTTATGGATACGACCTTTAGAGATGGCTTTCAGTCAGTTTATGGCGCCAGAGTGCTTATGAACGACTTTTTGCCTGCGCTTGAAGCGGCCAAAGAGGCTGGCATAGAGCATTTTGAATTTGGTGGCGGAGCGAGATTTCAAAGCCTTTATTTTTACCTAAATGAAGACGCTTTTGCGATGATGGATAAATTTAGAAGTATCGTAGGACCAAAAGCAAATCTTCAAACCCTAAGCAGGGGCGTAAATACCGTCACACTTGATACTGGCAGCCGTGAGCTAATCGACCTTCACGCAAAACTTTTCAAAAAACATGGAACCACCACTATTAGAAATTTTGACGCACTAAATGACGTTGAAAATTTAAAATATTCAGGAGAGAGGATCGCTCATCACGGACTAAAGCATGAAGTTGTAGTTACGATGATGGATCTGCCTAGTGGCTGTGTGGGAGCTCATGATGTTAAATTTTATGAGAAAATTTTAAGAGAAATTTTAGATGCAAATATCCCATATCACAGCGTTTGCTTTAAAGATGCAAGCGGCACAAGTAGCCCACAAAAGGTCTATGAAACCATAAAAATGGCTAGAAAGCTGCTGCCAGAAAAAACTCACATCAGACTCCACACTCATGAAACTGCAGGCGTAAGTGTGGCCTGCTATCTTGCAGCGCTTGAAGCCGGCGTTGATGGCATAGATCTAGCCGCAAGCCCAGTAAGTGGTGGTACAAGTCAGCCAGATATCTTAACTATGCTTCACGCAGTAAAAGGCAAAAACTACGATCTTGGCGGACTTGACGTGGAGAAAATTTTAAAATATGAAAGCGTTTTGAATGATTGCTTAAAAGAGTATTTCTTGCCACCTGAGGCCGTACAAGTAAGCCCACTCATACCATTTTCACCGATGCCTGGTGGCGCGCTTACAGCAAATACCCAGATGATGAGAGATAATAATATCTTAGATAAATTTCCAGAGGTTATCCTTGCGATGCGTGAAGTGGTGCAAAAGGGTGGATACGGTACTTCAGTGACCCCTGTTAGCCAGTTTTACTTCCAACAAGCATTTAATAATGTGATGTTTGGCAAGTGGAAAAAGATCGCCGAGGGATACGGCAAAATGGTGCTTGGCTACTTTGGTAAGACCCCAGTTACGCCTGATAAAGAGATCATTAAGCTTGCAAGCGAGCAGCTAGGCTTAAAACCAACTACAAAACACGCAGTTGATATAGCCGATAAAGATGAGAGCAAGTCGCTTGCTCATGTAAAAGAAATTCTAAAGCAAAACAATATAAAAACTACCGAAGAAAATATATTTATAGCAGCTGCTTGTAAAGAAAAAGGCATCGCATTTTTAAAAGGTGAAGCCAAAGTAAATGTAAGAAAGATCGATCCAAATGCTAAAGCAAACGAGGGCAGACAAACTCAAAGTGGTAGATATAGTGTCGTCGTAAATGGTAGCCGCTACAATGTCGAAGTGAGCGAAGGCTTTAACGATAGTATCCAAGTAAAATCAATCACTGAAGTTGAAGGCAAGAGCGTAAAAAATGCCAAAAGTGCAGCAGCAGGCGCAACAGCAAATGATATCGTTGCTAGCTTGCCAGGCGCTGTGCATAAAATTTTAGTAAGTCCTGGCGATATCGTCAAAAAAGGGCAAGCTGTAGTCGTGCTTGAAGCAATGAAGATGGAGATAGAGGTCAAAGCCCCAAAAGATGGTGTGATAGGCTCTATAGAGGTTAGCAAAGGTCAAAGCGTCGCGAACAATCAAGTGGTGGCTAAATTTAAATAAATTTGCCCATTTTAAAAAGAGAGTGTTAAGCGAAATTTGATTAACATTTTGATGACTTTTAGGTCAGAATTTATAAAAAATGAAAATTTTAAAAGGAAATAACATGATAAATAAACTAGACGAACTAGGTCTAAAAGAGATCAAAAAGATAAATCACAATCTAAGCTACGACGAGCTTTTTGAGCTTGAAAAGGCAAACAACGAGGGTAGGGTTTCAAGCAACGGCACATTTATGGTTGATACAGGAATTTTTACAGGTAGAAGCCCAAAAGATAAGTATTTCGTCAAGCAAGATCCAAGCCAAAAATACATCGCTTGGGGCAAAATAAATCAGCCTATCACAAAAGAGCTATTTGATAAGCTTCTTAAAAAAGCAAAAGAGCAGCTAAGTGGCAAGGAAATTTTCATCCAAGACGCATTTTGTGGAGCTAGTAAAAAGAGCCAAAAATCAGTCCGTTTTGTCACTGAAGTAGCGTGGCAAGCACATTTTGTAAAAAATATGTTCATCCGTCCAAACAAGGAAGAGCTAGCTAAATTTGAGCCTGATTTTGTAGTATATAACGCTTGTAAAACAAAAAATGAAGACTACAAGGCTGACGGGCTACATTCAGAGGTTTTTGTCATATTTAACGTCGAGGAAAATGTCGCAGTGATCGGTGGCACATGGTATGGCGGCGAGATGAAAAAGGGCATTTTTTCTATGATGAACTACTGGTTGCCACTTGAGGGTAAACTAAGTATGCACTGCTCTGCAAACGTAGGTGAGAAGGGCGATACGGCGCTATTTTTTGGCCTATCTGGTACTGGTAAAACGACACTTTCAACCGATCCAAAACGCAAACTAATAGGCGATGACGAGCACGGCTGGGACGATGATGGCGTGTTTAACTTTGAGGGTGGCTGCTATGCAAAATGTATCAACCTTGATCCAAGCAGCGAGCCAGAAATTTATGCAGCGATCAGGCGTGACGCGCTACTTGAAAATGTCGTGGCTGACGAAAAGGGTGTGGTTGATTATAAAGACGGCTCAAAGACTGAAAACACACGCGTGAGCTATCCGATCTATCACATCGACAACTACGAGCCAAGCTCAAGCGCTGGCCATCCAAAAAATATCATCTTTTTAAGCGCTGACGCTTTTGGCGTGCTTCCTCCAGTTGCAAAGCTCACAAAAGAGCAGGCGATGTATTATTTCTTAAGTGGCTACACAGCAAAAGTTGCTGGCACAGAGCGCGGTATCACCGAGCCAGTCGCTACTTTTAGTGCTTGCTTTGGCGAGCCATTTATGCCACTTCACCCAACTGTCTATGCAAAACTGCTTGGCGAGAAGATCGATAAGCACGGCGTTAATGTCTATCTTGTAAATACAGGCTGGAGCGGTGGTGCTTACGGCGTTGGTAAACGTATGAGCATAAAAGCAACTCGTGCTTGCATAAATGCGATCCTTGATGGCAGCATCACAAAATGCGAATTTGAAAATTTTGATAAATTTAACTTTGCTATACCAAAAGAGCTTGATGGTGTCGAGACAAAACTATTAAATCCTATAAACACATGGGCAAATCCAGCTCAGTATAACGCTTCACGCGATAAGCTAGCTAAAATGTTTGTTGAAAATTTTAAACGTTACGAAGATGTAAAAGAGGGTGTTGAATACGCTAAAGCTGGTCCAAAAGCTTAATTTATATAGCCTTGCAAAGAGTTTGCAAGGCTGTTCCTAATATCTTACAAGAATTGTTAGTTAATATTTTTTATATGACTAAATTTAAAGTATTTCTCTTCTAAATTATAAGCTCAAGTTATTACATTTGTAAATTTATTCTAGTAAGTAACAAAATATTAGATATTGCCAAATATATGAGTTACTAACAAAATTTTCCTATTACACTTAGTCCCTAGTTTTTCTTTTTGCGCTTGAACCAGTTATCAAATATCATTTATTGTGTTGTTTTCTAAAAATTTTTATAGGTTTGAGAGGAGGAGATAGATCGGATAAATTTAGAATAAAAAGAGAAAAATAAGGGCAAAGTTGCCCTTATAGTTATAAATGTATATTATGAGTGGAAGTGAAATTCCTCTGGATGATCTAGTGCGTATCTAAATTTATCCATATCTACTTTTTTATCCCAGATAGAAACTATCATGCAGCCAACGGCATTACCGCAGAGATTGCCAACAGCACGCATTTCTGACATAAATTTATCAACGCCAAGTAGCACGGCTACGGTGACGACTGGTATGCCAGTGCTTGGAAGTGCGCTTAGTGTTCCAGCAAGGACGACAAAGCCTGATCCTGTCACGCCAACAGCGCCTTTGCTTGTGATCATTAGTACGATTAGTATACTTATTAGATGCTCAAAGCTTAGCGGGATGTTGAAAGCTTGAGCTAGGAAAATAACGCTTAAACTTAGATAGATGTTGGTGCAGTCAAGGTTAAATGAGTAGCCAGTTGGAATGATAAGTCCAACAGCGCCTCTATTTATACCAGCTGATTCTAGCTTTTGCATAAGTGGCGCAAGAGCTGTTTCGCTCGAGCTTGTCGCAAAGACTACCAATACCTCTTTTGAGATAAAACGCATAAATTTAAAGACATTGATTTTTGCAAAATAGCAGATAACACCAAGCACGACAAATATGAAAAAGCAGCTTGCAAGTGCCATAACAACCAAAAGCTCCATCATGCCAAGAAGCGTTCCGATACCAAATTTGCCGATCAGATAAGCCATAGCTGAAAATGCAGCCACTGGGCTAAAGAGCATAAGCCAGCTAAGAAGTTTTAAGACATAGTGCTGAATAAATTCAAGTGGCTTTAGGCAAGCTTGTTTTTTATCATGAGCTAGCAGTGAAAGTACGATGGCAACGATAATAGCCATGAAAAGTACTTGAAGTGTGTTTGATTTTATAAATGGATCAAGTATATGTACGTAAGGGAAAATATCATCTACTGGCACAGCACCTCTTAAAAGATGAAGTGTATGTGCTACAAATCCGCTATTTGCGTCCATATTTGCAGCTTGAGATGTAAATTTAGCCACACTTGAGGCATCAAGCTGAGTGTAGTCAAGATTCATGCCATGTCCTGGACGAAGTGTCTCGCCAAAGATGATACCAACAGCAAGCGCAAGTGTGCTAACTATCTCAAAATAGATAAATGCCTTTAATCCAATAGATCCAAGATCTTTTAAACTCTCAAGCCCAACGATACCTGAAACGATCGTTAAAAAGATAATAGGGCCGATTAAAATTTTAAGTGCTTTTATAAAATAATCAATGCCTGGTTTGCTAGCTATACCAAGCTCAGGTGCAACCATGCCAACGATAACGCCACCAACAATACCGATCACAACCCAAAAGGCAAGATTGGTAAATAATCTTACAGCAAGATTTCCTTGCTTTTTAGTATTATTCATAAATTTCCCCTTTATAGGCTTTCTCTGATCTTAGCAGAGATGATCTTATCGCCTTGTCTTATAGCGTCAAGCACCTTTAGACTCTCTTCATCAACGCACTTTCCAAAGACTGTATGCACGCCATCAAGATGAGGTTGCTTGCTGTGACAGATGAAAAACTGTGATCCGCCAGTATCGCGTCCTGCGTGAGCCATGCTAAGGCTACCGCGCTCGTGTTTTACCTTTTGCTTATCGCATTCGCATTTTATTCTCCAGCCAGGACCGCCTGTGCCTGTTCCATTTGGGCAGCCACCTTGGATGACAAAATTTGGTATAACTCTGTGAAAATTTAGTCCATTATAAAAGCCTGATTTTATCAAATGGATAAAATTTGCGACAGTTTGTGGAGCTTCTTCTGCAAAAAGTTCAAGTCTGATCTCGCCTTTGTCTGTCTCTAAAACTGCAAATTTATCTTTTTTAAGCTCGTCTAAATTTATATCATAAACTTTTAATTCATCAAAACGCATGTATCTCCCTTTTATTCGATATTTGTATAAACTGCTTGAACGTCATCATCGTCTTCTAGCTTATCAAGAAGCCTTTCAACCTCAAGCATTTGCTCTTCGCTTAGATTCACAGTTTGATTTGGTAAGTATTGAAGTGAAGCTTTTTTAACTACTAAATTTAGCTTTTCGATACCTTCATGAAGTGTACCAAAATTTGCATAATCGCCATAGACAAATAGCGTCTCATCGTCAGCCTCGATATCGCTTAGACCATAATCTATCAGCTCAAGCTCGATCTCTTCGATGTCTGCGCTTGGCTTTTCAAGCTCAAAAACGCTCTTTCTTGTAAACATAAAGCTAAGGCTACCACTTGGCAAAATTTCTCCGCCATTTTTGCTAAATATAGCTTTAACATTGGCAACTGTTCTAGTTGGATTGTCAGTCGCACACTCAACGATGATCTGCACGCCGTGAGCTGCTTTGCCGTCATAAAAAATAGTCTTGATATCGGCGCTATCTTTGCCATTTGCTCTTTTTATAGCTGCGTCGATGTTGTCTTTTGGCATATTTTCAGCTTTTGCTGCTGCGATAGCTGCACGAAGTTTAGGGTTCATATCTGGATCACAACCACCATCTTTTGCGGCTACTGTTATAGCTTTTGCAAGTTTTGGAAATACCTTGCTCATCTTATCCCATCTAGCTTCTTTTGCGGCTCTTCGGTACTCAAATGCTCGTCCCATAAATATCCTTAAATAAATTTTTTACGGATTATAACTAAAAAAATTTTATACTTTTTTAAAACATTTTTAGTTTGCTAGCCAAAGCGCCTAACTTTGTAAATTTAAAAAAAATATTTGGTAAAAATTTAAGCTAAAGGCATATAATCATGCCATGATAAAAAATGCTCAAAAACAAGATGCAAAAAGCTGCATAAAGCTACTAAATCTAGCAATGGAAGATATCGCCTACAAGCTAAGTGGCTATGACGATCCTATTAAAAGTGATGAAATTTTAGAAATTTTTTTCAAAAGTGAGACAAATAGACTTAGCTATAAAAATGTCTTTGTTTATAAATATAATGAGGAAATTATCGCTGCGATGTGTGCTTACTTTGGTGGCGACGCGGAGCAGCTTGATAGAGAAATTTCGCAACATTTAATGGCTCTTGGCAAAGATGACAAGGTAGAAAAAGAGTGTTTTGACGATGAGTTTTATATAGATAGTATCGCTGTTGATGAAAATTTTAGAGGCCAAGGGCTTGCAAAAGAGCTCATAAGGCATTCATTTGTCAAGGCAAAAGAGCTAGGGCATAAAAAGGTTTCATTAATAGTAGATACAAATAAGCCAAAAGTTCGTAAATTTTACGAGAGTTTGGGCTTTAAATTTAATGTCAAGAAAATTGTAAATTTACATGAATACGACCATATGATAAAGGAGATAATATGAAAACATTTGAAGCAAACAATATCCACTGCCAAAATTGTGCAAATACAATAAAAAACGCACTTGAAGATGACTTTGGCAAGATAGAAGTTGATCTTAGCAAAGAGCCAAGACAAGTTAGAGTTGATCTTAAAGATAGTGAAGTTGAGAAATTTAAGTCTGAAATGGCTGATTTGGGATTTGACATAATAAAAGAGCTCTGATATGTCTTTAAAAGTCAAACTAAATATAGCGGGAATGAGCTGCGTAAACTGCTCAAATGCTATCGAAAAGGTTTCAAAAAAGATAGATGGAGTACTTGAAGCAAATGTAAATTTTGCAAACGCAAGCGGCGAGTTTGTCCTAAAAGACGCTAGTGTGCGTGAAATTTTAGAGCAAAAGATAAAGAAGCTTGGCTACTTTGTGGCAACTGATATTGATGAGTTTGAAGCAAAAAGAAAAGCTCACATTAGAAATATTAGAAATAAATTTATATTTGCATTTGTCGCAAGTATCGTAATAATGGCACTTGAGATGTTCGCACCGCACAGCATGCTAGTAAATTTAGCTATGCTAGCTTTGGCATTTTTAGTTCTTATCTTTAGTGGCAAAGGCTTTTTTACTCATGCCTACGAAGCGGTAAAAAATAGAAATTACGATATGAATGTGCTTGTCGCTCTTGGAAGTGGTAGCGCGTTTTTATACTCGCTTTTTGTAGTGCTTTTTGAAAAATTTTTACCAAATGATCTGAAAAATATCTATGTTTCAGGCGTGGCGATGATAATAGCTTTTGTGCTTCTTGGCAAGTATCTTGAAGAGCGTTCAAAGGCAAAAGCAGGGGATTATCTAAAGAGACTACTTAAAATTTCTCCAAAAACCGCATTTTTACTTATGCCAGATGGAAGAAGTAAAGAAGTGCCAGTAAATGAGCTAAAAATAGGTGATATCGTCGTTGTAAAGAATGGCTACAATGTTCCATGTGACGGTGTGATAGTCCAAGGCGGAGCCGAAATCGATGCTTCGATGCTAACGGGCGAGAGCCTGCCAGTTTATAAAGAGGTGGGCGACAATGTATTTGCAGGTACACTAAATACAAATGGTTACATAAGTGTCAAGATGACAAAAGGCTCGTTTGAAAGCTTGCTATCTCAAATTTTAAGCTTACT
Organism: Campylobacter concisus ATCC 51562; assembly: GCF_000466745.1. Taxonomy (NCBI): domain Bacteria; kingdom Pseudomonadati; phylum Campylobacterota; class Epsilonproteobacteria; order Campylobacterales; family Campylobacteraceae; genus Campylobacter; species Campylobacter concisus. The sequence goes on along the minus strand of NZ_ANNI01000003.1, from coordinate 394,410 downwards.
AAATGATGCTAGTACGAAAAAAATGCCAATAGGTAGGCTTGCTGATAAGATAGCAAATATTTTTGTGCCAAGCGTGGTGGCAATATCAGTGCTCACGTTTTTAGCTTGGATCATTTTTGGTGGAAATTTTGCTTATGCGATCTCTTGTGCGATCTGTGTTCTCATCATCTCATGCCCATGCGCTCTTGGACTTGCTACGCCAATAGCAATAGTAAGCTCGCTTGCACGTGGTGCAAAAGCTGGAATTTTAGTAAAAAATCCAGAAGTTTTAGAGCTAATAAAAGATACTAAATTTGTAGCATTTGACAAAACTGGCACACTTAGTAAAGGGCAAATCAGCGTCAAAAGCTCAAATTTAAGTGAGCAAGATTTAGCACTTATCGCTTCTGCTGAAAATTTAAGTGAGCATCTCATCTCAAAAGCTATAGTTAGATATGCAAAGCAAAAATGTATAGATTTACAAAAGCTAAATGGAAAATTTCAAAATGTTGTCGGGCAAGGCATCATCTATGAAGATGAGAATAATCATATAATAATCGGAAACGAAAAGCTGCTTTCGGCAAATGAAGTTAGTTTAAATTTAGATGAAAGTAACGCTATAAAAGAGGCTACAAATGATGGAAGTGGCGTAATACTTTGTGCTATAAATAAAAAATTTGTTGGTTTTTTAACGCTTAGTGATGAGCTAAAAGACGAGGCGAGCGATATTATAAATGAGCTTACTAGTCTAAATTTACAAAGTGTGATCCTCTCAGGCGATGACGAGAAAGTAGTTGCAAGCATCGCTAAAAAGCTAAATGTAAGCAAATATCACGCAAATATGTTGCCTGAAGATAAATTTAATGAGATAAAAGAGCTTGCAAGCCACGGTGGCGTTATCTTTGTTGGAGATGGCGTAAATGATTCACCATCGCTTAAAGAGGCAAGTGTTGGTATCGCTATGAACTCAGGCTCAGATATAGCAAAAGGTGCTGGAGATATCGTGCTTGTTAAAAATAATTTGCGTGGAGTGACCGGGCTGGTTAGACTGGCAAATGCTACTATGGCAAACATAAAAGAAAATTTATTTTGGGCGTTTATGTATAACGCGATTTGTATCCCAGTGGCTGCTGGTGTGCTTTACCCGGTCTTTGGACTACTTTTAAGCCCAGTTTATGGCTCAATGGCGATGTGTCTTAGCTCTGTTACTGTCGTTTTAAATGCAGTTAGACTTAGATATCTACGACTTAAGGATTAAAATTTGAAACTTGGAGAACTTTATAGCGTTGTAGCGGCTGCGCTTGCTACAAATTTTAGTGGCATTTTGGATGTTTCATCTTTTATGCGTATCAAAAAGACAAATGCGTGGATAACGCAGACAAATAGCGAAGCAAATAAAAAAGGCAATGAGCTTTATACCAAATTTATCAAAGATGAAAGTAGTGCTGTTTTATGTGACGATTTTGTCATTTTAAAGTCAAAATTTGAGGCAAGTTACTATTTTTCTTCTGCAAAAGATGATCTAGCTCAATTTTATAAGGCTATAAATTTTCAGCCAAAAATGGGCGAGGTTGATAGCATCTCAAATCAGCTAATTTTAATAGCAAATATTTTAAAAAGCAAAGCATCTAAGGAGTCTATGAGACTTCTTGCAGCTTTTAGTGTCTCATTTTTCTCGCCTTATGCTAAACAGCTTTCAAGAGATATCCAAAAAGACGCAACTAGCAATTTTTATAAATCAATGGGATATTTTTTAGAGGATTTTTGCCTAGTTTTAGAAACTATTATTGGCAAGGCTTAGTTTTAAGCCTGTGCCATTTCTATCATTTGAGTTTTAATACTTAAAATATTATTTTGAATGGCTGACTGCTCTAAATTTAAGTAATGAAGCATTTGCATAGAATTACGATCTTTTAGGCTTTGGATGCTTGAAATTTGATGTGAAATATCTAGCTTTTGATCTTGTAATTTTTCTAAGTCCTTTTGTAACTGTATGGCACTTGCTTTATTAATAATTATAGGGGAAATTTTAGCATCTTCTCTTTGTTCTACATGTACTTCATTGCTTCTAACAATATCTTTCTTGTCATAGCCAGAAGATACTAGCATGCTTGTTTTTGAGCTATTTGAAGAGATAGATGTATAGCCATCATGATAGAAAATGTTTGAGTTCATGTTCGCATCTATTTGCATATCATCCTTCCTCTTATAGATTATTTTTATTTTAAACTATATTCAATAGAAAATTAAAATAGTTTTTAAAAAGTTATATTTTGAATTATATTTCTATATCCTTAAAGATAAATTATATTTATAACTTTTTTGCAACTTTATAGTTAAAATACCCAGTTAAGTGCTATTTTGTTAAAATCACGCAAAACTAATTAAAGGCAAAGCTATGAAAGAAGAGAAAAACGTACACAAAAAGATGTGGGAGGGCAGATTTAGCGAGGCTAGCTCGAAGCTACTTGAGGAATTTAATGCTTCTATAAATTTTGATAAAAATCTTTTTGAAGAAGATATCGCTGGAAGTAAGGCTCACGCAAAGATGCTTGGGGTTTGCGGAATTTTGAAAAAAGATGAGTCAGAGGCGATCATAAAGGGGCTTGATGAGGTTTTATCTGAGATAAGAGCAGGTAAATTTGAGTTTAAGCTAGAAGATGAAGATATACACATGGCAGTTGAGAAGCGCCTTAGCCAGATCATCGGCGCCGAGCTTGGAGGCAGACTGCACACAGCCAGAAGCAGAAACGACCAAGTTGCGCTTGATTTTAAATTTTACGTATTGAAGAAAAATTTAGAAATTTCATCTCTCATCAAAGAGCTCATCGCCACGCTTACAAATTTGGCAAAAAACCACAAAGATACGTTAATGCCAGGCTACACACATCTTCAGCACGCTCAGCCAGTAAGCCTTAGCTATCACTTGCTAGCATATGCATTTATGTTTAAAAGAGATTTCGAGCGTTTTGTTAGCTCATATGAGCGAAACAACCTAAGTCCGCTTGGTTCAGCAGCCCTTGCAGGCACTCCTCATAAGATAGATAGAACTATCGTTGCAAGTGAGCTTGGCTTCGCAGGTTGCACGCGAAATGCGATGGATAGCGTGAGCGACCGTGATTTTGCGCTTGAGATTTTATTTAACATTAGCGTTTTTATGACGCACGCTTCTAGGCTTTGCGAGGAGCTCATACTTTGGAGCTCGCAAGAATTTGGCTTTATAAGCATTAGCGATGCTTATAGCACAGGAAGTTCCATTATGCCTCAAAAGAAAAATCCAGACGTCGCTGAACTCATACGCGGCAAAACGGGGCGTGTAAATGGAAATTTGGTAGCGCTACTAACTACGATGAAAGGTCTGCCACTTGCTTATAATAAAGATATGCAAGAAGATAAAGAGGGTGTGTTTGACAGTGTCTCAACCATTTTAAGCTCGGCTATCATCCTAAATGAGATGATAAAAACGGCTAAATTTAATGAAAAGAATATGCTAAAAGCTACAAAAACTGGCCATCTAAGTGCGACTGATTTGGCGGATTATCTAGTGCGTGAAAAAAACATCCCATTTAGAACAGCACATTTTATCACAGGCAAAGCTGTCGCAAAAGCTGAAAGTTTGGGCCTTGATTTGAGTGAACTAAACGAAGAGCAGCTAAAAAGTGTGGATGAAAATTTAGATGCAAATGCTATTAAATTTTTAGATCTTCATGCTTCAAAAGAGGCACGTTGTTCGCAGGGCGGCACGGCAAATAAAAGCGTTGATGAGCAGATAGAAATTTTGGACTACTGGCTTAAGAAAAAAGAGTTATAATTACGCGAAATCTACAAATTTTAAAGGATGAAAAATGTTTTTTGATGGCAAAAATAAAGAGCTTTCTAGTAAAAATGAAGCTTTAGAGAGAGAAAATGAAGCTTTAAAGGCTGAAATTTTAGCACTTAAAAATGAGCTAAAAAACGTTAAAACTTGCGAGCCAAAAGAGCAAGCTAAGGATAAGCAAGAAGCTGTAAATTTATTGCTTTCAAGTTATCAAGATGGTATAAATTTTTTGCAATTAACAATGGAAGAAAACCTAAAAATGCTTGAAAGTATAAACGGACTAAATGAAAAGACTTTCAAAGAGACGGGCGAACTCAAGTCGCAAACGGCTGAAATTTTAAACTCGATCGAGCAAGTAAGCCAGATGAGTAATGACCTTTCAAATGACGCTTCTTCGCTTGATGGAAGCGTAAATTCTATTGTTGAGATTATAAATCTAATTAAAGACATCTCAGATCAGACAAATTTGCTAGCTCTAAATGCTGCTATTGAGGCGGCCCGTGCTGGTGAGCATGGACGAGGTTTTGCTGTCGTGGCAGATGAGGTTAGAAAGCTTGCTGAGCGCACGCAAAAGGCGACACTTGAAGTAGAAGTAAATATAAATGGACTTAAGCAAAGTGCGAATACGATGATCGAAATGAGTGAGAATTTCTCAAAAATTTCTGCAAATGCTATGAAAATTTTAGGTGGATTTGAAGGAAATATCTCAAGTGTAAACGCAAATACGCAAAATATCCTAAATCAGGCTTTAAATGTTACAAATGAAGTCTATGTAAGCAATGGAAAAATAGATCATATAAATATGAAGCTAAATGGATATAGAGGCGTACTTTTAAATGAGTTTAATAAGATTCAAGATGTTCATGAGTGTAGATTTGGCAAATGGTATGAAAAAGATGTGAAAAATACTCTTGTAAAAGATGCCAAAATTCTCTCAAGTATCGCAGCTCATCATGAAAATGTTCATCATGGACTAGAAAAAGCGATGGTTATTTTTGCTGATAAAGATAAAGGAAATCTACCTGGCGTTGAAATATTAAAAGATGTTGAAAACTCAAGTAAAGTAGGTTTTGAAGAGTTGCTTGAAGCTATTAAGTCTGCAAGAAAATAAAATTTTAGACTCAGGCTTTGAGTCTAAGATTTATAAGCTATTAAAATGTGCTTTGTGGATCAGCTACGCCTTCGCTCCAGCCAAGCTTCGCTCCGCCAAGTAGGTGAAAATGTAGATGCATAACTTCTTGACCGCCGTTTTCACCGCAGTTTGTTATAAGGCGGTATCCGCTCTTATCAACGCCCATTAAGGTCGCTACTTCTTGGATAAATTTTGTCATCTCTCCCATTAAGACCGGATCCATCTCTTGGAAATTTTTATAGTGTTTTTTTGGGATGATTAGGATGTGGATCGGTGCTTTTGGATTTATGTCGTTAAAAGCTAGAAATTTCTCGCTTTCAAGTACTTTGTTGCAAGGGATTTCACCAGCTACGATCTTTTCAAATATGGTCATTTTAGCTCCTTTGAAATTTTGCAAAATTATATCAAAGTGTGCTTAAATTTCGTGCTCTTTATCTTGATTTTAACTCTTTTTCTATAAAATCGACTCAAAAATTTATAAAGGCAAAAAATTGCAAGATTTCGTTAATAAAATCAAAAATGAAATTTCAACGCTTGATGATTTGGAAAAAGTCAGGGTAGAAATTTTTGGCAAAAAGGGCATCTTGGCGCAAGGTTTTGCAAAGCTAAAAGAGCTTGGCGAAGATGAGAAAAAGGAATTTGCAGCAAATTTAAACAAGCAAAGAGACGAGCTTGGCGTGCTAATAGAAGCTAAAAAGGCTGAGCTTAGCGAGCAAGAGATAGATAACAAGATGAAAAAAGAAGCCGCTGATATCACGCTATTTAATGAGCCTGTTGCTAGCGGGGCACTTCATCCTGTGATGGCCACGATGGATAAGATAATTGAGTATTTTTTAGCTCTAAATTTCTCACTTGAAACTGGACCACTAATAGAAGATGATTTTCACAACTTTGAAGCGCTAAATTTACCAAAATACCACCCAGCACGGGATATGCAAGATACATTTTATCTAGATGATTTTAGACTTTTAAGGACGCATACGAGCCCAGTTCAGGTGCGAACTATGCTAAATCAAAAGCCACCTATTCGCATGATAGCGCCAGGCACCGTCTTTAGACGTGATATGGATTTAACGCATACACCGATGTTTCACCAGGTCGAGGGCCTTGTGGTGGAAGATGCTGAGAAAGTTAGCTTTGCAAATTTAAAATCAATGCTAGAGGGCTTTTTAAAGCACATGTTTGGCGATGTTGAAGTACGCTTTCGCCCTAGCTTCTTTCCATTTACGGAGCCTAGCGCAGAGGTTGATATTAGTTGTATATTCTGCCACGGCAAGGGCTGCAGAGTGTGCAAGCAGACTACTTGGCTTGAGGTACTTGGATGTGGTGTCGTTGATCCAAATGTATTTAAGGCAGTTGGTTATAAAAATGTAAGTGGATACGCCTTTGGCCTTGGCGTTGAGAGATTTGCGATGTTGCTTCATAGAGTGCCTGATCTAAGGTCGCTTTTTGAGGGAGATTTAAGATTGTTGGAGCAGTTTAAATGATAATTTCAAAGCATTGGTTAAACGAGTGGATCGACCTTAGCGACGTTAGCGGCGAGACACTTTCAAAGACATTGAATTCTATCGGGCTAGAGGTTGATAGCTATAAAGAGATAAATTTACCAAAGAGTATTGTGGTTGGCTACATAAAAAGTAGAGAGAAACACCCAGATGCCGATAAACTAAGCATTTGTCAAGTGGATGTTGGTGGAGAGACGCTTCAGATCGTATGTGGGGCTAAAAATGTTGAAGCTGGCCAGTTTGTGCCAGTTGCACTTATTGGCACGACTATGCCAAATGGTCTTGAGATAAAAAAAGCAAAGCTAAGAGGTATCGAGTCAAGTGGTATGATCTGCTCTTCAAGTGAGCTGGGGCTTCCAAAGGTAAATGATGGAATTTTACCGCTTGATGAGAGCATCGGCAAGCTAAAACTTGGTACAAGCCTTAGTGAATTTGAGATATTTAAAGATACGATAATCGAAGTTGATGTCACAGCAAACAGAGGCGATTGCCAAAATTTACATGGCATCGCAAGAGAAATTTGTGCAGCGCTTGATCTAAATATGAAAGATAGCCACGAAGACGATGAAAGCGAAAATTTACTAGGTATTGGCAGAATAGCTTCTGTGCGAGCAGAGGATAAAGTAAATGGATCATTTTTATATAAGGCTTTTGAGCTAAAAGAAGGACTATATGAAAATCTAATAACTCGCATGCGTCTAGCATTAATAGAGTGCCAAAAGATAAATTTAGTTGAGAGACTGCTTGAATACGCGACATTTTGCACAGGTGTTTTATTTAGAGCTTATGATCACGCTAAACTAGTAAGTGAAGGCGAAAAAGCTGTTTTTGATATAAAAAATGGCGAAAATGGTGAATGTGTCGTTTATTGCGGGGATAAAAATTTAGGCATTGCTGGAATTTACCAAAGTGACGTAGCAAGAGTAGATGAGAAGTCAAAAGTGATCCTAGTAGAAGCTAGCTACGTAAAGCCAGATGTTGTTTCAAAAGCTATTTTTGAAAATAAAAATTTACCAAAGGGTGATCAAATTTATCGCTCAAGTCGTGGTAGCGAGCCAAATTTAGCTTATGGTGCGGATTATTTATTTAAAAGGCTTGCTAATTTTAAAGATACACTAAATCTCTTTGCTGGCTCACAGCAGTCGCTTTTAAACACCGAGCCTATAACACTAAGTATCTCTCTTTTTGAGCTTAAAAATATGATCGGTCAAGATATTGCTAGAAATGATGTCGTTAAAATTTTAAAGAAACTTGGCTTTGAGATCGCAGTAAATGTTGAGCAAGAAAGCTTTAACGTAAAAGTGCCGTTATTTCGCCATGATATAGTAAATTCTCACGATGTTTGTGAGGAGATCGTAAGGATAGTAGGCATAGACAATATCGCCTCAAAACCACTAAATTTCTCTGAGAAAAATAGGCTAAATAAGACATATTTTGACTATAAAAATGCTTTAAATTTAAGGCACCGTGCAGCTGACAATGGCTTTTTTGAAAGTGTGCACTATGTTTTTGACAGCCTTGATGAGCTAAGTGAGCTAAATTTCAAACCTTGCAAGATAAAGATACTAAATCCTATAAACAACGAGCTAAACACGCTTAGACCAGCACTTGTTAATCACCTTCTAAGCTCAAGCGAGAAAAACATCAAAAACTCAAAACGCTCAGTTAGACTTTTTGAGCTTGGCGAAGTTTTTGATGAAAATGCAAACCAGGGCTTAAATTTAGGCTTTGTCGTATCTGGGCTTTTAAAAGAGCCAACACTTATAAACGGTGCAAAGGGCGAGGAGGCAAATTTCTATGCATTCGCATCAATGGTGCAAAATGTCATAGGCAAATTTGAACTAAAACCTTGTCAGGGCATCTCATACCTTAGCCCATACGAACAAGCACACATCTATCAAAATGGCGAAAATATCGGTTATATCGGTAGAGTCGATGCAAGAGTTGAGGCAAAGAGAGATTTGCCAAAAACTTATGTTTGTGAGATTGATTTTGCAAAGCTTAAATTTGAACCGGTCTTAGCAGTGCCTTACTCTAAATTTCAAAGCACAACAAGGGATCTTAGCCTTATCGTGCCTGAAAATTTCGAGGCTGGACGAATTTATGAATGCATAAGAGGGCTAAATTTAAAAGAGCTAAAAGAGTTTTTGCCGGTTGATATCTATAAAGATGCGAAACTAAATGGCGCAATCAGCCTTAGCCTCAAATTTATATTCCAAGATATGGAAAAAACGCTTGAAGATGACGATATAAACGCACTTATGGATAAAATTTTAGGTGAGCTAAAAGAGAAACTAAATATCGGAATAAGATGAGAATTTATCCATTAGAAAAAAGTCTAAATTTAACTATTGACGACATCGCAGCGGATAAGTCCATCTCGCATAGATGCGCGATCTTTTCGCTTTTAAGCGACAAACCATCTCGCGTTAGAAACTATCTAAGAGCAGGCGATACGCTAAATACCTTAAAGATAGTCGAGCTTTTAGGCGCAAAAGTTGAGGACAATGGCTCTGAAATAATGATCACACCGCCGCAAAAGATAAAAGAGCCAAATGAAATTTTAGAGTGTGGCAACTCAGGTACGGCGATGAGGCTTTTTATGGGATTACTAGCCGCACAGGATGGCTTTTTCGTGCTAAGTGGCGATAGATATTTAAACTCACGTCCAATGGCTAGAATAGCAAAACCTCTAAACGATATGGGTGCAAAGATAGATGGCACAAACAACGCAAACAACGCTCCACTTTGCATAAGAGGGACAAAATTTGAAAGATTTAGTTTTGAAAGCAAGATCGCCTCGGCTCAGGTAAAGAGTGCGCTTTTACTAGCGGCTCTTTACTCAAATGGCTGCAAATTTAGCGAGCCAGAGCTAAGCAGAGATCATACTGAGCGAATGCTTGCTGGCATGGGAGCTGATATAAGGCGTGATGACCTAGAGATCACACTGGAGCCGATGAAAGCCCCACTTGCGCCACTTGATATAGACGTGCCAAATGATCCGAGCTCTGCATTTTTCTTTGCAGTCGCAGCACTTATCATTCCGGGCTCACACATTATTTTAAAAAATATCTTGCTAAATAAAACTCGCATCGAAGCTTATAAAATTCTAGAAAAAATGGGAGCTGAGATAAAATTTCACAAAACTTCAAGCAAATATGAAGATATCGGCGATATCGAGGTTAAATACTCACCAAACTTAAAAGGCGTGGAAGTTGGTGAAAATATCTCGTGGCTTATCGATGAAGCCCCAGCTTTAGCCATCGCATTTACCTGCGCTAAGGGGCAAAGTAAGCTAATAAATGCCAAAGAGCTTCGTGTAAAAGAGAGCGATAGGATAGCCGTCACGATAAATGCGTTAAAGCAGTGCGGCGTTGATGCTAGCGAGCTTGAAGATGGCTTTATCATAAATGGCTCTGAGGCCAAATTTGCCACGATCGATAGTCACGGAGATCATAGGATTGCGATGAGCTTTGCCGTGCTTGGACTAAAGTGCGGCATACAGATAGAAAAGAGCGAATTTATCGCCACTTCATTTCCAAATTTTGCTGAAATTTTAAAGAAAATGGGAGCTAGAGTTGAAGATTGAGCTTGCTAGTAGTTATGGATTTTGCTTTGGTGTAAAAAGGGCGATAAAGATTGCTGAAAATGCAGGAGATGCTGCGACCATTGGGCCACTCATCCATAATAATGAAGAGATAAACAGGCTTGAGAAAAACTACAATGTAAAAACACTTGAGGGTATAGACGAGCTAAAAGATGAGAAAAAGGCGATCATTCGCACTCATGGCATCACTAAAAACGACCTTGCAGAGCTAAAAAAGACAGATATAAAAGTGATCGACGCAACTTGTCCGTTTGTGACAAAGCCACAGCAAATTTGTGAAAAAATGAGCGAAGAGGGCTATGATGTGGTAATTTATGGCGACATGCATCACCCTGAAGTAAAGGGCGTGAAGTCATACGCAAAGGGTAATGTCTATGTCGTGCTTGAGGAGAGCGAGCTGGAGGGCATTAAATTTAAACAAAAGGTCGCACTTGTTAGCCAAACAACTAGAAAAGTCGAGAAATTTATGCAAATTGCAAACTACCTTATGCTTCACGTAAAAGAGGTGCGTGTTTTTAACACCATCTGCAACGCGACATTTGAAAACCAAGAGGCTGCTAAAAATTTGGCAAAAAGGGCTGACGTGATGATAATAATCGGTGGAAAAAATAGCTCAAATACAAAACAACTCTATCTAATATCTAAAAATTTCTGCGAAGATAGCTACCTCATTGAAAGCGAAGAAGAGCTTGAAAAGTCATGGTTTGATGGCAAAAATTTGTGTGGTATAAGTGCGGGTGCAAGTACGCCTGACTGGATCATACAAAAAGTCGTTGACAGAATCAAAAAAGTATAAAATTTATCCTAGCTAAAGCCACAATTAACTATAATAAGCCAATTTGCCTCTACTGGCATAATAAAATTTAAAGGATCAAGATGGCTGTGAACAAAAGTGTTCAATTAGGAAAAGCAAAAGACGAAGATATCGAAGATATCGATTTTGCTGCGATGTTAGAGGAGTCTTTTAAAAAGACTGAAGAAGATAGTGACGCAAAAATCGTCAGTATCAATGGTGATGAGGTTTTAATTGATGTTGGCAAGAAGTCAGAAGGCATTTTAAATGTTTCTGAAATCACTGATACAAATGGCAACCTTACGCATAAAGTTGGCGATACGATCAAGGTTGTAATAACTGGATCAAGAAATGGAAGACCTATAGTGTCGCACAAAAAAGCACTTAGAAAAGAGAAAGTTAAAGCTTTCATCGAAGCTTACGATCCTGAAAATTCTGGCGAAATAGATGTAAAAGTAGTTGGAAAAAATAAAGGTGGCTTTATAACTCAAGATGTAAATGGGGTGGAATTTTTCTTGCCAAAAACTCACAGCGGCTTTAAAAACGCTGAAGGTGTAATTGGTAAAACATATAAAGTAAGAGTTATAAAAATTGATAAAGAAGAAAATAGCATAGTTGTCTCTAGAAAAAAAATTTTAGATGACGACCGCAAAAAGCGTAAAGAAGCTCTATCGAGCATAGTAGAAAATGATAGCGTTATAGAGGGTACAGTTAAAAAAATCACAACTTATGGTATGTTTGTTGATGTTGGCGGCGTGGACGGACTTGTTCACTACAGCGAGATAAGCTATAAAGGCCCAGTAAACCCTAGCTCACTATATAAAGAAGGCGATAAAGTTTTAGTTAGAGTTATCAGCTATGACAACGAAAAACGCCACTTGTCTTTATCTATCAAGGCAGCTACTCCAGATCCTTGGGAAGAGATCATAAATGATGGGCTAGAAGTTGGTGACACTATCAAAGTTACAGTTAGCAATATCGAGCCTTATGGTGCATTTGTTGATCTTGGAAATGATATTGAAGGATTTTTACATATATCTGAAATTTCATGGGACAAAAATATAAAAAATCCAAAAGACCACATCAATGAAGGTCAAGAGATCGATGTTGAGGTTATTGAGATAGATGCAAAAGGACACCGCCTAAGAGTAAGCCTTAAAAATTTACTTCCAAAGCCATTTGATGAGTTTAAGGCAAAACACAAAGAAGGTGACGTAGTAAAAGGCGTTGTGACAACTATCACAAATTTTGGTGCATTTGTTAGAGTAGGCTGCGTTGAAGGTTTGTTGCATAACGAAGACGCATCTTGGGATAGAAACGATAAATGCAAAGACATGTTTAAAGCTGGTGACGAGCTTGAAGTAAAAATCATCAAAATCGATAGCGCTGAACAAAAAGTTTCACTTAGTCTAAAAGATCTAAAACAAAGTCCAGTTCAAGCATTTGCTGATAAATTTAATGTAGGTGATATCGTAAAAGGAACAATTCGCGACATTAAAGACTTTGGCGTATTTGTAGAGCTTGGTGATAACGTTGATGCGCTGATCCGCAAAGAAGATCTAGGCAGTGTAGATGTTAGCACACTTAAGATCGGCGATGAGATCGAAGCAGCTATCGCATTTATCGATGAGAAGAAAAATAGAATACGCCTAAGTATACGCCGTTTAGCAAAACAAAAAGAGCGTGAAGTGTTAAATGAGATCAATGATAACGATGATAAAGTAACACTTGGCGATATTATAAAAGAACAATTACTTTAGTTTAAATGGGCAGACGCGTACTTTTATTAGTAGTTGTCCTGCTATTTGTAATATTGGGTTTGGTTGGAATTTCTCTTGTTAAATTTGCAAGTGTAAATTTCAGTCAAATACCTGAAGAAAATATCACAAATGAGCAAAATTTAACCAAAAATACAACCAGCAATATTAACTGGATGAGTGAGCTAGCAACTATTAGAAAAAGAGATTATGTGCTGCCTGTAAATGAAATTTTTATAGAATACAACCGACCCAAAATAGAAAAACCAAAGATTACTGCATATGAGCTTTTGATAGATAAAAATGATATCTATTCAATGTTTTGTTTGATGCAGACTTTAAGAAAAAGCGAGGTCGATTTTACTGTTGTAAAAGATGGTGCAAAAAGCCAGATATTTTTAAATACTCAAGACTCTAAGCTTCTACAAAATATCATTTTAGAACTAAGAGTTTATGATATCCACTCAAGTGTGAGAGAGGTAAAATTATGAAAACTATCATTGTTTGCGATGCAATACATCCAGTAGGTTTTGAACTTTTAAAAAAAGAGCAAGATATAAACGTAATAGACGCAGTTAATACTCCCAAAGATGAACTTTTAAAAATTTTAGGCGAGGCTGATGTTGCTATAACAAGAAGCTCAACTGAAGTAAACGAGGCCTTTTTAAACGCTGGTAAAAAACTAAAAGCTATTGTTAGAGCTGGTGTTGGTGTAGATAATGTCGATATAGAAGGATGCTCAAGGCGTGGCATAATAGCTATGAACGTTCCAACTGCAAACACTATTGCTGCAGTTGAGCTAACAATGGCGCATATGCTAGCTTCAGCTAGATCTCTTGAATACGCTCATAATGATCTAAAGCTAGATAGAATTTGGAAGCGTGAGAAATGGTATGGGGTTGAGCTTTTTAAGAAAAAGCTTGGCGTGATCGGCTTTGGAAATATTGGCTCGAGAGTAGCTGTTCGTGCAAAAGCTTTTGGTATGGAGATCATCGCTTATGATCCATATATTGACCCATCTAAAGTTATCGATATGGGCGGTACTTACACTAAAAATTTTGATGATATTTTAGCATGTGATTTTATCACGATCCATACGCCAAAGACTAAAGAGACGACCAATATGATAGGCGCTAAAGAGATCGCAAAAATGAAAGATGGCGTAAGACTTATAAACTGCGCTAGAGGTGGTCTTTATAATGAAGAAGCGCTTTATGAAGGACTAAAAAGTGGCAAGATAGCATTTGCCGGTATTGATGTTTTCACAAGAGAGCCAGCAACTGATCATCCACTTCTTGATCTAAACAATGTAAGCGTCACCCCACACCTTGGAGCAAATACGCTTGAATCACAGCGAAATATCGCAGTAGAGGCAGTCGAACAAGCTATTTTAGCAGCTCGCGGTATAAGCTATCCAAATGCGTTAAATTTACCTATAAAAACAGAAGATCTACCGCCATTTGTTGAGCCTTATATCGATCTTACAAGCAAGATGGCATTTCTTGCTGCACAGATAAATAAAAGCGTTATCAAGGCCATTCGTATCGAGACTCACGGTCAGATTAGCGAATATGCAAATTCAATGCTAACTTTTGCAATCGTAGGTGCTTTAAAAGAGAGTCTTGGTGATGCGATAAATTACGTAAATGCTAAATTTTTATGCGATGAAAAAGGAATAGTGACTGAAACTAGCCTTGGCGGAGATAGCATTTTTAAAAATAAAATCACAGTTCGCTTAACTACTGAAAATGGCATTGTAACCGTTGGTGGAACGGTATTTGGTGAAAATCAGCAACGCATCGTAACGATAAATGGTTTTAAGACCGACTTTAAACCAAAAGGTAAGATGATCATCTTTAAAAATCATGACGTGCCAGGCGTTATCGCTCAGATCAGTAAAATTTTGGCTGATGAAAAGATCAATATCGCAGACTTCCGCCTTGGTAGAGATGATCACAATATGGCACTTGCTGTCATTTTGGTTGATGAACATATAAAAGCAGAAACGTTAGAGAGACTAAACGCACTTGAAGCTTGCGTTTGGGCTCAATACGCAGTTATATAAAATTTTGAAAGGATAAAAAATGGCTTCATATTCAATGGGCGATCTAAAAAAGGGATTAAAGATAGAAATCGACGGTGTTCCTTATAAAATCGTAGAATATCAACACGTTAAACCGGGCAAAGGTGCAGCTTTTGTTCGTGCAAAAATCAAATCTTTTATCGACGGAAAAGTTCTTGAAAAGACTTTTCATGCAGGCGATAAATGCGAGCAACCACATCTTGAAGAAAAAGAGATGCAGTATCTTTATGATGATGGTGAATATTGTCAATTTATGGATACGGTTACTTATGAACAAGTTGCTATCAGCGACGAGGATGTGGGTGATGTTAAAAAATGGATGATCGATGGCATGATGGTTGAAATTTTATTTCACAATGGCAATGCGATCGGCGTTGAAGTGCCACAAGTAGTTGAGCTAAAGATAGTTGAGACTCCACCAAATTTCAAGGGCGATACGCAAGGCGGTAAAAAGCCAGCTACTCTTGAGAGTGGTGCGGTAGTTCAGATACCATTTCACGTACTTGAGGGCGAGGTTATCCGTGTGGATACTGTTCGCGGCGAGTATATCGAGCGTGCGAATAAATAAAGCAGCTTAATCTTTCTTACTAAATTTACGTTTAGTAAGCCTAATGCTTAGCTAAAGTCACTATTTAAAAAGTATTGGCTTTAGCAAAAACTTCATTTCATACATTGTAAAATTTCAAGTAGCACTAGCATAAAATACACAAAATTTTTATATTTTATAAAAATCCAAATATAGCCAAATATCAGCTCATAAAATCTTCAAAAATCAAAAAAATATATAAAATAATGAAAATTCTTAGCGAGATAAGTAAATGTTTTAACTATAAAATTTTTATATTAGGATAGTAGAACTATAAGTCAAAAATAGGGAAAAACGAGACGGTTTCCCGTCTCGGTAGCTAGCATTAAGCCGACTTTTCTTTGAGATATTTGTTTATAAGAGTTGTGATCTCTTCACCGTGAGGAAATCTCGCTTCATCATTTCCGATGCGATCTTTCTTAGAAAATATAACATCTCCATCAACCTCGACGATGAAATTTCCACCATCACCTACAACCTTTTCGACTCTTGCATCACTAAAGTTCGCTTTTATTTCATCTTCTACACGAGAAGCTACCGGACGATAGTTTCAAGAGTTGCAGTAAATAATTTTTACTTGCATGCTCTGTCCTTTCTTGTGAAATAAGCCAACATTATATAAAATTTTACTTAACAAATAAAACATATTATTGTAAAGGATAAATTTATGAAAAAAGTTGCTGTGATTTTAGCTGATGGATTTGAGGAGATAGAAGCACTAACTTCTGTTGATGTTTTACGTAGAGCTGGAGCGATAGCTTCTATTGTTGGGTTAAATGACGTAAATATCAAAGGGTGCCACAATATATGCGTAAAAGCTGATGTGACACTTCGCGAGATGAAAGAGCTAGACTACGATGCGATCGTCCTTCCTGGCGGACTTCCAGGAGCTAGCAATCTAGCAAACGATACAAGGCTCAAAGCAATTTTGCAAAATTTTGATAAAAGCAATAAGCTTATTTGTGCCATTTGTGCTGCTCCTATGGTGCTCGAGAGTGCTGGTGTGCTAAAAGATCATTTTGTTTGTTATCCAGGATTTGAAGAAAATGTAAGAAGTAATAAAAGGGGCTATGATAACGACAAGAGTGTATTGAGGGATCAAAATATTATTACAGCAAAAGGTCCTGCTTTTTCAATGGAATTTGCACTTTTTATAGTTAAAAATTTACTTGGCGATGAAGCGTATCTTAAAGTAAAGAATGATTTACTTTATAAATAGCTTATAAAGATAAAATAGTTTTTTATTTAATTATTCTTTTTAAACTTAAGATTAGATTTTGTTTAGTGATAGTTATAAAAGTTCTATATATACGAGCTTGTACCTTTTAAGAATATTTTTCAAAAAAATATAATAAATTTTTGATTTTTTACATCTTTTTGACGAAAATTAGCTATTATCACACTAACCGAATAAATCGGTAATTTTTTTAAGGAACACTCCTGTGAATATTTATGTAGGAAATTTGTCGTATAGAACGACAGAGGCAGAATTAAAGGAAGCCTTTGCACAATTTGGTGAAGTAAGGCGAGCAAAAATAGTAAAAGATAGAGAAACTGAGCGTTCAAAGGGCTTTGGCTTTGTTGAAATGGACGATGCAAATGAGGGACAAAAAGCTATAGACGCGCTAAATGAAAAGGAACTAGGCGGACGTACTTTAAGGGTAAATGAGGCTAGACCAAGGGATTAATGACTATTTGCCACCAAATGGTGGCATAGCATCCCGTATAGCTCCTACTCCTAGTGGTTTTTTGCATGCTGGCAATGCTTATAACTTCATCCTAACTTATCTTTTGACACGTTCGGTAAATGGTATTTTGCACTTACGTATCGATGATTATGATCTTAGTAGATACCGGCAAGAATTTGTTCAAAATATCTTTGATGTTTTGGAATTTTTAGGGCTTGAATACGATAAAGGTCCAATTAGCGTAAGTGACTTTGAGTGTAATTTTAGCTTCAAAATAAGAGCTAAAAGATACGAAGATGTACTTGAAAAACTAGATGAAATTTATATCTGCGAGTGTTCAAGAACCACAAAGAATGCCTATAAAAACGGCATTTACACTAAAATTTGTAAAAATAAAAATCTAAAATTTATAAAAGACAAGACTACCATTAGACTAAGCGTAGATGAGGGCGACCCTCTTGGTAAGCTTGTGGCAGAGCAAATGGGCGATTTTGTGATTTACAAAAAAGATTTTACTCCGGCTTATAACTTTGCAAGCGTGATAGATGATGAAGACATGGGCGTAAATTTGGTTGTTAGAGGGGAAGATCTGCTACCTTGCACACTAGCTCAAAGATACCTTGCAAAAAGGCTAAATTTTAGCTTTTATAATGCTAATTTTATTCATCATAAGCTACTTTTAAAAGATGGCAAAAAGCTCTCAAAAAGCTCGAAATCACCGCCAATTAATCTAAAAGATAGCCCACAAATTTATTACAAAATTTTAGCAAATGATCTTGGGCTGGACATCAAATCAACAGATAAAATTTCAAATCTACTTTACGAGTTTAAGCTAAAAAATATAGCCAAAAATTTTTTGCAAAGTATGAGCTAAATTTATACTATATATACAGTTTGTCCCCGCCTTAATATTTTGCTTTGATTATTTGAGCCTTGTCTCAAAAAATGCATTAAAAAGCGAGTTTATGCCTTGCTTTGTAAATTTCTCAATTATCTTTTCGATCTGCGGTTTTTCTTGCCAAACTGACTCATCTACGAGGCTCATTTTAGCTAGCTCGTTTTGAGCGTCTATGTAGCTACCAAGGCTGTCAATTAGCCCCATCTTTAGGGCGTTGTGTGCCAAAAAGACTCTCGCATTTGCCCACTCATCTTTTTTCTTGATATCTAAATTTCTAGCCTCTGCCACGTCGCTTACAAATAGCATGTAAGCATCATTTACGAGCCCTTGCAAGCTCTCACGCTCCTGCTTGCTCCAGCTCCTCATAAAGGTGCCAGCCTCTTTAAACTCGCCAGCCTTCACCACCTGCTCGCTCACGCCTAAATTTTTGGCTAAATTTTCGATGTTTGCCCCTTGCATGATGACGCCGATCGAGCCTATGAAAGCGCCCGGGTTTGCTACGATAGTGTCGGCATTTACGCCAGCGTAGTAGCTGCCACTTGCCATGTTGCCAGCTGCGTATGCGAGCACTTTTTTGCTCTCTTTTAGCCGCTTGACCGCCATGGCTAGCTCCACGCTAGGACTTAGCGCGCCGCCTGGGCTGTCGATGTAGAGCAGCACGCCTTTGATGTTGCTATCAAACCTTGCTTTTTCGAGCGCATCTAAAATTTCGCTTGTGTCCATTATCGTGCCTGTGATGTCTATGCGGGCCAAATTTGGCTCTTTTATCTTGCCATTTGGCGCAAATATGAAAAATAGTATCAGTAAAAATATGAGCGCCTTAAAGTAGTTATTTATAAATTTAAAAATTCCCAAAATTCCTCTAAAAATAAGCCTTAAAATTTGCAAATTTTGCCTCCGATATATAGTTTTTTGGCTTCATTTGTGTGAAGTATGAGTTGCAGTATTAGCTCGTTATCATCGCACTCTAGGTCGTTATAGACTGCAAGATCGGCCGCGCGTCCTGCCTTTATCTCGCCGTTATTTGTCCTAAGCGCCTTTGCGCCACCATGCGTTGCAGCTACAAAAAGCCTATTGGCAAGCTCATTTAGATCAAGGCTAGCGTGGGTAAAAAGGGCGGCTCTTAGTTCATGCCAAAAATTTAGGCTGATATTTGAGCTAAGGCCGTCTGTGCCGATGTTTAGACTGACGTTATTTTTGAAAATTTCTTTTAAATTTAGCGCCTTTTTGCCAAGTAGCCTATTTGAAACGGCGCAGTGCGTCACGCTGTGATGAGGCTTAAATTTAGCAAAATCGCTCACATAAATGCAGTGCGTAAAGAGAGTATTTATCTCACGAAACATCGCAAAGTAGCCCTGTGCGTCATACATCGGCTTTGGATCTTGGCTAAATCTTAAAAGATGCTTTTTAAAGCCACCGCTGCCGTGCTCTAGCCACTGCTTTTCAGCCTTGCTCTCTAAAAAGTGCGTGCTAACAAGAAGATCATCTTTTTTAGCCATTTCAAGGGCGGCTTTGGCGAGCTTGGGGTGCACAGAGTAGGGCGAGTGCAGCGAGATAGCTGGGGTAAAATTTTTACTTTTATAGCTCTTTATTTTTTCAAATTTAGCTAAGAAATTTTGCAAATTTTGGTGAGTCATCTGCTCACTTGAGCCCAAAATTTCACTGAAAAGTACGACTTTTAGCGGGCTAGCGGCTAAAATTTCAAGCTCCGAGCCAAAGCTAGAGATCTCGCCAATGGTACAAACTCCGCTTCTTAGCAGCGAATTTATGGCCCCACTCATCGCTTTTTTGGCGTCCATTTTGGCTAGCTCGCCGCCTTTGTCGACGATAGAGCCAAGCCATTTTATGAAGTCGCCGTATTTTAGGGTGCTGATGTTTGAGCTAAATTCTAAATGAACGTGGGTATTTACAAAGGCTGGGGTGATCACACTGTCACCAAAGTCGCAAATTTTCGCCCCTTTAAATTTCTCAATCGCTGTTTTTTCGCTTAAAATTTCTAAAATTTTATCATCATCAATAACGACACAAGAATTTCTTAAAATTTTTGGATTTTCTCCGCCAGCGATGATCTTTTTTGCTTTTAAAATTTCCACATTTGAGCCTTAAATTTTTGTTATTGTAGCGAAAATTTAGGAACGAAAATGTATAATTTGGGCTATTTAATCAAAAAGGAGTGACATGGATAAAAAGCTAAAAATAATGGTTATCCAAGGCCCAAATATCAATATGCTTGGCGCTAGAGAGCCAGGAATTTACGGCGTTATGAAGATGGAGGATATCCACTCTCAAATGAAGATCGTTGCCGATCAGAATGACGTTGAGATCGAGTTTTTTCAAAGCAACCTTGAGGGCGAGCTAGTCGATAAGATCCAAGAGTGCTTGGGCGATGCTGATGGCATCATCATAAACCCAGCTGCTTACACTCACACATCTATCGCTATCCGTGATGCGCTAAGTGCGGTTGCACTGCCAGTTATCGAGGTGCATATCAGCAACGTTTATAGAAGAGAAGAGTTCCGCCACAAAAGCCTCATCGCACCAGTTGCAGCAGGCCAGATCGTGGGCTTTGGGCCAGTTGGCTATCATTTGGCGATGATAGGCATGCTTCAAATTTTTGAGCAAATCAAAGCAGTAAGAGCAAATCAAAACGCACAATGAATTTCATCTTAAAGGACGAAAACGCCGTATTTTACGAGTGCGGCTACAGCTGCGACAATGAGTTTTTACTATGCGTTGATGGCGTGAAATACTTTTTCACGGATGCGAGGTATTATTTCGAGGCAAAAAGTTGCGTAAATGCAGGCGTGATCGTTCTTTTAGCTCAGAGAAATTTAATAAACGAGGTTAGGGCATTTTTAAGAAAGATGAAGCCAAATAGCCTCGTTTTTAACCCTGATGAGCTAAGCTTAAGCGAGTATAACGAGCTTAGCAAGGGCTTTAAGATAAATTTCAAGCCAAAGGCAAATTTCTCTAGGCTAAAGAGAATTTGCAAGAGCGAAGATGAGATAAAAATTTTAAAAAAGGCTAGCGAATTTGGGGCAAAATGCTTTGATGAATTTGCTAAATTTGTGCGTGAAAATGGCGAAGGGATGAGCGAAAAAGAGCTTCATTTTAACGCCTCGCTCATCTTTAGGCAAAAAAACGAGCTAGGTCTTAGCTTTGATCCTATCGTGGCGATAAACGAAAATGCCGCAAAGGCGCATGCGCTGCCTGGGGATAAAATTTTAAAAAAGGGCGACTTGCTGCTACTTGATGCTGGGGTTAAATTTAAGCGTTACTGCTCTGATCGCACCAGAACTGCTTGCTTTGATGAAAATTTTAACTTCTCAAAGGAGCAAAAATTTAAAAACGCCAAGATGCAAGAAATTTACGAGATCGTAAAAGAGGCTCAGGCTGCTGCGATAAAGATCACTAGAGCTGGCGTTAGGGCGTGCGAGATAGACCTTGCAGCAAGAAGCGTGATAGCAAAGGCTGGATATGAAAAGGTCTTTTTTCACTCGACAGGACACGGCGTGGGCGTCGATATACACGAGCTTCCAGTCATCTCAGCAAGGAGCGAAACGCTCATAAAAAAGGGTATGGTCTTTAGCGTGGAGCCTGGAATTTATCTAGAAAATGAATTTGGTGTGCGTATCGAGGACGTGGTGGTCGCAAGAGAAGGTGGGTGCGAGATTTTATGAGGCTAGCTGGAGCAAGAAAGATCGTTAAAAGCCGTTTTTGCCCTAGTTTTTTTCATAAAAGAGATGAGTTTAAGTATGAGGCGCTAGTTGGTATGGGTGGAAACATCGGCGATAGCGCAAAGAGGTTTGATAAATTTATAAGAGCGATTAGTGAAGATAGACGTTTTCACGTAGTTGAAGTCTCGCCGATCCTTATAAATGCGGCGTTTGGCTATGAAGCGCAGGATGATTTTAGTAACGCTGTTATAAATTTACAAACCTCTATGAGCCCTAGAGAAACTCTAAAAATTTTGGGGCACTATGAGAGTAAATTTAAGCGCGTGAGGACATTTAAAAATGCGCCACGCACGCTTGATCTGGATATTTTATATTTTAGTAAAAAAGTCTATAAGACGCCGCGCCTTATCGTCCCGCACCCAGGAGCCGATAAGAGGCTTAGCGTGATCGTGCCACTAGGGCTTATGAGAGGTTAAAAGGATATAAATGGCTACAAAATTTCATACTTTTACAGGCGAGAGCACCATCGAGGCTTTGAAAAAGGCTCAAGAAACGTGCGGTGAGAAGGCCATACTAGTTACTACAAAACAAATTCAAGCCAAAACGATAAATAAAAAACCGCTTTATGAAATTTTAGTAAGCGTCGAAGAGGACGACGTAAAGCAACCCACAAAACCAAATACAAAAGCCATAAACTACGAAAATGCCTATTCTAAATTTAATAAAAACTATGAACCTGCTAAGCCAAAATTTGAGATAAAAGAAGAGCCGGCTAAATTTGAGGCAAAGACAGCATCGCCAGAGCCTTACGATCCAAACGAGAGCGTGCTTTTAAATATCTCAGCTGCTGCAAAAGAGATAAGCACGATCGCAAATGTAAATATCGATGATGTCAAAGATAAAGAGTCAAGCATACCAAACGGCATGAATAAAAAAATAGACGATGTGGCAAAGCAAGTAAGCGCGCTAAGCGAGAAAATAGGGCTCATAACTGACATGATCTGGGACGAGAAAGCCCCAAATCGCAACAATCTTTCGATCCCGCCCGAGTTTGCTAGCATCTATAAGCTCGCAAAACAAAGCGGCATGAAAGAGGAGCATTTAGAGGCTATCATGCAAACTACGCTTGAAAATTTGCCAGTTTCGATGAAGAGTAATCCAACCGCGGTAAAAAGATATTTCTACTCGCTTTTGCGAAATATGCTACCTTGTAGAAAAGAGCCAAGCGATAAAAAACAACGTATCATGATGCTAGTTGGTCCAACTGGGGTTGGTAAGACTACGACTCTTGCAAAGCTAGCTGCTCGTTTTGCTTACGGCAATGAAAAGCGCTATAAAACAGGTATCATCACGCTTGATACGTACCGTATCGGAGCGGTTGAGCAGTTATTTCAGTATGCAAAGATGATGAAGCTACCTATACTCGATGTTATCGAGATAGATGACTTTCAAAATGCTATAAAGCAGCTTAATTATTGTGATGTGATACTTATTGATACGACTGGAAATTCTCAGTATGACAAAGAAAAGCTTGAAAGGCTTGATAAATTTTTAAAGCATAGCGGCGCAAAGATCGATGTAAATTTGGTCCTTTCGGCTGGCTCAAAGGTTGAAGATCTGATAGAAATTTATAATGGGTTTTCATTTTTGGATATTGACACGCTGATAATCACCAAATTTGATGAGACAAAAATTTTTGGCAACGTCTTTTCGCTGATATATGAGACAAATACGCCGGTTAGCTACTTTAGCGTGGGCCAAGAGGTGCCTGATGATCTTGTGGAGGCAAAGAGCGAATTTTTAGTAGAGTGTGTGTTTGACGGCTTTACAAAGCAAAAGGCTAGCGATGAATAATCAAGCGCAAAAATTACAAAATTTAGTCCAGTCTCAAAGTAAGAGCAAAAATACGCATTTTATTGCGATAACTAGCGGCAAAGGTGGTGTTGGTAAGAGCACGATAAGTGCAAATTTGGCAAATGTTTTATCAAAAAATGGCTATAAAGTAGGACTATTTGACGCTGATATCGGCCTTGCAAACCTTGATGTCATCCTAAATGTAAAAATGGGCAAAAATTTACTTCACGTGCTAAAAGGCGAGTGCAGCCTAAAAGATATCTTGATACCTATAAATAAAAATTTGATCCTCATTCCTGGTGAAAGCGGTGATGAAATTTTAAAATTTAACAATCAATTTTTATTTGAGAGGTTTTTAGACGAGGCGAGCGAGCTTGATGAGCTTGATTTTTTGATCATTGACACCGGAGCTGGCATAGGCGGCAGCACGCAGCTATTTTTAGAAGCGGCTGATGAGGTCGTGGTGGTAACTGTGCCTGATCCTGCAGCGATAACCGATGCATACGCTGTCATAAAGATCGTCTCAAGGTTTAAAAATAGTGAGCTTTTGCTTTTAAATATGGTGAAAAATGAAGCAGAAGCGACTAGAATTTATGAAAATATCAAACGCGTTGCTAATGCAAATATCGGGCCTAGCTTAAATTTAGAGCTTATAGGATTTGTGGCTTCTGATAAGAATGTTTCAAGAAGTATAAAACAACGAACGCTTTTTACAGACGACGCTGCTTATGCTGAGCCTAGTGCCCAGATAAAACAGATAGCTTCGAATTTACTTTATAGGTTGGAACGAAAAGTGCTTAACGATGAGCAAAGCAGGAGCTTTGGGGGCTTCTTTAAGCGTTTGATAGAACAATTTTGATGGAGATTGAGCTTTGCGTGCAGAAAATTTTATAGCATTTTTTACGGTTTGTGGTTTTTTTGTAGGTATAGTTTTTACCTTGTTAAAGGTGAGTGAGCCTATCGAAATGCTAGTTTATACACTAGTTATTACTTTGTTTTTTTATCTTATAATTCACATTGTTATCATGAACTACATTGATGTGAAAAGGGCTTTAACTAAAATTTTTGACAAACAAAAACACGAAGAGATCGCAGACTATCTCATCTCTGAGCTAAATACTAGAGAAAAGCGTATGGAAAATATAATGGTAAAAATGACTGCTGAAAATTTTGATTCTGGTAAACGAAATGCACGAGTTAAAGCAAAAGCAGCTTAACGCTTATAAAAACACGATAAAAAAAGAACAAGACGAAATCGTCTTAAAATATATGCCAGCACTGCGTGCAATGGCGTTTAGACTTAAAGAGAGGCTACCATCAAGTATAGATACAAATGACCTAATAAGCATTGGCGTTGAAGAGATGATAAAGCTTAGCAGGAAGTATGACAAGGAGCAAAATGACTCTTTTTGGGGTTATGGCAAAAAGAGAATTTATGGCTCTATGCTTGATTATCTAAGGACGCTTGATGTTGTTAGCAGAAGCGATAGAAAGCTAGTAAAGAGCATAAATAGCGAGATAGATAACTACTTTAATGAATTTGAAGAAGAGCCAAGCGATGAGTATTTGGCCGAAAAGCTTAATGAAGATATTGAGAAGATAAGAGAGGCAAGAGGCGTTAGCGGTATCATTACTATTTTGCCAATAGACGAGCAAATGGAGCTAATTGGTCAAAATGATGTCGAGAAAAGCATTGAGAGAGAGGATCTCATCTTAAAAATAGAGGAAGCTTTAAAAGATTTTGACGAAAGAGATCAGATGTTGGTTCAGCTTTATTATTATGAAGAGCTAAATTTAAAAGAGATAAGCCAGATCATGAATATCAGCGAGAGTAGAATTTCACAAATTCATAAACGTTTGCTTGATCGTATTAGGCGTAGCTTGGGGGTTTAATGGCTGATATTTTAAGTCAAGAAGAGATAGACGCGCTACTTGAAGTTGTTGATGAAGACGGCGATACGAGTAGTATCGAGGTCGAAGAGAGATCGCAAGGCGAACAAAAACAGATTATTATTTATGATTTTAAGCGTCCAAACCGCGTTAGTAAAGAGCAACTCCGTGCGATAAAAGGCATCCATGATAAGCTTGCTAGAAATTTGGCTAGTCAAATTTCTAGTGTTATGAGAAGTATCGTCGAGATCAGACTTCACAGTGTTGATCAAATGACTTATGGCGAATTTTTGATGAGCTTGCCAAGTCCAACTAGTTTTAATGTCTTTTCTATAAAGCCACTTGATGGAAACTGTGTTTTGGAGATAAATCCAAGCATTGCTTTTCCGATGATAGATCGTTTGCTTGGCGGAACTGGTGAAAATTTTGAAGCAAATAGAGAGCTAACCGACATCGAAGTAAATTTGCTTGATGCGGTGCTTAGAATGATCATGCAGCGTCTAAAAGAGAGCTGGTCAATGATAACTGATATGTACCCAAATGTGGAAGCCAAAGAGAGCAGTCCAAATGTCGTACAGATCGTCTCTCAAAATGAGATCGTCATTATGGTCGTTATGGAGATCATAGTTGGCGGATCAAGCGGTATGATAAATTTATGCTATCCAGTCATCTACCTTGAACCGATACTCTCACGCCTTGCAAACAGAGACATTATGCTTGGCGAAACGAGTGCAAAAAAAAGTAGAAACAAAGAGCTAAAAACACTTATTGGACGAGCAGAAATTTTATATGAAGCCATACTTGGCAAATCGATTATCAGCGTAAATGAGTTTTTAAATTTAAAAGAAGGCGATATTTTAAGGCTTGATAGAGGAGCTGATGATAAGGCGATCGTTTGTATCGATAAAAAAGAAGTTTTCTTAGCCGAAGTCGGACTTCATAGATTTAGAAAATCTATAAGGATTGAGCAGTTAATACGCTCTGATAAAGATGAGATCAAAAATATCTTAGAAAAATACGAAGAAGAGCGAAAAGCAAAGCTGATGGCGTATGAAGCTAATGAGCGCAAAATGGAAGAAGAAGAGGATGACGAAGATGATGAATGATTTTTTTAATATATTTTCTAATGAATTAAAAGCTACTATCGAAGGACTTACGGGCAGAGCTCCAGAAGTTGGTGAAAGAAATGAATTTGATGCACCAACGCAAAATGGCATAAAGCCACCAGTAGTGATGGCCAATATCTCTTTAAGTGGCGACATCAATGCTAAAACAGAGATAGTATGCACTCCGGTTTTAATAAGTGCCATTAGCGAATGGATGATGGGCGAAGAGGAAATTTCAAAGAATGAAAATTTAGGTAGTGATGAGCTTGACGCTGCAAAAGAGATATTTTCAAATCTTTTTAGTGCTTTTAGTACATCTTTGGGTGCTCAAAAGGGTATGCCAAAGATAAATTTTGAAGTAATAAATGTAAATTTTTTAGATGAAAATTCTTCGCTTGATTTTAGTGTTTATGAAAAGCTATTTTTATTTAATGTCAAAATCGAAGATCTAAGTGAGCATATCGGTTTTGCTTGCGATCATTCGTTAATGAAATTTTTTGAGCCAACAAAGACTGAAGCACCAGCTGCACCTGCAGCAAGTACTCCTCATGTAACTAAAGGTGAATTTAGCGCTGAAGAGATGAGAAATATTGGGCTTATAATGGATGTTAGGCTGCCTATTCGTGTTCGTATCGGCTCAAAAAGAATGCTCTTAAAAGATGTACTTACCATGGATATTGGCTCAGTTATTGAGCTAAATCAATTAGCAAACGATCCGCTTGAAATTTTGATCGGCGATAAGGTAATAGCCCTTGGCGAAGTTGTCATAATCGATGGAAACTTTGGCATCCAGATCACTCAGATAGGCTCAAAACGCGAGAGGCTTCAGCAGTTAAAATAATGAATAATGATTTAGTTAGCGATCTTTTAAATTTTCCAAACGTCTTAAAATATAAAAATAAAAATGTTACCTTCTTTGGCTCGGCTAGATTTGATGAAGAAAATTTCTACTGCAAAAAGGCTTATGAGCTAGCTTATAAGCTAAACGAGCTAGGATATGCTATCTTAACCGGAGGCGGGGACGGCATAATGAGAGCCGCAAACAAGGGCGCGTTTGATAGTGCAAAATCGCCAAGTATAGCCCTGAATGTGAGACTTCCGTTTGAACAAAATACAAATCCTTACGTCACAGCAAAATATCTCTTTTCAAATTTAAGCCCAAGAAAATTTGCACTTACCGATCGTTCAGTCGCATTTGTCGTCTTTCCGGGTGGCTTTGGCACTCTTGATGAACTTTTTGAAATTTTAGTACTTGCACAAGTTGGTAGTAAAAAAGTAAAAATTTTTCTTTTTGGGAGTGAATTTTGGCAAGGGCTTGATGAATTTATAAAAAATACGCTAGTTAGCCAAAAAACAATAAAAAAAGAAGATATAAATTTATACAAAATCACCGATGATTTAAAGCTTATTGTAGATGAAATTTTGGCTATTTAAAAATAAGATATAAAATATCCCCTTTTAAATTTCAAAGAGGTAAAAAAATATGAAAGTAATGGTCGCAATGAGCGGTGGTGTAGATAGCACTATGACGGCTAAATTTCTGCAAGAAGCTGGTCATGAAGTGCAAGGCTGCTATATGATGCTACATCAAAAGCCAGGATATCATGAAGAAAATATCAGAAAAGTGAAAAAAGTAGGCGAGTATCTTGGCATAAAGGTGCATATTTTGGATCTGCAGGATAAATTTAATGAGTTTGTCTATGATCCTTTTGTGAAGCTCTATAAAGAAGGCAAGACGCCAAATCCTTGTGCTTTGTGCAATAAATTTATAAAGCTTGGTGCGCTACTTGATTTTGCAAAGGCAAATGGCTGTGAGAAGCTTGCTACTGGGCATTATGTGCAAGTTATTGATGGATTTATCACATGTGCAAAAGATCCTAGCAAGGATCAAAGCTACTTTTTAGCCCAAGTGCCAAAAGAGATATTAAAAGATGTTATTTTCCCGCTTGGGGATAAATTTAAAAAAGATATAAAAGAGCTTGCAAGAAGTGTAAAAGTGCTTGAAGAATTTGCTACGCAGGCAGAAAGTAGTGAAATTTGCTTTGTGGAAGATACCTATATCGAAGTTTTAAATAAGCATTACAATACAAATTTGCCAGGAAACGTAGTTGATAAAGATGGCAAAATAATCGGCCGCCACCAAGGCTATATGCACTATACTATCGGTAAACGCCGTGGTTTTGAGGTTTTCGGCGCCCATGAGCCACATTTTGTTATAAAGATAAATGCCGATAAAAATGAGATCGTTGTGGGAACAAAAGATGACCTGGCTCAAAAAGTAGTCGAGCTTGAAAACGTAAATTTGTTTATAGATAAAGATAAATTTGATTGCGAAACCAAGATAAGATATAGAAGCCCTAAACTTGATGCTTTTGTTGAGGTTGATAAAGAGAATAAAACAGCAAAACTAACGCTAAATCAAAATGCACTTGGTGTGGCACAAGGCCAGCTTTGTGTTATGTATGATGGCGATAAGGTTATTGCAAGTGGATTTATAAAAGGCTAGTTGTAGCCTTTTATAAAAATTTATTGGGCTCTGTACAATTTTTTATAAATTAAGCTAAAATTTATTGACAAAACATATCTTTTCGTCTATAATACGAGCTCTTTTCAAGTGTTCCGGATTAGCTCAGCGGTAGAGTAGGTGACTGTTAATCACTTGGTCGCTGGTTCGAACCCAGCATCCGGAGCCATTCTTCTTCAAAAATCATTTTAAAATCCCGATTTTAACGATGTTTTAAGAACTTTAAGTTTTATTATTTTTTGTATTTTTCCCCTTTATTTCCCTTCAGATTTATTTATTGTTTCAAAGTATATCGTTCTGATTCGTAATCAAAATGCGATTAGATATTCATCTTTGGACGAAGTTAAAATAAATTTCCTTTATTCATTCTAGCTTCATTTAAGGCTTTTATAATGCGCTCATCCAAACGAAAGTTGGAAATAAAAAATAAAAGGATCAAAAATGAAAAAAGTATTAGGTGCAGCAGTTTTAGCAGCAGTTTTGGGAGCGACAGGTTTGCAAGCAGCTATCACATCAAAAGATGCTTTAAATATAGCTGAGAAAAACTTCCCAGGCTCAAGCGTCAAAGATATAGAGATAGACGTCAAAAATGGCGTGACATTTTATAAGATAGAGTCTTTTAAAGACGGTGTCAAACAAGATATCAAGATCGATGCCAATAGCGGTCAGATCGTTAAAATGGAGAATAAAAATAAAAAACATATCTTGCCGATCGAAGTGGTAGATTTTTCGAAATTTGCTCTTAGCATCGACGAAGCTGTGGCTAAAGCTCAAGCGCTCGAGGCTGGCTGGAGCCTTGATGAGGCAGAGCTTGATAATAAAAATGGTGCTTGGATATACAAAGTAGAGCTTAAGCGCGACAGGAGCGAGAAAAAAGTGATCATAAACGCTCAAACAGGCGAGATAATGGGCAACTATACAAAGTGATCTAGCGCCCTTTTTGGGCGTTAAATTTTATAAAGGTGAAAAAGATGAGTGAAAATTTAGATCAAAATTTAAACGAGAAAGTTAGCAAGCAAGTCTTAGAGAGAAATTTGAATAAAAATTTAAGCGAAAACGAGATAGAAAATATAAGTGAAAATGTTACTAATAAAAATAGTTACGAAAATTTAGGCAAGAGCGAGCAAAGCCCTGAAAATTTGGATAAAAATCCTAGTGAAGAAAGTAGTGGCGCAGAAATTTTAAGTCAAGCTACCTCAAAATGCAAAGTTCAGAATTTATTTAAAAAGACGCTTGAACTTTCGCTTCAAGGCGTAGCGGATGCGCTCATCTACACTGGCAAGGCTGGAGTGTGGCTAATAAACGCTACAAACTGCCTAAAAGACGAGGCGCAAAGGGCGGAGCTATCAAAGATAAATGAAGAGCAGGCTAAATTTGAAAGAGTGGCTTGCATCTTGCCAGAAAAAGTCAAAGAGATCGTCATAGAGCGCCTAAAAACAAAGCCAGAAGAGGTGGAATTTGCACCGATCTATCTAGCTAAAAAACAAAGCTTTGGCACACTTGGAGCGGAGTATTTTTATGAGGCAAGGGCTAAATTTAACGGCTTTTTGTATGATTTTAAGATAGGCGCAGCAAATGGCGAAATTTTAAATCTAAAAATAAAAAGCTAAATTTGATAAAATAGCTGGCAAAATAAAGTGAGGCAGGGATGAAAATTTTAGTCGTAGAGGACGAAATAGACCTAAATAGCGTTATCACAAGGCACCTAAAGAAAAACGGATATAGCGTCGATAGCGCATTTAACGGCGAGGAGGCGATGGACTTTATCGCTGTGGCGCACTACGATCTCATCGTGCTTGATCTTATGATGCCAGTGATGGACGGACTTACATTTTTGCAAAGATCGCGCGCCGCAAAGCTAGCGACCCCTGTGCTGATACTAACGGCAAAAGACGATGTGGATGACGTTGTAAAGGGGCTTGACGCGGGTGCTGATGACTACTTGGTCAAGCCATTTGACTTTAAGGAGCTGCTAGCTAGGGTGCGCACGCTCATTCGCCGAAACAGCGGTAACGTGGCTAATGAAATTTACGCAGGCGAGCTAAAGATCGACCTTTCTAAAAAGTCAGTCGAATTTAGCGGCGAGCAGATCGAGCTAACTGGCAAAGAGTATGAAATTTTAGAGTTTTTGATGCTAAATAAGGGCAGAATTTTAACTCGCGACCAGATCAAAGAGCACGTCTGGGACTTTGACTACACGGGCGGCTCAAACGTCATCGAAGTGCTTATAAAAAACATAAGAAAAAAGCTTGGCGAGTGCGAGGTGATCCAGACTAAAAGAGGGCTTGGCTATGTTGTTAAGGATTAAACAAGCGCTTGCAAACATCCCGATAACGGCGCGCGTAACGCTTTGGTACTCGTTTTTTATCATCGTTATCGTGGCGGCTCTCATTGCCATCTCGGCGGTCGTGGCGGATGAGGTTTTTGAGGACGTGAGCCAAAAAAAGCTAGCCAAATCAGTCACCAAAATAGCCAATGATATGGATGAGTTTGAGCCATACGATGATGGGATATTTTTTATAAAATATAACGCAAAAGGCGATGTGATCGGTGGTCTAGCACCAAAATACTTTCAAATTTCACTTAAAATGAATAGCGGTGCAGTGCGCCTTTTTGAAAACGGCGAAAACCGCTTTTACTACTACGATATCGCAGCTAGAGGCAAAGGTGTCTGGATCAGAGGCGTGATAAATGCGGAGAAATTTTTTAAAAAAGAGGGGCTATTTTTACTAGTGCTGGGTGTTTTTGTGCCGGTTTTGTTTCTCTTTGTGCTTTATGGCGGCTATAAAACGATAAAAAACGCGATGAAGCCAGTCGCCACGATGTCAAAAACTGCGCTTGAGATAGGCAGCAGCCGTGACTTTTCAAAGCGCATAGACCTACCTGCTGGCAAAGACGAGCTGCACGCGCTTGCAAGTGTTTTTAACCAGATGCTCGACTCCCTAGAAAAGGTCTATCAAAGCGAGAAACAGCTCACCTCAGACGTCTCGCACGAGCTGCGAACGCCACTATCTGTCATCATGGCTGAGAGCGACTACGCTAAAAATTACTCACAAAATTTGGGTGAGGCCAAGGAGTCGCTGGAGGTCATCTCTAGGCAGTCAAGAAAGATAACCTCACTGATAGATCAAATTTTAGAGCTCTCAAGGCTAGAAGCTGGCAGAAATTTGGAGCTAAAAGATATAAATTTAAGCGCTATCTTGCAAAATTTGGCCAGCGACTATGAGAAGCTAGCAAGTGCAAAGGGGCTAAAATTTGGCTGCGTTGTAGCGCCAAATGTCCAAATACTTGGCAATGAGCTGATGATCTCAAGGCTGGTGGATAACTTTTTAAGTAACGCTCTAAAATTTGCAAAAGCTAAGATCGAGCTAAATTTAACCCTCACAAAAACTCATGCGCTTTTGTCTGTAAAAGACGATGGTGTCGGTATCTCTAAAAAAGATATCGATCTAATCTGGAATAAATTTTATCAAGTTGAAAGCTCAAGAAACAAAAGCCAAAACAGAGGCAGCGGACTAGGGCTGGCTATCGCTGCAAATATAGCTAAAATTCACGGCGCAAAGCTAGGTGTAAAAAGCGAAGCAGGAGTTGGAAGCGAATTTTGGGCTGAATTTGATCTGGTAAATTCAAAAGAAGCATAAATTTAAGCTGTTTGCTAGATAAAATTTACGCAAGAGTAAAACAAATATAAGAGCGAATTTAAATTTCACACAAAACTATCAAAGCTATGAGATAGATGAATATTGAGCAAAGTTATTAAGATGTCCGATTTAAAGCCCATTTAAATGGCTTTTAAAAGGGTTTGTAAAATAATGTAAAGAAAATTTCGCCACCTTGTCTTTGAGCAAAACTTACTCTGACTACGAATAAATCGCCTTTTTATATGCCTTTTATAACTTTGATATCTAGCAAGCTTTACAAAATTTAGCCAAGGGCCACGAGCCATACAAGAAAAAACAAAAGTCGCGCGAGTAAAAAGCCCAAAAACCAAAAAGATACTAAATTTAGTGTCTTTTATCGCTATCTTTCGCTAAGCTTTCCACATGCATCATCGCGGCACCTACTGCAGTGCGTCATCTGGTCTATATCGCCGCCTATCGATCTGCGAATGCGGTGGATCTCCTCGGTTGAGGGGGACTTTAAATTTTCAAAAGGGGTGTCATGCACCGGTATCATCGCCATGCAGTTCATTATGTCAGCTCCCCACTGCTTTGCCTTTGCCGAGATGCTTTGGACGTGGTCTATATTGACCCCAGGGATGACTACGGTGTTTATCTTTACTAGCATGCCAGCCTCTTTTAGCTTGCGGATGCCCTCGTCCTGGCGCGCTAGCAGTATCCTAGCAGCCTCTTCGCCGTAGTAGTTTTTACCTTCATACCTCACCCACGAATAGACCTTCGAGCCAACATCTGGCGTCACGGCATTAACAGTCACTGTCACATGGCTCACGCCAAGACGCACGATCTCATCCACATGCTCAGGCAGCGCTAAGCCATTAGTCGAGAGGCAGAGCAGGGCGTTTGGGAAGTGGGACTTGCACTTTTCAAAGGTCGCTAGCGTCTTGTCAGCATCGCACATCGGATCGCCAGGTCCAGCGATGCCGATGACGGATATATCTTGTCTAAATTTAAAGAGCTTTTCTAAAAATTTCACCGATTCATCTGGTGTTTGCACCTTTGCCGTTACGCCAGGGCGATTTTCATTAGCGCAGTCATATATGCGGTTGCAGAAGTTGCACTGGATGTTGCAGTGAGGGGCAACTGGCAGATGCACGCGTCCGTAGCTAGCGGAGGCCTTTTTGTTAAAGCATGGGTGGTTATCAAGATCAGCTTTGGTGCGAAAAATCATTAGCTCTTTTTCCTTCCAAATTTAATGGCATTTGCATGGCAGACATTGAGGCAGTCACCGCAGTTTGTGCAGTTTATCTCATCAGGTCTCGTCCCCATCTCGCACTTGCGCAAGCATGCGTCGCAGTCGTCACAGGCACTTGTTTTATAGACACGAAATATCGAAAATTTACGCAAAATTTCAAGCACACCACCTGATGGACAGACGAAACGGCACCAAAGGTTAGCTACGATTAGTGAGGCTAGCATGACTGAGATGATGACTGCTGTGCGTGTGACCCACTCCCACTCGCCAAAGCGAAGTGACAAAGTAACGGCAGTTAGGTACTCATCGCTCGTTCTTATAGGTATCATCATGCGTGGATTGCCCCAGACGAAATAGACCCAAAGGCTGATTGCTATGGTAATTAGCATGCCTATTTGAGCGAATATTAGCTTTTTGCTGCGAATTTTTAGCTTGAAAAAGGCAAATTTACCAAGCATTTGATTGACAAAGCCTGCTGGACAGACCCAGCCACAAAATGCCCTGCCAAAGAGGATGACAAGCGCTGGGATAAATAGCCAAAATCCAAAAAACAGCGACGTGATCCGCCCCCAACAGGTGATGATAGGGCAGTTTTGGCAATTTACAAAAGGCACTACAAAAGGGCATCTAAAAATGCCGTAATACGCCCATTGACCGATGCCTGCTATAAAGATGAGCTGTACTAGGCGTCTTATCTTTGTTGTGGGAGAGTTTTTGCTTTTCTTTTTTAAATTTACGTTACCGCATGCACTGCTATTAGAGCATGCGCTATTACAGCTACTACACATCTTTTACACCAAACCTTTCTATAAGCTCTAGCCCACGCGCTGAATAAATGGAGGTAAAGCCATGTTTTTCAAAAATTTCTTGCCCCTCAGTGCCGCAAACAAAGTCTGCAAAGTCATTTGCGAGCCTTTCATCTTTTACATATTTCATTATATTTAGCGTAAAAGTGAGCGGTCCAGGTGGGATAAGCTTTTCATCGATGGGCATGTACTCGATCTTGTCTTTGAACCTATCATGCGTTGTTAGGCGTTTTTCGATGATCGAAGCGTCGCCCTTGCCATCAACTAGCTCGCACATCATATTTATGACGCATGATCCGTTTGCGACCATGTTTTTCATCACCGCATCAGTGAGGTTTGAGTTTTTCAAGATCCCTTTGACTGGGCCACTGCCAGGGGGCGATGATCTAAGAGGTAGCATCACTCTAACTCCTGGTTCTGCAAGGTCCTTTAAGTCGCGAATGCCAGCAGGGTTGCCTTTTGGCACAACTAGGACGTAGTCGGTAAAGCATAGCGGTCTAAAGTGGAGGCTAAGACCAGCTTTGCGAAGTTTTTTAGAAAGCTCTAAAACCCTTGCTCCAAAGAGCTCGGTCGTGCTTTGAAGTGCTAAAAGCGACTTGCCAAGAGCACCAGCAAAAGCGCCAGTGTATTGGATATTGTGCCCTGTTCTTGCCTCGTAAATGGCATTTAGCTCATTAAATGCTTCAGATAGGCCTCCACACGACCAAACCTGAAGCGAGTCAGACTTAAATGGCGTAAAGCCAGCCAGCATCGTTTGTGGCGTGGCAACAGCGGCTGTGGCTAAAGCACCTTTTAAAAAGCCACGGCGTGATATACCGGTTTGTTTTAATTCCATGAAATCTCCTTTTGGGATTTAAGAAATGTAAATTTGATATTTTCGGCACGCGAAACTTGTGAAATTTGACTTTTGAAATTTGCAAAAATGGTAGTTGAAGATAAATTTATGCAAATGTAAATCGCAACTGCGACCAAATTTGGTGTAATTATAACCAAAAGTAAGTTTAAAAAGCGAGATAATTTTAATTAGATAAAAATTTCATATTGTAAATTTAATGTCTAAAAAATAATTAAGGTTTTAGTCATTAAACAATAAAAAATATTGTAAAATGCTTCCCTTAATTTAAATGGAATTATATTCACAAAATGGAGGTTTATCTTGAAAAATAACAAATTCGGTATTTCTATCGTTTTGGCAAGCGTTTTATGCGCTTGCGCGAATGCGCAGGTTATGGATATAGGGACGAATTATTATAGGGATTATCTTGATTTCGCGCAAAATAAGGGCGCTTTTACCCCGCAAGATACTCCGCTAGAATTTGCGCAAAGAAACGGCGACAAATTTACGTTTGATAAAATCCCAAATAGCGGCGCTAGGAATAATAAAGGAAATTTTACTTCGCTTGGACGAAATTTCGTCGTAACGGCTAACCATACGTTAGATGCTACCGCGGCTAGTAATTTTAACGAAAATAGAGGATGGTTTGGCAATACAAAATACAAATATCTAACCTCTCATACGGCGACCCCGACCGAGAGGCTATATAATTCCGATACCGCTTATATGCGAACCACAAAATACATCGTAGAGGGACAAATAGATCCGATAGACGTACCGAATTTAGATATTTCAGGCGATAGCAGGGCGACTGATGAGGCTAATATAGATAAAATACAAAACTATTTAAATGATATAAAAAATAGCGGCGGTGCTAGAGGCGATAACGTTCTTGCCTATCAAGCGGGCACCGGAGCACTCGGGCTAGAAAAACCGAAAATCGATACCGACGGATATAGCGACGTCGTAAGCGCAAGAGAATTTGAAGATCAAAATATCGTTAATCAGGCTTTGGGCGGAAGCGTAAACGAAATAAGCACGCATTATTCGGCTAATTATAAGACGCATATCTCGAGTATAAATAGGCCCGGCATTTATATGTTTATGACCTCTGATAGGGGTTTTAGGAACAGGCTTTTGCCCGGCGATAGCGGTTCTGGATTTTTCGTATACGATACGGTAGCGCAAAAATGGGTTCTAGTAGGGGTTTTATCGGCGGTCGCCGATAATGGCAATTACGCCTCAATCGTAACGATGAAAGATTTTAGTGACTATAGGAGAAATTACGAAAATTTAGTCAGCGGTTTAAACGTCTCAAATGCCCAACTCGTAAGAAATAAAGATAATATATTTAACGCCGCAAACGGTTCAAGCATTACGCTAAATTCTAACCTTGACTTAGGCCACGGCGGAATCGTCGTAAATAGCGGAAATTTTACCCTTCTAAACGGTATCGGAAGCAATAAAATAACTAGACTTGCGGGCTTTGACGTAGCTGGCGGCGCAAGTTTGAGCTTAAACGTAGCGGCCGATACTAGCGTACATAAAGTCGGCAAAGGAAGTTTAATCGTAAATTCTAGCGGTAATAAAACATTAAGATTAGGCGACGGTATAGTGGATCTAAGAGCCGTAAACGCTTTTGAAAAAATTTATTTAACGAGCGGTAGAGGCCTATTAAGGCTTAGCGTAGACGATAGCCTAAAAGATAAAATTTTTTTTGGAAACGGCGGAGGAAAGCTTGATTTAAACGGATTCGATCAAATTTTTAGTAACGTTTCGGCTAATTCAAACGCCGCTAAAATCACGAATTTATCCACTCAAAAAGCAACGCTTAAAATAAACGGCGAAAGCGGTAAGGATACGATATTTCATGCGAGCGTAGATAAAAATATAGACGTAAAACACGATGGGCAAGGGCGAGAGCTCGTATTTGACGGCGATTTTGATATAGACGGAAGTTTGAGTCTAAATAACGCCAAGGTTACGCTTCAAGGACATCCGACCGCTCATGCTACGGCAGATGCCAGCGTCTTAACGCAGGCGGTAAAGGATAAAATAGCCGCCGCCGGTTTAAGCAAGCCTTCGTATATGGATTTAACTCGCCCCTCTACGCTATCGCAGCCTGATTGGGAGAAGCGTAAATTTAATGCGAAAGAGGGCATAAAAATAAACTCTTCAGAACTTACGATAGGTAAGGACATAGACGTAAATAGCAATATAGAGGCGAAAAATTCCGTTATAAATTTAAGCGGCGAATTAACTCACTATATCGATAAATTCGACGGCTCAAATACTTACGACGACGGCTTAAAATACCGCCAAAACGTAGAAAAAGGAAATTTGCTAGTTAAAGACGTTAGCTTTAAAAATAGAATCGTTATGGATAGCGACAGCATGCTAAGAGTCGGCGGCACGAAGACTAAGCTAAAAGAGCTCGTAATAAACGGCAAAAATACGGCTCCTACTCGCAGCATAGCGGCTGGAAGCGGTAAATTAGAAATAGAAAATCTAGACGTTAGCGGAGCAAACAAACTAACCTTTGAGCCCGATACGACCGTAGCGAAAAATTTAAATATTAAAAATTTTAGTAATGCAAATGGGCCTATTTTGGATTTTAAAAAGGTTTTGACGCTTGGCGCGGGGATGAAATTTAACATCGATTTTGCGGCGGCTTTGAGAGGCGAGATGACTGCTGAAAAAACCTATACGCTCGTAAGCGCAGAAAGTATCGTAAACAAAGGCGCGATATTTAATACCGAACAAAAAATCAACGGTCTTTTTACGACTTATGCCATAAAAGACGGCAAAATTACGATGAGATTAAGCGATAAAAAAGCCGAGAATCCGTCTGCGACGCCGGGATCTGAGCAGGAGCTAAGGTTGACCGGATTTAGCGAACGCCAAAATAAAATTTTAAATATGTTTAAAAATAGACCGGAATATGAAAGCGCCCTCCAAAGCGGCGACACCGAGACTTTAAGACAAATGGCGTTAAAGGCGGAATCCGATATGAAAGAAATTTCGGCTTCGTCTTTAAAAGTTAGCGTCAAAGCCTTACAAAACGGCAATGAGTTAATAAATTCAAGATTATCTCAAATTACTCAGTTAAGAGCAAAGGCCGATATTTCGCAGTTTAGGCTAGCGGGACTTGAGAGCGATTTTAAGCCGACCGCCGCAATAGCCTACGAAGCGGCCGAGGCTAGCAGACAAAGAAATAATTTCTGGGTGAACGTAAACGGAGCGTATTTTAAAGATAAGGATAGCGGCGGTGATCTAAAATTTTACGGCACGTATATAGGCTACGACAGGAGCTATGACGAGTTTATTTTAGGCGTGAATGCGGGCATGAGTAAGTCCAAATTTAGCTCAAATACCGTAACCGACGATGCTAAAATTTACAGTTTTGGAGCGTATGGACTTTTTGAGCGAGACGCTCACGAGATACAGAGCAATCTAAATTTAGCTTTCGTAAATTCTAAGCGCAGCTTAAACGATTTGCAAAAGGCCAGCGTAAGAAGCACGGGTATCCTTTCGAGCAACTACTATAAATATAAAATTTCGCTCGGATCAAACGGCGAATATGCTCAGGCTATCAAGCCCGTACTTGCGCTAGAATTTGTCGTAAACGGCGTAAAGGGCTTTAAGAACGATAGATACGATCAAAAAGACATAAATGACTTTAACGTAGCTTTAGGAGTCGGCGTCGAGTATGTGTTAAATAGCGATAAAAATGCATTTGCGGCACAATTTTTAGTAAAACAAAATGTCTATAACTCTGACGACAAATCTTACGTTTCGCTAAATAACTCAAACGAATACGTCGACTACAAGCTCGACAATAACAAACCGGCCTATAAGCTAAATTTGGTCGCGGATACTAAAATTAGCGAAAATTTCGCGCTTTCTTATCAACTTAGCGGAATGTTAGATAACGACAAAAGCTACGGCGTAAGCGGCGGTGTGAAACTAGAATATAAATTTTAAGATATTAGATCAAGGTGAATAAAATTTCACTTTGATTCTTAAATCAAAAGCAAAATAGTCTCAAAGTTTAGATTTTAGAAGATTAAAGATTATAAATAAAATAAAAAGTGGTGGGTTCACCAGGACTCGAACCTGGGACCATCCGGTTATGAGCCGGATGCTCTAACCAACTGAGCTATGAACCCACAGTTGAAAGAAAATCGTATTATACAAGAAAAAGCTTATCTAAATATAAAAATGATCTTTTTTATGTGGAGTATAAAACGAACAAATTTAAAAAGAAAAGCCCTAAAATAGGGCTTATAAATTATTTATAATTTTTTATCGCAGCATCTAAAATCTCTTTTGCAGCGTTTGCGTCTTTAAATTCTTTTACCTTTACCCATTTATTTGGCTCAAGAATTTTATAAGTTTCAAAGAAATTTTTAATTTTATTTAGCGTTGCAACTGGTAAGTCTTCGTAGCTTTTTATCGCTTCATATCTTGGATCGATCTTTGTAACTGGAACAGCCAAAAGCTTCTCGTCCATGCCTGCTTCATCTTCCATCACCAAAACACCTATTAAGCGGCAAGGGATTACGCTACCAGCTTGGAGTGGATACTCGTTTAGCACCAAAATATCAGCTGGATCGCCATCGGCTGCAAGTGTGTTTGGCACAAAGCCGTAGTTTGCTGGGTAGAACATCGCTGAGTAAAGCACGCGATCAACAACGACTGCGCCGCTATCTTTATCGATCTCGTATTTTATAT
Source organism: Campylobacter concisus ATCC 51562 (assembly GCF_000466745.1). Classification (NCBI taxonomy): domain Bacteria; kingdom Pseudomonadati; phylum Campylobacterota; class Epsilonproteobacteria; order Campylobacterales; family Campylobacteraceae; genus Campylobacter; species Campylobacter concisus. The sequence goes on along the minus strand of NZ_ANNI01000003.1, from coordinate 354,267 downwards.
TTGAGCCATAAGGTATTTCGATTACGGCATTGATTTTGTCTGGGTTTGAGCCAAATTTGATCTTTGAAACGTCCATATATTCGTCCTTTGTGTTAGAAATTTTCGTGATTTTAGTATTTTTTGCATTAAATACTCGTAAATTTAACTACTTTATAACCTCTACGCTATCTACGTCGATCTCTGTTTTTGTAAAGTCTTTATCTATCTCACCTCTTATTCGTAAAGGTGTATCTTCATTGACTGTTATGTTGCCCCATTTGTTATTGTCGATTTCAACAACAATAACATCACCATTTTTATCGATAAATTCATATTTGTCTGATTTTATATGTGATTTTATCTTACCTTCTAGCACAACTTTGGTGTCGTCGTTTAGTTTTAAGGCATCTTTTACGCTTATTGTTTCGCTTGAGTGCTTTGATATGAAGCCTCCAGCCATTGCGATGCTAGCAGATATTGCAGCGGTTATGATCTTTTTCATTTTTATCCTTTAAAATCGGTTGTGAAATTTTAAAGGATAGTACATTTATGATATTAATAAAAGGTAAGTTTTTACATAAAATCTTTTGTAACAATTTTATAGATGTTTTTAGCGGTAATCGGTAGCGCTCTATCTGCGCTACCACCAAGAAAGCCATATCTAATCTCGACAGTAACGTTAAATTTGGCCACCTCTTTGCCACTTTGATCGACTAAATTTATGACTGCGAATGTCTCGGATTTGCCAGCACCACCTATGCCTAGGGTTAAGTGTCTAAGGATCCTAACTCCATTTTTTGTTCTTTGTATATCGCATTTTATGATTAGATCGTCACCGTATTGGTTTTTCTTTTTTAAAAATGTATTTATGTGTCCTTCTAGCTTTTTATCAAGTTCAGTTTCGCCACAAACCGCTTTAGCGCTGCTGTACTTATATGTGGTATCCTTTTCAACCATCTCTATATACTTTTTAGCACATCCTGTAAAAGTAAAAATGGCCATGATCACAAGTAGTATTATAAATTTAAATTTATGCATAATTTCATCTTTGTTTAGGTCTGTTAAAAATAAATTTAGAATTGTAGGGAAGTTACATTTAAAATAAAATTAAAAATAAGTATATTTGAATGATATTTCTTTGGGACCTTGCACATTTTGATGCAAGGTCTGTGAGTTTATAAAAGTTTAGCTAGTAAATTTTTGATATCAGCTACGATCTCGTCTATGCCACGCTCGCCGTTTACTACGTGAAGTAGCTCTTTTTCGCTGTAAAATTCACGGATAGGCACTATCGGATCAAGATAGACTTTCATGCGGTTGTTAAAGACTTCGTTATTATCGTCAGCGCCTCTTGCACGGCCAAGCACTCTAGCTCTTGCCACATCTTCGCTAACGTCTACTTCGATGACGCCTTTTAGAGAAATTTCATCTTGCTCGCTTAAGACCTTGTCAAGCTCAGTCATTTGCTCAACACTTCTTGGGTAGCCGTCGATTATGATGTTTGATTTATTTGAGCTTTTGATGGCTGATACGATCGCATTTACGACGACATCAAGTGGGACTAAATTTCCTTTTGAAATAAAGCCGTCTATTAATTTGCCAAGCTCGCTACCACTTGCAACTTCAGCTCTTAAAAGATCGCCAGTTGAAAAGTGTGCAAATTTCTCATCTTGCTGTGCGATGATTGATGCGTCTGTTGTTTTGCCGGAGCCTGGAGCGCCGATGATTAAAAATAAATTTTTCATTCTTTCCCTTTTTTATATTTTTTGAGTGCCTTTGAATGAGTTTGAAAATTTTACCCTACATCAGACTACATGTCTAGCTTTGGGATGAAATTTTCTGCACAACATCTAAATTTGTCTCAAAAATTTAATCTTTAAATAAAATAACTCAAATTTAGACATCTAAAAGCCTAAATTTATTGCAAAAAATTTTAAGCCTTTTGCTCTTTTTCTCTTATCCTTAGTCCTAGCTCCCTAAGCTGTTCGTTACTGGCGTGGCTTGGTGCCTTTGTTAGTGGGCACTGAGCGCGCTGTGTTTTAGGGAAGGCTATGACGTCACGGATCGAGCTTGCTTTATTTACGAGCATATTTAGCCTGTCAAAGCCGATCGCGATACCACCATGTGGAGGCGCACCAAATGTCAAGGCATCAAGCAAGAAGCCAAATTTCTCACGTTGCTCTTCTTCGTCTATGCCAAGAAGTTTAAAGACCTTTTGTTGGATATCGTTTTTGTGAATTCTTATACTTCCGCCACCAAGCTCAAAGCCGTTTAGCACGACGTCGTGGGCGATAGAAAGGATGTCCTCAAGATCAGGCTCGTCTATATTTTTTGGCATTGTAAATGGATGGTGCATAGCAGAGTAGCTGCCATCATCATTTTGCTCAAACATTGGGAAGTCAAGCACCCATAAAAACTCAAGTTTATCTTGATCGATGATATTCATTTGCTCGGCTAGGAAAATTCTAAATCTTCCCATATAATCAAGTACGACTTTTTTCTTGCCAGCACCAAAGAATACAACGTCACCAACTTTTAGCTCACATCTTGAGACGATCTCGTCAAGATCGCTTTGCTCGAAAAATTTACAAAGTGGGCCTTTTAGCCCGTCTTCTTTCATTTGGAAGTAGCCAAGACCTTGTGCACCAAATTTACGTACAAACTCCTCAAATCTATTCATCTCGCGCTTACTAAAGATGTTGTCGCCATTTGGCACTTTTAGCGCTTTGATGCGGTTTTTCTTCTTATCTTTTGCGATAGAGCTAAAAATTTCATTGCTTGAGCGCTCGAAAATATCGATCACATCGATCATTTTTAGATCGTATCTAAGATCAGGCTTATCTGAACCATAAGTCTCAGTCGCCTCTTTGTAGCTCATGCGTCTAAATGGTGTTTTGATATCGTATCCGCAGGCTTTAAATATATCTTTTAGCATCGTCTCAGCCATATTTATGATATCTTCTTGTTCGACAAAGCTCATTTCGATATCTATTTGAGTAAATTCTGGTTGGCGATCAGCCCTTAGATCTTCGTCGCGGAAGCATTTTGCGATTTGGAAATATTTATCAAAGCCAGAACACATCAAAAGCTGCTTAAATAGCTGTGGGCTTTGTGGGAGCGCATAAAATTGACCCGGATATACACGGCTTGGCACTAGGTAGTCTCTCGCTCCTTCTGGAGTTGCGCGTGTTAAAACCGGAGTTTCAAACTCGATAAAGCCCATTTTATCTAGGCTATTTCTAGCCGCAATCGCCGCACGAGAACGCATTTTAAATATATTTTGTAAGCGTTCACTTCTAAGGTCTAAAAAGCGGTATTTTAGCCTAATGTCCTCATTTACGCTCTCATCACCTATCATAAATGGTAGTGGCTCGCTTGGATTTTCGATGATGAGCTCGCTTACTATCACTTCTATCTCGCCAGTTTTTAGCTTTGGATTGGTCAGTCCTTCACCTCTAGCTCTTACTTTTCCTTTTGCTTTTAAGACATATTCATCTCTTACTTTTGCAGCCACGTCATGTGCTTCTTTGCTATCAGCCGGATCGCAAACTAACTGTATAAGCCCGCTAACGTCTCTTAAGTCGATGAAAACAACACCGCCATGGTCTCTATATGTGTTTGCCCAGCCACAAAGTATTACTTCTTTGCCGATGTCAGCTTTGCTAAGATCGGTGCAATAATGACTTCGCATAAAATGCTCCTTTGCAATGTTTTTTAGGCAATTATAATCGCTTTTTTCTTTTGAAAAGCTTTGTTAAAATAAAATATGTTACAATCATTTACATGAAAAATGAACAAAAATTTAATACTTTTTGCACAAAAAAAGTAGGACTTATTGCTAAAGATTATCCATTATTTAGGCAAGATTTAGAAAAATTAGAAAAAATTTTAAAAAAGTATAACGCAGAAATTTTGCTTGAAAAAAATTGTGCTAAGCGCATAGAAAAAAATGGTTTTGAGCTTATAAAATTAGCCAAAGAGTGCGAATTTTTGATCACTCTTGGCGGAGATGGCACGATCATTTCAACTTGTAGAAAGCTAGCTCACATCTCGCCACTTATACTTGGTATACACGCTGGTAGACTCGGATTTCTAACCGACATAATGATTAATGAGAGTGAGAAATTTTTTAAAGACTTTTTTGATGGTAAATTTGAGGTTGAAATGCCTTTTATGCTTGACGTCGCGCTTCACAAAAATGATGGCAAAACCGAGCAAAAGATAGCATTTAACGATGCAGTCATCGTTAGTAAAAATGGCGGTTCGATGACACATATCGAGGCACTTTTAAATGAAAAATATTTTAATTCATATTTTGGTGACGGCGTTATAGTAGCGACACCTGCTGGAACCACGGCATATAACATGAGCGCAAATGGCCCTATTATCTATCCATTAAGCGAAGTTTTTACAGTAACTCCTATCTGCTCGCACTCACTTACACAGCGTCCAGTCGTGCTTACGAAAAATCATACGGTTAAATTTAGAACAAATAGCGATGCGATTTTGGTACTTGATGGTCAAGATAGGTTTGATATGAGTAAAATTTCAGCTGTCAGCGTGAGCCTTAGCAACAAAAAAGCTAGGCTGATACGCCATATTGGTAGGGATTATTTTCAAATTTTAAAAGAGAAACTTCACTGGGGTTATAATGATTGATCGAATTTTGATTAAGGATTATCTAAATTTTAAAAATATCGAGCTAAATTTCAAAGAGGGTCTTAGTGTATTTACGGGCATTAGCGGCGCTGGCAAGTCGGTACTGATGAGTGCTATCATGGCTGTTTTTGGGCTAAAAGATAGCGAGGCAAGGCTGATAGAAGCTGACGTGGAGCATAAATTTGAGCTTGATGAGTTTGGCATAGAAAACGAAGAGGTCAATATTTTCAAGCTTTTAAAAGATAAGAGCACGAGGTATTTTATAAATCAGCAAGCCATTTCAAAGAAAAATTTAGCTCAAGTGGCGCGTGAGCACATCAAATATCTCTCGGCAAAAGAGGCAAACGAGTTTGAAAATGAGAAATTCCTAAATTTGCTTGATAGGCTGGAAATTTCAAAAAATGAGAATTTTAAAGAGATAAAACAAGAATTTGAAGAGGCGTTTTTAGAATTTTCTAAAATTTCAAAAGAGCTAGCCACTATAAAAGAGGAAGAGAAAAAGGTCGAGGAGCTAAAGGAGCTTGCTAGCTTTGAGATCGAGAAGATAAGAAGCGTGGGGCCTAAAAAAGGCGAGTTTGAAGAGCTTATGGAGACTAAAAAAAGGCTTAGTAAAAAGGATAAGATAAATGAGGCGTGGGCTAGAGCTGAGCGGATATTTGAGCTAGAGCATAGCGTAAATGAGGCGCTAAGTATCAGCGACCTTGACAATGGCTTTTTTGAAGATGCGATGAACGAGCTAAGAGTCGCAAGAGATAGCTTAAATATGGAGGAGCTTGACGATATCGACGTGGAGAGTGTGCTTGATAGAATAGAAGCTCTTAATGCCATCATTAGGCGATATGGCAGTGAAGAAGAAGCGTTAGAAGCGCTTGATAAAAAGGAAAAAGAGCTTGCCAGATATGAAAATTTAAGCTTTGAAAAGAGTGAGCTAGAGAAGAAATTTGAAATTTTAAGCAAAAAGGCAAATGAGCTAGCTGGAATTCTAAGCAGAGTCAGGGGCGTAAATTTAAAAGAGCTTGAGGCTATGATAAATTTATACTTAAAAGAGCTTTATATGCCAGATATCACACTGAGGATCGAGGCTAAAAAGCTTGATATTTTGGGCGTTGATGAAATTTGTTTAAATTTAAATGAGACTTCGCTTAAAAATTTAAGTTCAGGCGAGCTAAACCGTCTAAGACTGGCCTTCATAGCTGCCTCTAGTGAGATCACAAAAACTGGCGGTGATGTCATCATTTTAGATGAAATAGATGCAAATTTAAGCGGAAAAGAGGCGATGAGCATCGCAAATGTCTTGCTTAAGCTTGCAAATTTTTATCAAATTTTTGCCATTTCACATCAGCCACAGCTTAGCTCAAAGGCAAATTCTCACTTTTTGGTAGAACGTCACGGAGAAAACTCGGTCGTAAGAGAGCTCGATAAAGAGGAGCGTGTAAACGAGCTTGCGCGTATGATAAGTGGCGAACATATAAGCGAAGAAGCAATAAATTTTGCTAAAGGGCTTTTAAAGTAGCTTAATTTAAATTATTAATTTAAGCTTTATAAATAAATTTATTTGATAAAATCGCCACTAATTTGATAAAAATTTTTGTAGGAATAATATGGAAAGAATCCTTGTAGTTGATGATAATAAGGCGTTAGCAAAACTGATTGTTATGCAAATGGAAAAGACTATCGATGATATGACAATTGATGTCGCATACAGTTTTGCCGAGGCTAAGACATTAATTAGCGAGCATGACAAAGATTATTTTATGACTATTTTGGATTTAAATTTGCCAGATGCTCCAAATGGCGAAATTGTTGATTATGCGCTTTCCAAAGGGCTTTCGGCTATCGTTTTAACAGGTAGCATTGACGATGAAACAAGGCAAAATTTCATAAATAAAGATATTGTGGATTATGTTTATAAAGGAAATATGGACGATATCAACTATATCTTTCAAATGATAAATAGACTGAGCAAAAATAGACAATACAAGGTTTTGGTTGTCGAAGACTCGCTTCCTTTTAGAAATATGATAAAAAAGATATTAACTAGCCTTCAGTTTAAGGTTTTGGCCGCAGCTCACGGCGAAGAGGCAATGAACTATTTTGCGGATAATCCTGATATAAATCTTATAATAACTGATTATAGAATGCCGGTAAAAGACGGTCTTGAAGTTTTAAAAGAGGTTAGAAAAGAAAAAGATAAAAATAGTCTTGGCGTAATCGTTATGACATCTCCTAGCGAAAAGACTGACGCGTCAATATTTTTAAAAAATGGTGCGAGCGATTTTATAGCAAAACCATTTTCAAAAGAAGAGCTAATATGCCGTGTTAATAATACGATTGAAGCGATGGAAAATATAAATAAGATAGCAAATTTTGCAAATCGTGACTTCTTGACCGGAGTTTATAATAGAAGATTTTTTTATTCCGACGTGGAAGAGTATATCCAAGCAGCTGAAGAGACCAATGAGCCTTATGCTTTTGCAATGATTGATGTTGATTATTTTAAGAAGATAAATGATACATATGGCCATGATGGTGGAGATAAGGTACTAAAATCAATCGCAAAAATTTTAAATGACAACACAAAAGGAAGTGACATCGTTGCTAGATTTGGTGGCGAAGAATTTTGCGTTGTCCTTAAAAAGATAAATAAAGAAGAAGCTGTTAAATTTTTTGTAAATTTGCGAGCCAAAGTAGCTGAAAATAAAGTAACTATAAAAAAGGAAAAAGTAAAAGTTACTATATCAATAGGCGTATCTTTTGGCAATGGGCATTGCGAGATAGACGATATGCTTGAAGCTTGCGATTCAGTACTTTACACCGCAAAAGAAAATGGTAGAAATAGAGTAGAAATAGCTTTATGATTATAGATACACATTGTCATTTGGATAGTAAAGTTTATGATCCTGATCTTGATAAAATTTTAGACGAAGCTAGAAATTTAGGGCTAAAAGGCTTTATTATCCCGGGAGCTGATATCAATGATTTACCAAAAGCGGCTAAAATAGCGCGTGAAAATTCTGACATTTTCTTTGCCGCTGGAGTTCATCCATATGATAAAGAGAGTTTTAGCATTGAAATTTTAAGAAATTTTGCTAAAGATGAAAAGTGTGTGGCGATTGGTGAATGCGGTCTTGACTACTTTCGCTTGCCAAAAGATGAAAATGAAAAGATAAAAGAAAAAGAGAATCAAAAACGTATTTTTTTAGCTCAACTTGATTTAGCTGTTGAGTTAAAAAAAACCGTTATTCTTCACATTAGGGAGGCTAATGAGGACTCTTTTAATATCTTAAAAGAGTATGCACCAAAGCTTGAAGCTGGAGCAATTTTGCACTGCTATAATGCTTCGCCACTTCTTTTAGAGCTTTGTAAATTTGGGAATTTTTACTTTGGCATAGGCGGTGTTTTAACATTTAAAAATGCTAAAAATTTAGTCGAAATTTTGCCAAAAATCCCATTTGATAGGATAGTTATTGAAACTGACGCTCCTTATCTCACGCCAGAACCAAATCGCGGTAAGAGAAATGAGCCGGCGTTTACGACATTTGTTGCTAAAAAGATAGCTGAAATTTTAAACCTTGAGTTTGAAGTTGTTTGTGAAAAAACTTCAAATAATGCCAAAAGGTTGTTTAAGTGCTTTGCTTAAATTTTGAGCGTTGCACTTGTTTAAGATGCTAGCATCTTAAGTTTTGACACGAAAAAGGATAGAAATGAAAGCAATGCTTAAAATATTTTTAATGTTTGCATGTAGTACCTTGCTACTAGCAAATACACCTGAAAAAAGCTCATACGACACTCAGGTAAAAATTTTAAAAGAGCTGGATATTGACGCTGGCTTTATGAAGACTTCTCACTATGCAAAGATGAGGCAAGGTATCAAACAATCGCAACTTGAAACATTTACAGAAGCCCTAAAAAATGGTTATATGTATATACCGATGGTAAAAGAGCAGATCAAAAAATCAGGCGTACCTGAGTCATTCTTTTATCTAGCTATGATAGAATCAGGCTTTTCAAATCACACAGTCTCAAACGCAAAAGCTACTGGCATGTGGCAGTTTATGGAGCAAACGGCTAGACTGCATGGTCTAAAGGTAGGACAGTATGTCGATGAGAGAAAAGATCCAGTAGAGTCTACTATTGCAGCTACAAATTATCTAAAGTCGCTTAAAAATCAATTTGGCAAGTGGTATCTAGCAGCTATGGCCTATAACTGCGGCGATGGAGCCTTAAAAAGAGCCATACAAAAAGCTGGCACAGATGATCTTGTAACACTTCTTGATGCTGAGAAAAAATACCTTCCAGCTGAAACTAGAAATTTTGTTATTAAAATTTTAAGAGCAGCATATACCGCAAAAGACGCGGACTTCTTGATGTCTAAAGATTCATCTTTATTGAATATAAACGGAGGACTAAAGCTTGTAAAAGTAAAAGTTCCAGGCGGTACAAATTTAGCTCAAATAGGCGATAGTATCGGCCTTAGTACAAAAAAAATGAAAAACAACAATCCGCACTTAAAATTTGTATTTACTCCACCAACTCTAAAAGATTATTATGTTTATATCCCTGAAAATAAAAAGCAGCTTTTTGCAGAAAATTTCAAGCCATTTAATGGTAAAAACAATTTTTATGCCTATGTTGTAAAAAAAGGCGAAACACTACTTTCTATCTCTAAAAAAACAGGTGTTAGTCATAGAGCGATCAAGGACTACAACGAGCTTAGCACAAATGCCGTAAGCTATAATCAAAAACTAATTATTCCATTTTCTGCCCAAAATAAATCTCAAAACTATATAGTCCAAACTGGTGACACGATAGCTTCTTTATCTAAAAAATTTAATGTGAGTGAAAAAGATTTAAAAGATGCAAATTCTTTTGCTAGTTCAAATTTAAATGTTGGAGCAAATATTGTCATACCATAAGAGCCTAAAATTTTATATAGGACTAAGTTTTACTCTTCTAGTTACTGGTTGCTCTTGGAATGGGGCACCATTTACACCAAGTGGCCCAACTAATGTAAAGGGCAATAACTCAGCTTCTATCCAAAAAGCAACAATGAGACCTTACACGATAAATGGCAAAACATACTACCCAACCGTTGTAAGCGTGGGCGATAAGGCAAGTGGCACGGCAAGCTGGTATGGTCCAAATTTTCATGGTAAAACAACCTCAAACGGCGAAATTTATAATATGTACAACATGACTGCAGCACACAAAACTTTGCCGATGAATACGATCCTTAAGGTAACAAATTTAAGAAATCAAAAAAGCGTCATTGTGCGTGTAAACGATCGCGGACCTTTTGTGGCTGATAGGGTTTTAGACCTTTCAAAGGCGGCTGCAACTAAACTTGATATTATCGGTACAGGCACGGCTCCAGTCAGTATGGAAGTCATAGGCTTTAATGAAGATATTAATGCTATTGCAAGCATTAATACTCAAACAAAACCAACAAGTACTGGTATAAAAGTGCCAAATCCAGTCTCTCCGACAGCTCCAACTGGAGGCATTATTATTTCGTCAGAGCAACGGGTCGTAGGTGGAGATTTTATGGTGCAAATTGGCTCATTTAAAAACCTCGAGGGTGCAAACAGATATCAAAGAGAGCATCAAAGCATAGATGGCTATAAGTCGGTAGTTAGGACATTTACTATAGATGGATCTACCATTTATAGAGTATTTTTAAATGGCTTTAGAAGTGAAGACGAGGCCAGGGATTATGCAAGAAGCGGTAAATTCCAAGGTGCATTTATAGTAAGAGGTTAGGGCGTGAGAGAAGAAATTTTAGAACTAACTAGAAATACAAAAGAGACACAAATCTCAATGAAGCTTAAAATTTATGGCTCTGGGGTTGCAAAGATAAGCACAGGTATTGGTTTTTTTGACCATATGCTTGAAGCTTTTACAAAGCATTCTTTGCTTGATCTTGAAATTTCATGCAAGGGCGACACGCATGTGGATTTTCACCACAGCGTTGAGGATGTTGGCATAGTTTTGGGTCAGCTTTTAAAAGAGGCCTTGTATCCACTAAGCGGCGTTGAGAGATTTGGCGAGGCAAGCGTTGTTATGGATGAGGCGGCTGTTTTTTGTGCACTAGATCTTAGCAATAGAGCCTATCTTGTCTATGAAAATTTTAATGAAAACGCCAAAGTAGGGGAGTTTGACACTGAGCTTGTGGAGGAGTTTTTTAGGGCAGTTGCTATAAATTCTGGTATCACGCTTCATTTAAATCAAATTCGCGGTAAAAACACTCACCACATCATCGAAGCAACGTTTAAATCATTTGCCGTAGCACTTCGTAGAGCACTTGCTAAAAACGCAAGGATAGGCACGCCAAGCACAAAGGGTGTTTTATGATAGAGATTATATTTTTAGATGTTGATGGCTGCCTGACTGATGGCAAGATCATCTACAATGCAAACGGCGAAGAGCTTAAATTTTTTGATGTAAAAGACGGCTACGCGATAGAAAGCTGGCTAAAGCTTGGCAAAAAAGTAGCTATCATAACTGGCAGAAAGTCAGCCATCGTTGAGCGAAGGGCTGAGGATCTAAAGATAAATCACGTCTATCAAGGTGTTGGTAATAAATTTGAAGTGGCGAGTGAGATATTAAAATTTGAAGGGCTTAGCTTTAAAAACGCAGCAGCTATCGGCGATGACTACAATGACTATAAAATTTTAAATGCAGTTGCTTGGAGCTTTAAGCCAAAAGACGCGATAAAAGAGCTTGATGTAAAGACAAAACTAAAGCACAAAGGTGGCAATGGCGCGGTTAGAGAGATGATCGAGCTTATTATAAAATCAGAAAATTTATATGACGAGTGGTCGAAGCGTTGGTTGTAAAAATTTTCTACTTCGTCGTGGCCATTTTTAGTGTCGTGATGATATTTTTGGCAGCTCAAGATCCATACCTTGCAAATGTTTTAAAGATCGACACAAAGATATCAAATATGCAGATAAATGATGTGATAGATTATGAGATAAATTCCACGAAAATAAGCGGAGTATACGAGGCTGACGAGCTAAATAGATACAATGATAAAGATGAGTTTTTGAGTTTTAAGGCAAAAATTTTAAGAGGAAATTTAAAACATTTTTTAAGCTCAGACAAAGCAATCTCACAAAATGACGAAATCATCTTTCAAAAGAATGCGAACTATGAAAACAACGATAGTTTGAGATTTATAAGTGACGAAGTGATATATGGAACAAAAACAAAAATAGTAAGATCTGAAGCAAATTTCACGCTCATAAGAAATAATGATAAGGCACTGGGCGAGAGTGGAAGCTATGATCTTGCTAAAAAACAAACGCAGGTAAAAGGGTTAAGGGCATGGGTAGAAGAAAATCAGCGATTTTAGCGGTGATATTGGGTTTTACATTTTTAAATGCAGAGCAAGTCGAGATCACATCAAATGATTTTTTTGCAGATGAGAATAAGCAAACTAGTGAATTTATAGGTAATGTAAATATCAAAAAGGGCTCATTTGATGAGCTTAAGGCAGACAAAGTGGTCGTCTATTTTGACAAAAAACGTCAACCTATAAAATATGTGGCCACTGGCAATGCTAGAGCAAAAATTTTTATAAAAGATAAGCACTACGATGGCAAAGGCAATACTCTTACATACGAGCCAGCAAAACAGGTCTATACTGTTAGTGGAAATGGCTATTTGCATGAGGTAGAAACTGATAAGAATGTTTATGGTGAAAAGATAGTTGTCAACCAAAAAGATGGCACATATAGTGTAAATAGTGATGAGAAAAAGCCTGTTAAGTTTATCTTTCAGGTAGAGGAAAAAGATAAGTGATAAGGCCACTAGGTGCTAAATTTATCACATCAAGTCCAAGTATAAAAGAGGCTCCAAGCTTCGTAACAAGCGAAGTCGTCTTTTTGGGGAGATCAAATGTTGGTAAAAGTAGCCTCATAAATACACTTGTAAATCAAAAAAATTTAGCCAAAAGCTCATCAACTCCCGGCAAAACGCAGCTTATAAATTTCTTTGAGGCCGAGTTTTGTGAGCAAAAAGATGAGCAGGAAGAAAAAGATAAATTTAAGCTCATTTTGGTTGATTTGCCAGGCTTTGGCTATGCAAAAGTGGCAAAGTCAAAGCATGATGAATGGCGTAAAAATTTAGATGAGTTTTTGAAATTTAGAAGCGACATAAGACTTTTTATACATCTAATTGATGCTAGGCATTTTGATTTAGATATAGACGTAAATGTGGATGCTTATCTAAAAAGCTTTTTAAGGGCTGATCAGAAAATCTTAAATTTATATACAAAAAGTGATAAGCTAAATCAAAGCCAAAAGAGTGCGGTAATGAAATTTGACCCAAGTGGTATCTTGGTCTCAACTCTTAATAAAAGCGGTATCGAAAAGGCTAGAGAAGCTATCATAAATAACGCTCTTGGTAGATAAAATGCAAACCATAAGCAGCTTAGATGTTAAAATTTTTAAAGAATTTTGGTGGGCTGTTTTTTTATTCTCATACGAGATCGCAACTACGCAATTTGGCTTTTTGCCACCACTCATTGGTATTTTTTTTACTTATATGATTTTGGAGTATTCAAGAAAACAAAAGCAATACGACGAGTTTAAGCACAATTGGTACTTTGCGATAATTTTTATAATATTTGCTGAGCAAATCCATGGATTTCATCTTTTTTCAACGATTATTGCATTTTTGCTTTTTTATAATTTTATTTTAGACTGGCTCTATACCACGATGAAGTGGCGAAACTGCCTACTTATCATCTTTGTAGCAGCTGGATATACTTTAACATTTCTTGTAAATAATCTATTTGCTTACGTTTTAAATGAGCAAAATTTAGCATTTTCATCTGAATATCTATTTTTTATAGCATTTGAAAGTATCCTTGCTATCGTTCTTTTTAGGGATAAAGTGCTATGAGGATGCGCATCGTCTTTAGTGTGATCGCTCTTTTTTGGATTATACTTTTGGGACGAATTTATCACCTAAGCATCAACTCAAATACTTACTACAACGAGATCGCAGAACAAAACGCGATAAAGACTATTTATATTCCGCCAGTTAGGGGTATCATCTTTGATGCACATGATAAGCCAATGGCTGTTAATCGTCTTGGCTTTTCAGTATCCATTAGACCTCATTTAAGCGCCAATAAAAAAGTAAAAATTTTAGATGATGAGCTAGCTTACATTGGCTCACTATTTAGTGATCTAAATGTCACAAAGCTTAAAAATGAATACATAAAAAATGACTCAGCTTATAACCAAGATTTTATAAATGTGGTTGAATTTATTGATTATGATAAATTTTTGCCATTTTTTGCATCACTTTCTTTGCGTGAAAATTTAGAGATAAGGCCCGCTTCAAAACGCCACTATCCGTATAACGATCTAGCTTCTCACATCATCGGCTATGTCGGTAGGGCAAATCAAAAAGATATGGATAATGATCCTTTGACAAAGCTTACAAATTATATTGGAAGAAGTGGCGTGGAACGGTTTTATAATCCGATCTTACAAGGAATTCAGGGTTTTAAAAAGATAAAGGTAAATGCCTTAAATGAAGAGATCGAACAGATAAACTATCAAGCACCACAAAGTCAAAATATCAAGCTTGCAGTCGATCTTGAGCTTCAGCAGTTTGTCGCTGATGTCTTTGGTAAGGATGCAGGAAGCGTCATAGTTATGAGTCTAAAAGACGGTGCTATCATAGCTGCTGGTAGCTTTCCAGAGTACGATCTAAACCCATTTGTGCTTGGAATTTCTCAGCCTGAATGGGAAGAGCTTGTAAAAAATGTCGATCATCCTTTTACAAATAAGCTAATAAACGGCCTTTATCCGCCAGGATCTGTCGTAAAAATGGGTATGGCACTTGCGTTTTTGGATAATGGCATGAGCAAATACGATAGCTTTTTTTGTAGTGGCTCGTATGAGCTTGGAGGGCGTAAATTCCGCTGCTGGAACTCTCACGGACATGGAAATGTTAATATGAATACGGCAATTAGAGAGAGCTGTGATGATTATTTTTATAAAGGTAGTCAAAAGATAGGGATTGACGCTATCGTGCCGATACTTGAGCGTATGGGATTTGGTAGAAAAACCGAGGTTGATTTGCCAAATGAGTTTGTGGGGACTTTGCCAAGCAGAGAGTGGAAGATGAGGAAGTATGGTAAAGCATGGTTTCAAGGTGAGACTCTCATCACTTCTATCGGCCAGGGAAATTTCTTAGTCACGCCTATGCAAGTGGCAAAATATACAGCAGGCCTTGCAACTGGGCTAAATGTGACTCCACATTTTTTAAAGAGCATTGATGACAAGGATGTTGATTTTACACCAACAGATGATGCTTTTACGCCGTTTGAGAAATCACAGTTACCAGCCATTAGGCATGCAATGTATGAAGTGGCAAATCACCCAAGAGGCACGGCAAATAGGCATTTTATTGGAAGCCTAGTTAAAGTTGCTGCAAAGACCGGTACTGCCCAGGTCGTTGGAATTTCTCAAACTGAAAAGAAACGTATGAAAGAAGAGGATATGGCGTATTTACAAAGATCTCATGCGTGGATGACTACATATGCGCCTTATGAAGATCCGCAATATGTCATTACAATGGTTATCGAGCATGGTGGCCATGGTGGAAGTGCGGCTGGGCCAAAAATCGCTCAAATTTATAATAAACTCGTTGAAATGGGATATATAAATTTAGAAAAAATCCAAAGCGATCAAAATAAAAAACAAGATAATAAGAAAAAATAAGATCACTAAAAAGCCGTGGTAGTGACCACTGACTTAGAAGTTTTTACTGTACCCTTGGCTAAATTTATTAACTACTTTTTAATCTTCTTTATTAAATTTTGGCAAGCTTGACTAAGAATTTATGTTTTTGATAGGTAGCAAGAGTCTAAACGTTGATATATCTTTAAATTTACTAAATGCCCTTGTTTTAGAGACTCATAAGGAAAATTTTTGATTTTTATATGCGATTTTATCAGTGGCGTTTGCCTTTTTAAAGCCATTTAGCCTTAGTCTGCAGCTATCGCAAAGTCCGCATGCCTCGTCATCGCTCTCGTAGCAGCTCCAGGTTAGCTCTAGCGGCGAGCCAAGCTCAAGAGATTTTGCTACGATGTCAGCCTTACTTAAATTTACAAGTGGAGTAATTATCTCACATGAGAAACTAGGCGATGTACCCAAATTTATAGCCTCGTTTATGCTTTTTATGAAGCTTTCTTTGCAGTCAGGATAGCCTGAACTATCTTCTTCTACGACACCGATATATATAGCTTGTGCATTTTCTTTTTCAGCAAGTGCGGCAGCGACCGAGATAAAAATGCCATTTCGAAAAGGCACGTAAGTATTTGGTACATCTTTTTCTACTCCATCTTTTCTTATTTGCAAGCTTTCATCGGTTAAAGAATTTCCGCCTATTTGGGCAATAAAGCTAACATCTAAACTCATCTTTTTTGTAATACCTAGTCTTTCGCAAATTTCGTTAAATGCACGTTTTTCGCGTTTCATCGTTCTTTGGCCATAGTCAAAATGAAGCGCTACGATATCATATCCAGCCTTTTTTGCCATTACAGCACAAAGCGTACTATCCATGCCGCCACTCATTATACAAACCGCTTTTTTCATATTTTGCCTTTTATTTTTGCTAGAATTATACAAAAAGTTACTAAGGAAAGAGCCTAAAATGATACTTTGCGAAGAGAGCTATCCAAAAATTTTAGATGAAATTTGTGAATATTTGACGCTAGGAGAAATCGAGCTAGTTTTTGTCAATAAGGAAGAAATGAGAGAACTAAATAAAACTGAGCGAGGCATTGATAAAACGACAGATGTTTTAAGCTTTCCGCTTGAACTTGTCATTCACGCCCCACTTGGCTCAATCGTTATAAACAAAGATATGGTAAAAGAGAAAGCCACTGAGCTAAATCATAGTGAAGAGGCCGAAACCGCACTACTTTTTACACATGGATTACTTCATATCTTGGGATTTGATCATGAAAAAGATGATGGCGAAATGAGAGAAAAAGAGTGCGAGGTTATCAAGAAATTTGAGCTGCCTAAAAGTCTAATCGTAAGAAGTGAGGATGTTAGGCTAATTGATCTTATAAATAATAAAAATTTAAAAGAGTAGATTTTCTTCAGATGTTTTGTGAAGCTCTTCTAAAAGCTCCTCTTTTTGGCATAAAATCAATATATAGATAAAATTTTTAAGCTTTTTTATCTCGCTTAAATTTTTAAAGTAGATTGCGTTTTGTACTTTTAATAGCGAGCCTTCTGGTAAGCAAATTTTTATCTCATCATGGCTAAATTTTTTATTTAAAAATATACTTTGGCTTATGTATAAATCTTCATCGCTTTCAGTAATTATGGCTCTAAAGCTATTTCCAAAACTAGTAGGAAGAAAATTTTTATCTATAAAAATCGGATCAAAATGCCCGTGAATCCTACCTTCGTAAGGCTTAAATGAAATTTTATTGCTATCAAGAAATTTTAAAAGCCCATAAAACATCCCAGCAAAAACTCGTGGTATGTTTAAGTTTTGATAGTATGTTTGCTTAAAGACTGTGCTTGTAAAAAATATCGAGCTTGGATTTATCTCGCGCATAGTCGTATCTGTGTAAATGGTCTCAAAAAGAGGCGATATTCGCTGAAGTGTTCTTGTATCATCGCCGAAAAAGACATCAAAGACTTTTGCGTGAAAAATTTGATTAAAAAGCTCAGTGATATTTTTTGACATGACGTGTGCGTTAGAGCCAAGTTTTGATTTTTCTAAAAAGTCATTTATAAAAGGATTTACGGCGCAAAATTTTAAATCTTTGTGAGTAGCCTCAAATCTCATGAGTTTTATCATGGCGGTCTGTAAGCTACTAACTTTTAAAAAGGCGATCTCTTTGTCGATAATTGGCACATTATCTTCGCTAATTATGGCGTATGCGCCTTGTTTAATCGCTGTTTCTATGTCGCTATCGTTCGCGTTTAAGCAAATATACGCAAAGCCACGTCTTACATGCTTTAGCTCGAAAACAAACTCGCTTACGCTAGTTATCGTCGGCGCGTTTAGAGCCTCGGCATTTATTAGGCGTGTTAAATTTTCTATTGTCATTTAGCCAACGATCGCACCATTTTTAACTTTGCCTTGCGTACCAAGAAGCGTTAGCGAGCCATCAGATGCGCTTAGGATCATGCCTTGTGAGACATATTTTTTCATCATCGTTCGCTCTTTTAAATTTGCTAAAACGCAAACTTGTTTGCCAATAAGTGAGCTAGGCTCGTAGTATTTGGCGATTCCAGAAAGAATTTGACGCGGCTGCCCCTCGCCAAGATCTATCTTAAATTTAAGCAGTTTCTCACTACCCTCGACTCTCTCGCACTCTAGCACTTCGCCTACTTTTATCACTACCTTTGCAAAGTCATCAATGCTAATGATTTCGTCCTCTTTTTTCTCCTCTTTTGGCTCAGCTTTTGCCTCAACCTTTGGCTCATTTGCCTCGCTCATTAGCTCTTTTTCTATCCTTGGAAATAGCGGCTCGGTAGCTTTTGCTACAAAATTTGAAATTTCATTTTTCAAAACAAGACTTTCATAAGATGCCGTATCTATGCTAAAGCCAAGCGTGTCAGCTATCTTAGCACAAGTTTTTGGCATGGCTGGACTAAGCAGTATCGCCACTTTTGCTAGCAAATTCGCACAAAGTGCTACAAGCGCGTTTGCCTCGTCAGTTTTGCCAGCTTTGATAAGCGACCATGGCTCATACTTCGCAACGGCTGCATTTGCAAGCGTTACGACTTTCCAAAGATCCTCTAAATAGCGGTTTGTCGCTAAATTTTCTAAATTTTTAATAGCCTCATCAAGGCAGCCCTTCGCCTCATCAAGCTCGGCTTTATGAAATTTGAGTACATCTTTTGAGTCGATTTTATAGTCGCTATACTTTGCACTCATGCCAACAATGCGGCTTAGCAGGTTGCCAAGTCCGTTGCCAAGTTCTGAGTTTATACGCTCAATCAAAGCCTTTTGGCTGTAATCGCCATCTTGCCCAAACGGCACCTCTCTAAGCAAAAAGTATCTGAAATTTTCAAGTCCGTAAGCATTTGCAACCTCTCTTGGGTTTATAACATTACCCTTACTTTTGCTCATCTTTTCGCCATTTATGGTCCACCAGCCATGCGCTGCTACATGTTTTGGTAATGGCAATCCAAGACTCATCAAAAATGCCGGCCAGTAAACTGCGTGAAAGCGTAAAATATCTTTGCCAACGATGTGAGTAGTATATGGCCAAAGATCCATTCTAGCGTCATCTCTTGAATATCCTAGTGTTGTTAGGTAGTTTATAAGCGCGTCAAGCCAGACGTACATAACGTGCTTTTCATCGTTTGCGCTCTTTGGTAGCTTTATGCCCCAGTCAAAGCTCGTTCTTGTTACTGAAAGATCTTTTAGTCCACCTTTTACAAAGCTTACGACCTCGTTTTTCTTACCTTTTGGGATGACGCAAAGCTCGTCATTTTCATACCATTTTAAAAGCGCGTCTTCATATTTTGAAAGCTTGAAAAAGTAGCTCTCTTCTTTGACCAAAGACGTCACGCGGCCGCAGTCTGGACAGTGATTGTCTTCTAGCAGGTCTCTTTGATTGAAAAATGTCTCGCAGCTAACGCAGTAAAATCCCTCATATTCACCTTTGTAAATGTCGCCATTTGCTTGCATCTTTTCAAAGACATTTTGTACGGTTTGTTTATGCTCTTCGTCGGTCGTTCTTATAAAATGATCGTAGCTTATCTCAAACTCATCCCAAAGTGACCTAAATTTCGCACTGATCTCGTCAGCATATTCTTTTGGAGTCTTGCCTCTAGCACGAGCTGCCTGCTCGATCTTTTGTCCGTGCTCGTCTGTGCCCGTCATAAAGTAGGTCTCTTTGCCTTGCAAGCGGTTAAATCTAGCAAGCGTATCAGCGATGATAGTCGTGTAGGCATGGCCGATGTGTGGCACGTCGTTTACATAGTATATTGGGGTCGTTATATAAGCTTTTTCTTTCATATTTTTCCTTTAATTTTAAAAATCAAATCCGCCATCGCTGCCAGTATTGCCCTTTGACATCGAGTTGTAGCAGCTATTTACGTACTCTTTTCTTGTCTCGCAGTCAAAAAATACTTCGCAGTTAAAGCAGCTTTTTTGCCCTTTTTGGCTTTGGCACTCTTGCAAAATTTTTGCTTTTTGCTTTAAGGCTAGTTCAAATGCGTCAAGTGACTCGCTTGCTTGTGTTTCTTGCATTATTTTTGCTCGTAAAATTTATGTAAAAGAGAAATTTCATCACGTGAGCCAAAAAAGCATGGCGTTGTTTGGTGAATTTTTTCTATTTTTATATCAAAAAGCGTTCGGTTTTTGCCGTTTGTCGTTGCGCCCTTTGCGTTTTCATATATGAAGGCAAATGGCAACACTTCAAAGACTACTCTTAGTTTGCCGTTTGGATGATCGCTCGTTGCTGGGTAGCTAAAAAGACCGCCACCTTTTAGTAAAATTTGATGCAGATCGCTCACCATCGCACCTGAGTATCTTAGCCTGTAGCCCTCGTTAAATAGCTCATTTATAAAATTTCTATGCGTTTGGCTCCAGCCTTTTTGTGTGGCTCCTGTGGCGTTTAGCTTGCCTTTTTCTTTTAGCTCAAGCTCTTTTACAAATTTAAACTCGCCATCTTTGCCAAGCCTATAAAATTTAGGCAAAGCGCCCTTTTTCTCAGTAATTACAAGCTCAAGTCTTGGGCCATATATGCTGTAAGCTGCGGCTATTAAATTTTCTGGCTTTACTTCATTTTCGTAGATACCAAAGATCGAGCCAACGGCAAAATTTACATCAACTAAGCTTGAGCCATCAAGTGGATCGTAAGCGATTATAAATTTAGCATTTTTATTTATCTCAAGCTCGTCCTCTTTCTCTTCGCTAATTAGCGCTTTTACGCAGGAAAGCTCCTTAAATTTAGCTGTGATGATCTCGTCGCTCTTTACGTCAAGCTTTAGCTGTGTGTCTCCGGTTGCATTTTCGTGAGTTGTGTAGCCAAGATCGGCATATTTTATCACTTCGCTTATCTCTTTTGCGATCTCTTTTATGGTGTTAAAAATTTGGTTTAATTCTTGCATTATACAGCCTTTGCATTTTTGATTATCCACGCACAAATAGCGTCTATATCGTCTAAATTTATATTTTTTATCTCGTAAGGAATTTGTTTTTTGTATGTTGCGATCGCATCTGAAAAGCTAAGATATTTTTCATCTATTTCATCTTTAAAAACACTTAACCTTGGTAGTGGAAGCGTCTTTAAACCCTCAACTAAGAGCATATCAAACTCGCCTAGCATTTTAATGACATCGTTAATTTCTTGTGGTTTTTGTGAAAAATAAGTTGTTCTAGTCGGACTCATCACCACCACATCTGCTCCAGTTTGAGAAAATCTAAAGCTATCCTTGCCTTCAACATCAAATTTGGCCTTGTCGCCTGGATCATGCTTTACTATCGCGACTTTCAAACCATCATCTATAAATTTTTTTGCTACCTTTAAAATAAGAGTCGTTTTTCCGCTATTTGAAGGGCCAGAAAAAGCGATAGCAAGTCTTTTCATAAGAACCTTTTTGTTAAAATTTCTCGCGATTATAACTTATGTTGGCTTTAAAATTTATGAGTGAAATTTAAAAATTAAAATGCTAAAATGGCAGAAATTTTAGAAATTTAAGAGTTCTTATGAGTAAATTTATATCTTTTTTTGTCCTGATTTTGATGATATTTGGTTGTGCTGGTGAAAAAGTAATCGTGCATGAACCCTTAAAAAACGAGCTTTTGGCTTACACAAGCAAGAGCGAGATCATTGACGGCACCGATAGAACGCTAATTGTAGCAACTTATCTAAATCCTATTTATAACTCAGATTTAGATGCAAGCAAAGAGCACTTTTTGGTGGCTATAAACCCAAAAGAGCACGCTAGCGAGCTAAATAATATCAAGGTAAATAATGACTCAAATGCCACAAATGCAAGGCTACTTGATGAAAATGATGAGATGTTAAAATTTGCTGGATTTTCGATGCCTTGGGCGCTCTATTATGAAGTGACCGCACCAAGCAAGCAAAGCGATGATCTCACTCTTAGTTTCGAAATTTATCAGTCAAAGCCGGTTTTGTTAAATTTTCGAAAAGTTGCGAAATCTTTATATTGGAACCAGTAAGCGCCATATAGATCACGTAGTTTGCAAGCACCTTTTTGCCGTAGTTTCTAGTCTCTGCGACTGGGACAAGCTCGATCGATAAAAACGGCTCAAATTTCCCCTCTTTAAACATATCATCTCTTGTGATAAGCTTTTTAGTAAAGCCGATACCTCCATTATATGCGTATGCGGTAAAGAGAGGATGGTAGAGAAATTTATCAAGATAGTTTAGGTGGTGATTTGCAAATTTAAATGCAATATCTGTTTTAAAAAGATCGTCTTGGTCAAAATTTGGGATTTTTAGCTCTTTTTTACCGATCGCATTTGCGAGAAATGGCATAAACTGCATCATACCAAGGGCGTATGAAGTAGAAACTACGCTTGGGATAAAGAGACTCTCTTGTCTAGCTAGAGCATAGATCATCGATTTTCTCTCGTTGCTGATGCCATCAAGCTCAGGAGAACTTGGCATCAAGAAGTATTGCTTCCCCCAGCCATTCGCCTTTTGCATGAAGTATGCATAGGCGCCGATGCTTTCGTTTGTATAAAATTTCTTCGCAAATTCGCTTGCTTGCGTGGCATTCATATCTTTTGCAAGGGCTGCAGTTTTGTTCCATAAAAACGGATCGCTCACGTCAAAATTTTCGATATTTTGCTTACTAGGCCTTGGCACGATGACTTCAAGTGGTTCGCCACCGATCAAATCTCTTGCGTAAAGCGAGTAGATATTTGCATCCTTGCTGGCACCTAGCTCTTTTAAAAAGCTTTCGTTTTTACTTATCTGGTACTGCCAAAAGGTCGCATTATCTCTTTGCCACGCCCTTTCAAATGTACTCTTGGCCCTTGCAAAAAGACTAAAAGCGATATCGTCTTGTCCTAGCAGAATCGCATTTAATCCAAGTGTAAAAGCGTCATTTTTCTCAGTGATGGCTGGATCGATGCTTAGCAAATTTCTCCTAAAGCCTTCATATTTTTTATTAAAAACAATATCGTTTAATAAATTTGTAAAGCCCTTTTGTGAGTAGAGCTTGGTCATGAAATTTGCATCAAAACTTTCGCTAAAAAGTATACTTTTATTTTGCGGGCTAGAGGCGTTAAATAGCTCTAAAAAGCTCTTTGTATCGTTTAAATTTGCAAAAGCTTTAGCCGGATTTGTTTCATTTAATGCGAGTAAAATTTTTGATTTTTCTGGATTTGTCTTTGCAAGATTAGCTGCCAAAATTTCACGAGCGTGATTATCAAGCTTTAGGCTAAAAGCAATAGTTGTTAGCAAATTTTGGCAGGTTAGATTTGCCTGGGTGATATTTTTTGCATTTACACCAGGACATTTGCTAGGAGCTACTTTTGGAGGTAAAATTTTATCGATTGATTTTTGAACAAGGCCTGCTTTTCTAAACACATCACGCGAAAGATCTGCGATCTGCTCTTTTGTATAGCTGCCCTCGTTAATAAGACGGTTGATGTAGTAGTCTTTTGCTAGGCTTTTTGGCTCTTTTTTTAGCTCTTCGTAGGTGTAAATTTTACCCAAAAGAGCAACACAGGCAAGAGAGAAAATACTAAAGTGACGCAGCAAAACCAAACAAAAGCCTTATTAAAAATTGATCTAAAAATTGAAGCGCTAAAAGTACTATAAGCGGAGTAAAGTCAATACCACTAAAATTTGTTTTTATATAGCGTCTAATAAAGCTATAAACCGGCTCAGTTAGCCTATAAAGTAGCTGCACGACCGGCGAGCTAGGATCTGGCCTGACCCAGCTAATCAGAGCTGCTGCGATGATGACCCAAGTATAGACCGTGATAATAAGGTGCAAAATGTTTGCAATCGCTGAAAATAGAGTGGAAAGTATCATTTTTGCTCCTAGATTAAAATTTTTGCTAGATCATCTTTGATGAGTGGATAGAGCTCGCTAAGCTCAGGGCCGTGAAGGTCGTTTGTAAGCAGCGCACGTAGCGGCATGAAAAAGTTTTTGCCTTTTAAATTTGTAGCGCTCATAAGCTCTTTTTTAAACTCATCAAAGCTCTCGCACGGTTTTAAATTATGAGCTGCTTTTTTGATGATCTCAAATTCGTTTTTGTACTCATCTGGAGCTATTTTTGGTGAGTATATAGCCTCTACTTTTGCCTTTATCTCAGGCACTAGCGAGCTTTCTTGAGTGTAAAATTTAACTAGCTCAACCTTGCTATCATCCACGCCAAAGATCTCTTTTATGCGCTCTTTTGAAGCAAGCTTGATGTGCTCTCTATTTATCTGCTCAAGCTTTTTCACGTCAAATCTAGCAGGCGAGCGTGAAATTTTGGTTATATCAAACCACTTTACCGCATCTTCGATCGTAAAAATTTCAGTTGGAGTTTTATTGCCAAGAAGTATCAGATAGTTTGCGATCGCCTCAGGTAAAAATCCCTGCTCAAAGAGCCATTTTACGCTTGATTCGTTCTCGCGTTTGCTCATTTTTTTACCCTCTATATTTAAAAGGATAGGCAAATGCGCGTAGTTCATCTTGCCAGTGTAGCCAAGCCCCTCACGTATGAGGTCTTGCTTTGGTGTGTTGCTCACGTGATCCTCGCCGCGTATGACAAAGGTTACGCCCTCAAGCATATCATCAACCGCGCAGGCGAAGTTATAAGTTGGAGTTTTGTCTGCTCTCATGATGACAAAGCTATCAACAGCGTCTGGCTCGAAGCTTAGCTCGCCTTTGATCGCGTCTGTAAAACTCATCGTACGTGTTGGTTTTTTCATGCGGATGACAAATGGCTTCTCGCAGTTTAAAACTTCAGCGTCGCTTAGCCTCTCGCAGGTGCCGTCATATCTATATGCCACGCCTTGCTCTTTTGCTTTTTGTTTTTTTGCTTCGAGCTCTTCTTCGGTGCAAAAGCAAGCAAATGCCTTTTTATCGATGAGAAGCTTTGATGCAAGCTGTCTGTGGAATTTTAAATTTTCACTTTGGATGTAAATTTGCTCTGGTTTTATGCCAAATTTGCTCAAAATTTCTAAGATATCTTTCTCTTTTCCCTCGATATTTCGCTCTTTGTCGGTATCTTCTATGCGTAAAATAAAACCACTTTTATCTTGCAAAGAACAAATATAGTTGAAAATAGCAGCACGTAAATTTCCTATGTGCATATCTCCTGTTGGAGAGGGTGCAAAACGATACATAAGCTCATTCCTTACGTTAAATTTGAAGTTTGGATTATAACACTCGCTTGATAAATTTAAAGTTATGTAATTTTAAATTTTTAGGCTAAGCAAAGCATATTTTTTATAAAATCCGCACGAAAATTTAACTATTTATAGGAGAAAGAATGAGTTTTATCAGCGAATTTAAAGAATTTGCGATGCGCGGAAATGTCATAGATATGGCAGTTGGTGTTGTTATCGGTGGGGCATTTGGAAAGATCGTTTCATCGCTAGTTGGTGATATTATTATGCCAGTGGTTGGCGTTATAACAGGCGGTGTAAATTTCACTGATCTTAAGCTAACACTAAAAGAAGCAGTTGATAGTGCGCCTGCTGTTACGATAAACTATGGCTCATTTATACAAACAATGGTTGATTTTTTAATCATTGCATTTTGTATTTTTTGCGTTATCAAAGCTTTAAATACACTTAAAAATAAACTACCAAAAGAAGAAGAGGCAGCTCCTGCAGAGCCTGAAACTCCAGCCGACATTGCACTTTTAACTGAGATCAGAGATCTTCTTAAAAAATAAATTCTTAAATTAAAGGGATAAAGCTCCCTTTGAAATCCGTTAAATTTTGTCCTATTTTTTATGCTAAAATGCTTTTTTATCTTAAAAGCGAGTGAAATATGATAGAACAAATCCCATTTTTCCAAGGTCTTAGCGCCGAGGATCTAGCCAAACTTGAAGCAATAAGTGTTGTTAAAAAATACAAAAAAGGCGAGTTTTTATTTATAGAGGGCGAGGAGCCAAAGTGGCTTACATTTTTGATAACTGGCTCGGTTAAACTTTATAAAACTACGGCAAATGGTAAAGAAATTTTTATCCATCAGCTTGCGCCTATGAATTTTGTAGCTGAAGTCGTAAATTTTGAAAATATCCCTTATCCAGCAAGCGCCATTTTTACTATCTCTGGCGAGGTTTTAAAGATAAATTATGAAAAATTTGAAGCACAATTTTTAACAAAGCCAGAAATTTGCATGAAATTTCTAAAATCAATGGCGCAAAAGATAAGAATAACAACAAATTTACTCCACCAAGAACTAATACTAAGCTCCGAAGAGAAGGTGGCTAGGTTCATTTTAAATCATGAAGATCTATTTAATGAGCTAAAGCATACAAAAATTTCATCAATACTCAATATGACGCCAGAAACTTTTTCGAGAATTTTAAATAAATTTAAAACAAATGGTTTGGTTAAACTTGATGAGAAGAACCAAATTCTGGAAAAAGATGTAGGTGGCCTACAAGAAATTTATTCTTATTGAAAGTTAATATCAAATAAATATTTTTATTTACTTAAAGAAAAAATTTATATTTTTTTAGATAACATTCACTTAAAATTTTCGTAAAAATTTACGATATATTGATAAATTCAGGAGGAGATTTTGGCTGAAGTTAAGAAGAAATTTTTTGTTTGGTCATCTGTTATTATCGGCATTGTGATCGGACTTATTGCGTCTATGGGTATTGCTGATGCACTTCATGCAACTGGTAGCGGCTACATCTGTACCATTTGCCACACTATGGATCCTATGAATGCTGCATATCATGAAGATGTACACGGTGGCAATAACAAGCTTGGCATAAAAGCTGAATGTTCAGCCTGTCACCTAAATCATACAAGTGCCTATACCTATGTACTTACAAAACTTAAAGTATCGATAAATGATGGTTATAAGACATTTTTTACAGATACGGACAAGATCGACTGGCGCAAAAAACGCGAGCATGCATCTCACTTTGTCTATGATAGTGGATGTTTAACTTGCCACTCAAATTTAAAAAATGTTATTCAAGCTGGTAAATCATTCTTGCCACATAGAGATTATTTCGTTCTTGGAAATCCTAATAAAAAATCATGTGTTGACTGCCACGAGCACGTTGGTCACAAGAATTTAGGACTACAAATCGATAAATTTGAAGCAATTAAAAAACAAGAAAACAATAAAACCAAGTAAGGAGGAGAGATGTTTAAAAAGTCGCTAATGTTATTAGCCTGTCTAATGTCTTTTGGCTTTGCCGCAAACATGGATGCAAATAAATCTGACGCTTTAAACCTTAATGTTGTAAAAAACATTAAAGTTGCTCACAAAATGTCAGACTTATCAAAAAGCTGTGTTGAGTGCCACGCTAAAGAGACACCCGGCATAGTTGCCGATTGGAAAAATAGTCGCCACGCTCACGTTGGCGTAAGTTGTATGGATTGTCACTCTGTAAATGCAGATAATCCTATGGCTTCAGTTAAGGTGCATCCAAAAGATTCTAACAACCATGTTTCAATGCTAGTTAGCCCAAAAACTTGTGCTAAGTGTCACGAAAATGAGGTTGAAGAATTTGTTAAGAGTGGTCACGCAAGAGGTGCTATGCAAATGTATGCTAACCCTGCGATGGTAAAACTAATGTATCACTATGAAGGTATGGATCATCCAGAATACAAAATGGCTCCAGACGCTACTGGTTGTACACAGTGCCACGGAACCGTCATCAAACTAGACGCTGATCACAAACCTACAAAAGAGACTTGGCCAAACTACGGTATAGGTAATGTTTATCCTGATGGTGGCGTAGGCGGATGTAAATCATGCCACAGCGCACACACATTTAGCATAGCTGAAGCTAGAAAACCAGCTGCTTGTGCATCTTGCCACCTTGGACCTGATCACCCAGATATTGAGATCTTTAACAACTCAATGCACGGACATATCTATAATAGCGAAGCTCACAAATGGAATTTTGATGCTGCTCCTGATACATGGGATGTACCAGACTTTAGAGCTCCAACTTGTGCAGCTTGCCACATGAGTGGTGTTGGTGAAACAACAACAACTCACAATGTTTCAAGAAGACTAAAATGGAACCTATGGGGCGTCAGCAGTAAGCTAAGAACAGCTGGTGATGAACAAGCTGCTGTTGTTTACGAAAAAACTGGCAAACTAACCATAGGAACGCCACTTGCAGGTCATCCAAATGGACCAGAAGCAGCAAGAGCTGAGATGAAGCTAGTTTGTAAAGCTTGCCATACATCAACTCATACAGATAACTTCTTCATTATGGGTGATAAGCAAGTAGAGCTTTATAACGTTTACAATGCTGAAGCAACTAAGATGCTTGAAGAGTTGAAAGCTAAAAACTTACTACTCGCAGACGCTTGGGAAGATGAATTCCAAGATGTTTACTATCATATGTGGCACCACGAAGGTCGTCGTATGAGACAAGGCGCTCTAATGGGTGGTCCTGACTACTCACACTGGCATGGTGTATTCGAAGTTAAAAATGATATTAGAAAACTTCGTGAGATACACAAACAAAGAATGGAAACTGGTAAAGTTAAATAATTCTTTATAAGGTGGGTTTTCTCCCACCTTACTTTCTTAAATAACTATTAGATTTACTCAACTTAAATCATTTTTTATACGTTCAAAACTATACAATTTTTAAGACTAATAACATTAAAAGTAAGATATTAATTTTTATAGTACAAATTTAAAAATATAAAATATAATTTTTTATTTTTACAAGGAGAATTTTTGG